>NZ_JAVTSS010000002.1:0-318580 GCF_032678705.1 Pedobacter frigiditerrae | reverse complement strand
CTCAAAAGGCTTCGTATGTTGCAAGTGCTTATAAGACGACAATAGATAAGTTAAAGAGTTTCTTTACAACTAATAAAAACCCTTTTATAGAAATTGTTTCTGGTACCAACACATTAAAGGTAGGTGTTACACCAAATCTAACTAATACGCTAAGTGCTGGAAAAAGACTTGACCTTACAGGGGTTTTAGCAGATGGAAATACAGTGGTTTCAAGTGGACAGAAAATTGCATCGAATATAGATGGCATAGATATACTTGGCACTGGATTGATATGGCAAGGAATAAAATTTGTGCGTTTACGTTGGAAGGATGCAACTACACTTGTTTTAATTGATGGTAGTGGAAAAGAATATATAATTAAAAATTCAGCTACACCTTTAGTCCCTCTTTATCAATTGTGGGGCACAAAATATACTGGTATGTTATCTGAATATAAAACAATATATCCAGGGACATCAGCCAATGGTGCTGTAATATTGAATTATTATCATAATGGTTTAGTACCACCAACCCAACCTTATACATTTAACTACGGTCGTATCAACTTTGTGTGGAATACTGTAAATAAACGCTTAACAGTTAATGGATTTAGTAGTCAAAATGGTGGTACATCGGGATGGGTGACAGCTACTGTTTATAGTTATACAGTTGATGGTGCAGGAGTATATAAGTTTACTTCTAATGCTATTGCCTCTGGTGGATATGTTGCAATACCTTTATCTAAGTTAGATACATTTTTACTGCAGAATCGTGTAACTTTTGATTACCATGTAGATGGAGCTAACGTTTATGCTAAGGTTACGAGTGTTGAAGATCCTTCAACGGTTATGACATTTGTACTTCAATAATTGATTTATTATTTCTTTTTAACCCCCACTATAAATGTGGGGGTTTTTTTATGACATAAATTTTAAAACTCACCTTAGAATTTATCATTATCTTTGTATCAATGTTTAAGAAAATTAGTTTCATCTTATTTATTCTCGTGGCAACAACATTCGTTGCGCCACAAGTAAAAGCACAATGTTCCATGTGTACCATTAGCGCCGAACAGGGGACTAAAAATGGCAATACACAAGGAAAAGGATTAAACTCTGGTATTATTTACTTGTTGGCAATTCCTTATATCTTAATTGCAGGAATTGGCGTACTATGGTACAAAAACTACCGTAAAAAAGCGATTTCTGCTTCAAACAATTAATCTTTTATTTTTCTAATATGGGCAACGACTTAAAGAAAACAAGTAAGTTTTATGCCCTTGTTAAAGGTAAATGTCCTCAATGCAGAAGGGGGGCTATTTTTACAGGGAATATTTATGGTTTTAATATTCAACGTACCAATTATAGTTGTTCGCACTGCAACCTAAGGTTTGAGATAGAACCAGGTTATTTCTATGCAGCGATGTATGTAAGCTATGCCATGAACATGATAGAAATGATTTCCACGGGATTCGCTACTTATTATTTATCTGGTGGTAGACTTGATTTTGATTCACTCTGGTTGTATGTTGGTGTAATTTTTTTAGGTTCACTTTTGTTATCGCCCTTAAATTATCGATATTCACGTATCATATTATTACATTGGTTATCTCCCAAAATAAAGTATAAAGTAGATTATGATAATTAGTCCATGGCCTATAGTCCATTGGCCATTTACCTAATAAATTCATCAAAGATGTTAAACAAAAAAACTTTCGATTTCCTTAACGCTTTAACGGAAAATAATAATCGCGAATGGTTTGCAGAGAACAAATATTTGTATGAAGAAGCCAAAGAAGATTTATTCCCGTTTATAGCAAAGTTGATAAAAGAACTAGCAGCAATAGACCCAGCATATTCTGCAAGTACTGAGCCTAAAAAAGCATTAATGCGTATTTACAGGGATGTTCGTTTTAGCAAGAATAAAGATCCTTACAAAAAGAACTACGGAATTGCATTTGATGTAAAAGGATATGGACCACGTACTCCTAGCTACTATTTGCATTTACAACCAGACAATTGTTTTTTTGGCGTAGGGTTTTGGCAGCCAGAAGCGCCAGTTTTAAAAAGCATTAGAGAAGAAATAGACTACAGTACTTCAGAATTTTTGGATATAATTAACGCTAAGGATTTCAAGAGTATCTACAAATTAAGTAAAGAAGACACCTTAAAAAATGCACCTAAAGGTTATGACATTGATCACCCACAAATTGATTTTTTGAAACTAAAAAGCTTTATTACCATTTATAAAATTAAGGACGAAGAATTTTTTAAAACAGAAATCGTTAATAAGTTAATAACTGCTTTTAAAACTATTCAGCCTTTTGTTCTATTTTTGAGAAAAGCCACTGATATTGGTTAGTGAAGATTTTTCACAATCATTCAGTTAACCAATTCAAACATTTAACCAATTCAACAATAATGAAGAATACCTTTTTAGCTCTTGCCATACTTTTAATTGCATCAACTATTAGTTCGTGTGTCATTTTATCACCTAAAAAATATAAAGCCTTATTGGCAAAACAAGATTCGTTAAGTTCAACCTTAACTGAAGCTCAATTAAACGGCGAAAGTTTAGAACAACGCATTACTCGTCTGAGAAAAGATACAGCAGATTTAAATGGTCAATTGGCTGATTTAAGAGCTCAGCATAATGAAATGGAAGCTAATTATGCAAAACTGCGTAACAACAGCTCTGCCGAAATTAATAAGCTTTCTGGCAATCTAAATAAATTGTCTGATGATTTGAAAAAACGTGAGCAACGCTTAAAAGAAGTGGAGGAGATTCTTCGTAAGAGAGATGAAGCTACTAATCAGCTTAAAGCTAAATTACAAGAAGCTTTATTAGGCTTCACCAAAAACGGTTTAACTGTTGAAATTAAAAATGGTAAAGTATATGTTTCATTAACGGATAAATTATTGTTTCCTTCTGGAAGTATCATCATTGATGAAAAAGGAAAACAAGCTTTAACGCAATTGGCTACAGTATTGAAACAACAACCAGAAATTAATATCGCGGTTGAAGGTCATACAGATTCGCAGAAGATAAATAACTTAGGTCAGATTAAAGATAATTGGGATTTAAGTGTGCTTCGTTCTACATCAGTAGTTCGCTTTTTAACGGAAGAGCAAAAGGTAGAAAGTGTGAGAATGACTGCCACAGGTAAAGGACAATATCAACCTTTAAATCCTAATACCACTGCAGAAAACCGTAGTAAAAACCGTAGAATTGAAATTGTACTTTCACCTAAATTGGATGAGTTGTACGATTTGATTAAACAATAAAGCTATTTGTAATTCAGAGCGCAGCGAAGAATCTATTTTATAGAATTCTGTATATTAGATTCCTCGAAACTCGGAATGACAAAATATTACACAAACTCCATCAAGGTACGAAAAGCAACAAATCTATTTTCGAACTTACTTTGTAAATCTGCTTGTAAAGCAGGAGCATAGTTTGCTTGATAATCGTCATATTCTGCTAAATTTTCAGCTACATATTGGGTGCAATAGGTAACGCCTTCGTTAGGAGAATCTAAAACTTTTAAGAGGCGATTGGAAACAAATTTTCCAGTTGCCATTACTTCTGGGATATGGATTTCTTGCATCCATTGCAACCACTCCTCAGCAGCCGAATCTTCTATCATTACTGTAACGTTGTATAATAACATAGGGCAAAGATAATAAATGTTTAGTTGTGGATGCGTGGAGTTGTTAAGTTGAATTTACAACTCAACAAATTACCGCCTCAACTTTTAAGTCCCTACATTATCGCCTCGTATATTTCTGAAACGCTTTCTGGCTTCTGCATTGAACATACTGCCTGGATAATCATTCATCAATTGTTGGAAGAGTTTTTTAGCTTCTTCCTGATTATTCAATTTTTTATCATATAAATCACCCAAAATAAACAAGGCGTCGTCTGTCCAAATGCTATCGTGATGATTAGCGATAATTTCCTTTAGCATAGTTTCTGCTTTTGATATATCACTTGTCTTGATAAATATTTTTGCTTTAGCCATCAAAATATCATCAGCTAAGCTATTATTTGAATAAGCAATATTGATGCTGTCGAGTTTAATTAAAGATTGGTCAGGCTTGTTCATAAACTGTAGCATTTCAGCATCAGCATACATTTTAAGTGCAAGGCTATCGTTTGTGCTTTGTAAATTATCGTTTATTAAAAGGCTTAAATTTAAAGCATCGTTGGCAATTAGTTGTGATGTTGAAGCCTTTAAAACATCCGCTTGTGATTTGGCGTAATTAAAATCACCTACATAGAAGAAAATTCTAGCTGAACGAAATTTGGCTTCATTACCTAATGGTTGATTGTCGAATTGTTTAGAAACCTGTTCATACGCCAAGATGGCTTCCCAAGGCTGTTTAGTTAAGACATAGATATCACCTAAATCCATTTTTATTTGAGCTACATCACTTTGTGAAATGCCTGAAGTTTGTAAGGCACTTTCTAAGGTTAATTCTGCCTTTTTTAAATCGTTAAGATAATAAGCCTGTAGATTTGCTAGTTTCCTTAGCGCCACTAATCCTTGTCCGCTTCTTCCATACTTTGCCAAAACTTCCAAGTATTCATCAGCCAAGGCTTGAATTGCCACTTTCTCATATTTTCCAGATATGGCTAATTCATATTTGGCATTAATTAAAGCAACTTTGGCGGCAAGATAAAGTTCGTTTTCATCGCCTTTGGTTAAAATGTATTCGTAAGCTTTAATGGCAGTTGTGTAAGCCTTGTTTGAAACGAAAGTATAGGCTGTGCTAAACAATAAATTTCCATCACCTTTGGTTCGTTTGTCTTGAGCAATTAATTGTCGCAAAGCCATTTCATATTGCTGTTGCTGAATGTATTGCCAGGTTAATAATTCAGTATAAACCTCAGTTTGTGGGTCTTTTTGAATTTTCTTTAACAACGCATTTTGCAATAATTGATAATCTGCATTGTCTTCAAATACAGAAGCTAATACACCTTGAGCCTGAGGTAGTAATTGAGGCGTACTTGCCAATACATTAATGTATTCCTGTATCAGCATTTGTTTGTCTTTTTTAAAACGATAAATGCTTAAAAGCTCAAATTGGAACATCTGTTCGTCGCCAAAAATCTTTCTTCCTTGTAAAAAGGCAGAAATTGCCATATCGTAAGCCTCGAATCTATAGAATGCATTAGCCATTTCCCTAAATTTGTTTTCGTCTTTAGGCGTGTTATTAATGGCTTCTTGAAATATTTTGTTAGCATCAGCAGTGCGGCCATTTTCTTGATAAACCCTACCTAATGCAATTGCATATTGCGATTTTTGAGGGTATTGTTTAATTAATTTTTTAAGAATGGTTTCTGCTTCAGTATATTTTTTAACCTTAATAAGAGATGAAAAATATAAATCAAAATAGCTGTCGTTTTTAGTTTTATTAAATAGTTTTTCTAATAAAACGGCAGCCTTTTCAAACTCTCCTTGCTGGTAATATTGATAGGCTAATGCCTCATCCATATTGTCTTGAGCGCTCAAAAGAAGGAATGAAAAACTAAAAAATATAATTAAAACTAATTTCTTCATTAGAAATGGATGATTTACCAATGCTTAAATTTAATGATTTACACTAGCATTTAAACGTTTTTATTAAAATAACGAAAATTGTTAATGCGTATTCTAAATGTTACTTATAAAATTATTTGAATAAAAGCAATGTTACTACATTGAGAACCCAATGCTAATTTCTGGAAGTAACAATCTTAATGATAACTACCATCAGCAAGTAGGGTTGTGTATTTTTGTACGGTACTATAACTATGACGATTACTAAGAAATTTCTATTTATGATGCTGAGCGCATTCCTTTTTGCCTGTAATAGGGAAGAAAAGGTTGCGGTTATTCCTGTTAATGATTTTTTTAAATCGCAAGATAGGGCTACCTATCGCATATCGCCAGATGGCAAAAGCATTTCTTATTTGAAATTGGAAAATAAGAAACAAAATCTTTTTGTTGAGGATATTTCTACTGGTAAAATAGTACAATTGACCCATCTAAAAGAGAAAAACATTAGCTTCTACTCTTGGGTTAGTAACAATGAATTGATTTATTACAAAGAAAAAGCAGGCGAGAAATTTCAATCAGACCTATTTATTATTGATAAACAGGGAGCAAACGAAAGGCAGTTAAATTCTAATGCAAAAAGCAGGATTAGGGTTTTAGAGGACCAATTGATAGACGATAAATTTTTATTGATTCTTTCCAATCAGCGAGATTCTACTGTATCTGATGTTTATCGCTTAAATGTAAGGGATGGAAATATGTCTATGGCGGCTCAAAATCCGGGTAATATTACTAATTGGATGACCGATTCAAAAGGTAAATTAAGGATGGCCGTTTCAAGCGATGGTGTAAATCAAACTTTGTGGTATCGTGAGAATGAATTCCAAAAATTTAAGGACATACTTACCATCAACTTTAAAACCACGTTAATGCCTGTTGCATTTGCAGAGGACAAACCAAACATTATTTATGCAATATCTGATGTGAACAGGGATAAAAGTGCTTTGGTAGAATTAGATTGTATTACGGGTAAGGAGAACAGCATACTGTTTGCAAATGATACCTTGAACGTTGTTGATGCTCAATACTCAAGACAAAAGGGTAAAATGGCCTATGTGGTTTGCGAAACTTGGAAAAAGGAGAAACACTATTTAGATAATGAGGCAAAGCCCCTTTACCAAAAGATAGATCAATTACTACCCAATACAGAATCTAGAATTTTAGATAGAGATAAAAGCGAAAACGTATTTGTAATTAGAACCTTTACCGATCGTAATCCTGGATCGTACTATTTATACATTGCAAGTACAGGTAAAATAAAAAAACTAAGTGATATAAATTCTTCAATTAAGGAAGAACAAATGTGCAAAATGAAACCAATTAGTTATTCTACTAGAGATGGGATGAAGATTAATGGGTACCTTACCTTACCTTTAAAAAAGGCTGCGAAGAATTTGCCAATTGTTGTTATGCCGCATAACGGCCCTGGACTGCGAAATACTTGGGGTTACAATGCAGAAGTGCAGTTTTTTGCAAATAGAGGTTATGCCGTTTTGCAAATTAACTACAGAGGTTCTGCTGGTTATGGAAAGAATTTTTATGCTGCGGGTTTTAAACAATGGGGTGGCAAAATACAAGATGATATTGATGATGGGGTGAAATGGTTAATCAGTGAAAAAATTGCTGATCCTCAGAAAATTGCTATCTATGGAAATGGTTTTGGTGGGTTTATTGCCTTAAATAGTGCGATACAAAGCCCGAAATTATACAAATGTGCAGCATCAAATTCTGGAGTGCTTAACTTACTGAGTTATATTAAATCAATACCTCCATTTTTGAAATCTAACTTACAGATGTACTACGATATAGTGGGTAATCCTGATACTGAGTTTGATTACATGAGGCAGGCATCGCCAGTTTTTCATGCAGATAAGGTTAATATCCCTATCTTTATTACTCAAAACATTAAAGACCATAGAATTAATTCGAATGATGCTATACAGTTTGTAAAAGAATTAAAGAAACGTAAGGTTAATGTAACTTATCTTGAAAAAGATGATGCTCCGTTCTCAGCAAACAGGGAAGAAAGTAGACAGAAGGTTTATACCGCTTTAGAACAATTCTTGGAGAGTAATTTGAAAAAGAAATAACCTTTAAACTAAAATGGTTTCAGAAAAAGACAGTGGTTATCGCAAGAATTTTTCGTTGATAGCAACCTTTATTGGCTTAATTTCTATCATTTTTGTGCTTTCTCTGTTTTTGGCTTATAACTTCAGCAAAAAGAATATCGAAAATGATTTTGTATCAGCTAAAGCCAATGTTTTAGAGGAAAGCATTAAACCTTACAACGATTTCTTTTTCAACAAACTTCCAGAAATTTCTTATTACAATGGTTTTTTGGATTCAGCAACGGCATCAAAATTTACAGACACTATCTTATTACAATATCCATTTGTTAGAAAAGTTGTTTTTTATGATGCTCAAGTAAAAAATCTCAACTATGAGGAGAATGGAATAAGTTATGGAGATTGTTCTATTGGTACAAAGAGTGTGTTCCAGTTTGCCCGTTCCTTACCAAAGGATTCAATTAAACTTTTTAGCGAAAATCAAGTTATTAATAATGCAGACATTGATGATTTTAACAAGCTTTCGTTAAAATTAATTACTTATGTTCAAAAGTTAGATACTGCAAAAATCCCAACTCAAGAGCAACTTTCTAGCAACTTTACAAACATTAGGTCTAACCATATAGATTATTTCAATATTCCAAATTTTGAGGATTTGAAGGTTTATAAGAAGATGATTGCAGGCAAATTAGCAACGGACCCAGTTTATCAACAAGATATGCTTTCTTTTGAGTTAGACCCAAATAAAATAAAGATTAAAAATACTAGGCCATTGCTATATGAAAAAATAAGTGTTGTCCCCGTTACTTACGACCCTTTAGATACATCCTCTGATTATATAACGGGTGAAATTACCCTCGGAGGTGCCTTTTCAGATTATAAACTCTATTTTATCTCAGCTAAATCATTCGTAAAAAGGGAGATTTTTAGTTATTTCTTGCCAATTGCAGCTTTATTATTGTTGTTTTATGGTGTTTTGGTTTTGGTCGCTTTTCTAATTTATAGAAACTTAAATATTAACCATAAGATGTTTAAGTTGCAGTATGATTTTGTGACGAACTTAACCCACGAGTTTAAAACCCCAGTAAGCGTTATTAAAATTGCAGGAAATAATATTAAAAGTTCTTCGGGCTTGTCTGAAAGAGAACAACAAATGTATGGCAGGATTTTGGATGAAGAGGCTGATAAGTTGAATGGTTTAATGAATAAACTTTTAGCGTTTACGCAGATTGAGAATAAAGCTATTACTTTAAATCAAGATGAAATTAACATTGTTGATTTTATTGAGAGTACAATAGAAGTTCATACGCTAAAACATCCAGATTTTGATATTAGCTATGAAACGTCAGGTTTTACAACCTTTATTACAGATCCGGTTTTGCTAGGCAGTTTATTCGATAACTTGGCTGAAAATGCCTATAAATATTCGCCCCCAAATAAAAAGAAATTACATATTTCTGCCCGAATGATTAAGGATAGAGTGGTGTTAAGATTTAAGGATACCGGTATTGGTATTCCATCATCAGAAATAAATAATATCTTTAAGAAGTTTTACCGCATTCAAAACCGATATAACCAAAATGGGAGTGTTGGTTTAGGTTTGGCTTTCTGTAAAGAACTCGTTAATTTTATGGACGGGGAAATCACTGTAAAGAGTGTTGTAGATAAAGGAACAGAATTTAAAATTGTACTACCCTATAATAATTAATTGAAATGTTGGAATGTTAGAATGTTGGAACGTTAGTATTAACCTTTCAACCTTTCAACTTTACAACCTTAAAACAAAAACAAATGTCGAAAGGAATTAAAATACTCATAGTTGAAGATGATGAAAACTTACGTTTTTTAGTAGTTCATCGTTTACAAGCAGAAGGATATACAGTGTTAGAGAATAGTGATGGTGCTACCGCTGTTGATACCATTATGTCTGAAAAGCCAGATATTGTTTTATTAGACTGGATGCTTCCTGGTAAAGAAGGAGCTGAAGTTTGTGAAGAAGTTCGTAAAGCTGGCTATGAAGGTTTAGTAATCATGATGACGGCTAAAGCTCAAGATGTAGATAAGATTGATGCTTACAATTTTGGCGCATCAGACTATGTGACAAAACCTTTTAATATGGATGTTTTAGTAGCGATGTTGGATAACAAGGTTAAGTTCTTAATTAACAACGACCGCTCTGAGATTCATCGTTTTGGAAACATGGAACATCATCCAAATATTCATACATTATTCCGTGATGGCAAAAAGATAGAGTTAACCATATTAGAGAATAGAATATTGTTATACTTCTTGCGTAACCCTAATAAGGTAATTAATCGTGATGAGTTGATGTTGGTAGTTTGGGGTTATAACTCAGATGTAAATACCCGTACACTTGACATGCACATTGTAAGATTGCGTAAAAAGATAGAGCTTAATCCAGATAATCCGCAGTTGTTACAAACGGTTAGAGGTATTGGATATCGATTTAATGCAGGATAAAGAAAGGTGGAAGGATGAGGGTGATAAGGTGGAAGGATGGATAACTAGCTTACAACAATCCAAATTTAATCAAAAGACCATTGCCCAAAACGTGTGTTAAATATAAGATGAAGAACTGCAAAATCATTGTTCCATCTAAAAAGAAGAAATAATAATATTCGTTTCTTTTTAAGTTTGATTTAAAGATTAGCCATCCCGTTAGGATAATAGTTAAGGCCAAACCGATAACATCTAAATTGATGCTTTTTGTAAAGAGAATGAGTAAAATTAAATATAGACCTAACAAAGCTTGGCAGAAAATCCAGGCTTTTTTTTCGCCCAAAATAACTGGGATTGTTTTTAAGGCATATAATTTATCTTGATATAAATCACGAATGTCGAAAGGAATGGTAATGGCACAAATGAATAAAAAACGTTTGGCTACTAATAATAAAGTTTCGCTCAAAGAAACAGCAATTCCATAATTGCTTTCTACTTGAACAATTGGTAATAATACACAACTAGTGGACCAAACAAAGGCAATTAAAAATAATTTAATGCCTGGGATATTTCTTAGACCAATCTTTTTATCATCTAACTTTAAGAAAGGAAAATTATAAGCAAGGGCCAAAATTCCCACAAAACCCATTAATAATTGAGATTGAATACTTAGATACCATAAGCCAATAGGGATGATGCAAAGTGCTGCGATTAGCGTAATGGATATCGTTAGTCGATGATGTGAGAAAATCCATCTAACTCTTTTAAAAGGTGATTTGTGAGGTTCTTTTGGCTTAGCTAACAGCATACTCAAATTATAGATTAATATTGTTGAGCAGAAGACAAACATTAAAACATATTTATCTACAGGAACCTTGAGTAAGTAATAGGTAACCAAACCTTGGGCTACAGCCCCAAAAGCAATAAAAAGATTGCTAAAAAGCAGGAAATCTAGGGTAGAAAAGAATGCTTTTTTAATCATTGGTAGGCGGATAGCTAAGCTCGTTTCAATTCAAATATCGTAATTTCTGGTAAAACTCCTACACGGCCAGGATAACCTAAAAATCCGTAACCTACATTTACGTAAAGTTGTTGATGTTTTTCTTGGTAAAGCCCCGCCCATTCTTTATAAATGTATTGTACAGGACTCCATTGCATTTCATTTAAGCGAACTCCAAATTGCATCCCATGTGTATGCCCGCTAAACATCGTGTCTATATCTGGATACTTTTCTAAAACTTCTCCACGCCAATGAGAAGGGTCGTGCGAAAGCAGTAGCTTAACAGGCAAATCTTCCGTGTTTTTTACAGCTTCTTCCATCTTACCATATTTTGGAAAGCGGCCTGTTCCCCAGTTCTCGATACCTAAAATTCCTATTTCTTCACCGTCAACCTTTAAACGTCTATTCTCATTCATCAATAAATCATAACCCATTATTTGATGAACCTTAATCATGTCTTGCAGGTTTTTTACCTTGGCAGGAGAATTCTCCTTTCCAAAATAATAATCGCCATAATCATGATTACCCAATGATGAGTACACGCCAAGAGGTGCCTTTACTTTTGAAAAAATATCTTGATAATCTTTTACTTCATTAGTTAAGTTATTTACCAAATCACCTGTAAAAAAGATGAAGTCTGGTTTTTCTTTTAATAACATTTCTACTCCACCCTTAACAGCAGTTTTATTGTAAAAACTTCCAGAGTGGATATCGGAAATTTGCCCCATTTTAATACCATCAAAAGCTTTAGGTAAATTGGGTAAAATCAGTTTTACGTGTCTAACTTGATAATCGTAAGCGCCAGAAATAATACCCCAGCTTAATGAGCTCAAAGGAACTGCGGCGCTGACTAAACCAGCCTTTACTAAAAAAGAAGAACGACTAATCGGTTCGCCAGCAATTGCTTCTTTATTGCTTCTGTTTGGTGTTTTACTCTTTTTCAGTTTTATCAATAATCTTCTTATATCATCTATCAATAAAAATGGCAGCATACAAACCTTGCAAACAAAGGTTAAGAAAAACGCAACTAAAATGATTGATTTAAGCGATAGAAATAAAACAGTTTTAAAATAAACCGAGCAAAAAACACCTATAATTAACAAGATGGTATAAGTCCAATAAGTTATTTTGAAAAAGTTTTTTGTTGATGGCTTCCAATTTTTAAAAACTGAAATTATAGCATTATAACAGTAAAAGTCAAATGCTAAAAGCAGTACCGTAATAATGGATAGCGTAAGGAAAACAGTCATTTAGAAATAAATATCAGTGAAAAATTTAGCAATTATACGATTATTCAATTAACCAAATTAATCGATTATAACTTTAATCATTTACCTAAAATCGTCTTCATCCTCGTCTTCTAAATCAACATTAAATAAACTATCAAACATATCGGCAAAACCAAAACCACTATTTAAGTAATTTTTGCTTACTTGAGAGAATTCTGCTAATCCATGTAATACAAATTCCATCAATAGGTAAGTTTGGTTTTCGCTTAACTTGGGATGAAATTTTTGAACTAATGCGTGTAATCCATCAACTCCCATTAAAGCATCTTTATATTGCTCTAATTTTAAATCATCAGCTATTTCTATGGTATTTCCTTCTGTAAACCATTCTGTAATTTTGGTATAAGGATTGGCAGTTTTGCTTTTCTTAGCTCTTTCTGGGTCTGGGAAATACCTTGCGAATAAATGTTTAATAGCTTTTCCAATTAAAGTATGCGCCACTTTTGCAGGGCCTTCTAATTCCCCTTCGTAAACTAATTCTATTTTACCAGTTACTGCCGGAATGATACCACTCAAATCTGCCAATCTCACAAAAGTAGATTGTTCATTGTTGATTAACATTCTTCGCTCTGCATTACTAATTAAATTCTCATAAGCAGAAATAGTTAAACGAGCAGATACGCCAGATTTTTGGTCGATAAATTCACTCTTCCTAGCTTCAAAAGCAATTTGCTCTATTAAGTCTTTCACCAAACCATCGGCCTCAATTAATTTTTGCTCGGCAGTTAACTTAGCTTCCTGGAAAGTAATTTGTCTAGAGATATCAATCGTTTTAGGATAATGAGTTAAAATCTGACTTTCAATTCTATCTTTTAGTGGCGTTACAATGCTACCACGATTGGTGTAATCTTCTGGATTAGCTGTAAATACAAATTGAATATCCAAAGGTAAACGCAATTTAAAACCACGAATTTGGATATCTTTTTCTTGCAACATATTAAACAAAGCTACTTGGATACGAGCTTGTAAATCTGGCAACTCATTAATCACGAAAATGCTGCGGTGTGCTCTCGGTATCAAACCAAAATGAATAACACGCTCATCATTATAAGTTAATTTTAGTGTAGCGGCCTTAATCGGGTCAACATCGCCAATTAAATCTGCAACAGTAACATCTGGTGTAGCTAATTTTTCAGTATAACGTTCACTGCGGTGTTGCCATGAAATTGGTGTATCATCACCTTTGGTTGCAATTTCATTTTTTGCATACCATGAAATGGGATTTAAAGGGTCATCAAAAACCTCACTTCCAGTTACATAAGGAATATACTCATCCAATAAGTTAACCATTAAACGAGCAATTCTTGTTTTGGCTTGTCCGCGTAAACCCAATAACAAAACATTATGACGAGATAAAATTGCCGTTTGTAATTCAGGTATAACAGTTTCGTCGTAACCTAAAATTCCTTCAAAGCCTGCCTCTTTATTTTGTAATTGTGTAATTAAGTTCTTTCTTAATTCGTCTTTTACACTTAGTGATTTATAATTGCTGGCCTTTAGTTGACCTAGTGTTGTTGCTTGCATATATCTTTTTTAGTCGGTAAGTCCGTAAAGTCCGGAAGTCCGAGGTTAGAACGTTTTTATTTTATATCTTCCGACTTTCGGACAAATGACTTTCGGACTTTCTCTAATTTCCTCTAAATGTTTTTCTTCTATTCTTAATATAATCTTCAAAGATGTATTCGCCTAATCCAGTTAGCGAACTGTAAAATGCCCTGCCACCATTAACTTGGGTAAATTGCCTTACAAACTGCTGTAAATAGGGGTCTTGTGCAATCATAAAAGTGGTAATGGGAATATTTAAGCGTTTACATTGAGCCGCCATATTTAAGGTTTTTCCAATAACCTTTCTATCTAAACCCATGCTGTTTTTATAATAACGACCATTCTCTTTCAAGCAAGTTGGCTTACCATCGGTTATCATAAAAATTTGCTTGTTATGAGTTTTTCTTCTTCGCAGTAAATCTGTTGCCAATTCTAAACCAGCTAAAGTGTTGGTATGATATGGACCAACCTGTAAATAAGGCAAATCTTTAATGGTTATTGGCCAAGCATCATTTCCAAAAACCACAATGTCTAAGGTGTCTTTTGGGTATTTTGTTTTAATCAGCTCTGCTAAAGCCATCGCCGTTTTTTTGGCAGGCGTAATTCTATCCTCGCCGTATAAAATCATAGAGTGTGAAATATCAATCATCAACACTGTTGAAGTAAGTGTTTTATAATCCTTTTCTTCAACCTCTAAATCTCTGTCGGTTAAGGTAAAATCGCCAATGCCATGGTTAATTTGTGCATTTTGAATAGAGGCGGTCATGTCAATCTGGTCTAAACTATCCCCAAATGAATACTCTCTTCTGTCTGCATTTTTCTCTTCACCAATTCCCGAAATGTTGCTATTGTGATTTCCTTTGCCTGCTTTTTTAAGCTTGCCAAAAATTTCTTCTAGTGCAGATTTACGAATGGTTTGCTCTGTTTTAGCCGTGATTTTTACTTCGCCATTCTCCTCTTTCAGATATCCCTTGTCTTTCAAGTCGTCAATAAAATCACCCATCCCGTATTCGTTATTGGTAAATTTATATTGCTTGTCAAGTTCATTCATCCAAGCTAGGGTTTCTCCAGCATCACCCGCGGTATAATTTAGTAGTTCGGTGAAAAGCTTCAGCAATTCATCAAAACCACCTCTCGGCAATTTATTAGGTAAGAATTTAGAAAATTGGAATCCTCTCATGTTTATAATAAACGATATTCCGAAGTTAAAAGTTTGGCGTTAGAGTATTTTAAGCCTGATGTCATATTTAGGGAGACCAAAGCTAAAAACTGAAAGACCAAAGCGAACTGCAAACCGCCAACTGAAAATTGAGAACTGCCAACTGAAAACTGAATTGGGCGTTCCCCAAGCTGCGCAAGGGTCGGGCTTTTCAGGGCTTCGCTTCGCTGCGGTGCCGAAAAGGCACTAAACCCTTACAATCCCTAACGCGAAACCGTAGTTCAAGTTTAAAGTCGGCTAATTAAAAACTTCGTCTCCATAAACTGGATTAGCACCAATTTGAGACGCTACAAATGCACCAACTTTGCAAGCCCTATCTAATATTGTGTCCATTGGATAACCGTTTAAGTAACTTGAGACAAAGGTAGCGAGGAAAGAATCGCCTGCGCCAACCGTATCAGCAACCTTTACCTGATACCCTTTGTGATGATAAAGTTTGTCGTGATGTAAAACATAAGCACCTTTTTCGCCGACAGTTAAACAAATAATTTCGATTTGGTATAAGTTGCTCAATTGTTTTAAAAGCTGTTCGTCAGTATTCCCTGATAACTTCAAATCAGATTTTAAATAAAGCAATTCGTGTTCATTCACTTTTAAAATATCAGCTTTGCTTAACAACAGTTTAAGTGTTTCTATGGTATAAAAAGGTTCTCGCAGATTGACATCAAAAATCTTCAGCTTCGCATATTGCAGTAGGGATAAAACAGTGTTTTTACTTTTTTCATTGCGACAAGTTAGACTGCAATAAACAAATGTATCCGCTGCTTGAACTGTAGAGATTAAGTTCTTCGAAAGTTCAATGGAATCCCAGGCTACAGGTTCTTTGATTTTGTAGTTTGCTTGATGTTGTTCGTCTAACTCTACTTCAACCGTACTTGTAGGAAGGTTGTTAACTTGGATTAAGTCAATTGGAAAATTGTTTTCGGCAAGAAATTCGATTAGCTCGGTGCCGTTTTTATCATCGCCTATGGCACTAATAAACTTTGTATTTAAACCTTGTTTGTGTAGATGGAGCGCCACATTCATAGATGAACCACCAGCCTTTTTACCTTCTGGAAAAACATCCCATAAAATTTCCCCAATCGTAACAACGGTTTTCTTCATATAGATTAAATGTATAAATTTAGCTATGAAACCATCATAATTTTGCAAAAAAACTTACAACAATGAATAAATTATGATAGCTTCATCACAATTAAAAACAAAATCATACTGATGAAAACAACCATATTTTTTGTCTTACTGGCATTTTCAATTGTAGCAAAGGCTCAAAAGCCAACAGAAAAACAAGCCATACTTAATGTTTTAGAAAAGCAACGTGCAGATTGGAACAAAGGCGATGTGGAAGCTTATATGCAAGGTTATTGGAAAAACGATAGTCTTTTGTTTGTTGGTAAAAGCGGACCGACTTATGGTTGGCAAAAGACTTTGGAAAATTATAAAAAAGGGTATCCAGATAAAGCAACAATGGGATATTTAACTTTCGGCATTAAAAAGGTAGAATTTTTAACGAAAGATAAAGCTTTTGTTTTGGGCAGTTGGAATGTAAAGCAAGAAAAAGCAGAGCTGAAAGGTTATTTTACTTTGTTGCTGCGTAAAATTAACGGCGTTTGGAAAGTGGTGGTAGACCATTCTAGTTAGAAAATTAAGACCTCAGAGAGGTCGCATATTTATAGATGTGCATAATGAGAAGATGTGCGACCCCAGCTGGGGTCGAATATTTCTCTAAACCAATAGCTATAAATATTTTATCCCCCGAAGATTCGGGGCAGGCTCTCTGGGATAATCTGTGAGCAAATAAATTGCTCTAGATATGATTTTTTATCCGTCAGCTTAATGGAAATATCTTACTCTTGATAACTTTTAATGAATTAAAAACTATGGCAAATACTTATTCACAAATCTATATTCAAATTGTATTTGCAGTTCAAAACCGTGATGCATTAATTGATTATTTTTGGGAAGATGAATTATACAAGTACATTACTGGAATCGTACAAAACAAAGAGCAAAAACTAATTGCAATAAATGGAATGCCAGACCATATTCATATTTTAATTGCGATGAGGCCAACTTGTAATCTTTCTGATTTAGTTAGAGAGATAAAAAAATCGTCTAATACTTTTATTAACGAGAAACAATTTTCAAAGTTTAGCTTTAAATGGCAAGAAGGTTTTGGAGCATTTTCATACAGCCATAGTCAATTGGGTAATGTAGTAAGCTATATTCAAAATCAGAAACAACATCATCAAAAAATATCATTTAAAGATGAATATTTAGAGTTTTTGGAGAAATTTGAAATCGAATTTGATGGAGACTATTTATTTAAATGGGTTTAGGAACTCATACAATTATATTCAGATTATGCTATTTTCATTTTCCGGTATTTTTTAGCAAAATAATATAAAGAATACAGTGTTAAAATGCTACCAATAATAGAAAGTAGCACCACACTTTGCGAGAAAAAATCGACCCAATTTAGTTTTATTTTGAAGAACTCTTTACTTACTAAAACGCCAATACTGCCAACATACGCAAATGAATCAGTGATGTAAATTAAGAACCCAACATTGCTTGCGTACTTAAATGTTGCTATGAGTCTATCGAAAAATATAGCATTGAAAGGAATGTAAACCATATAAAGCCCTAGTCCTACAGAAGTCATCCACCAAATAGGGGAGATGTAATTTTGTTTAAATAATACTGTGCAAGTTCCTGCTAGCAAAAATCCGCTGAGTATAAATATGTGAGCAATTTTTAAGGCTAAGAAATTGTTTTTAATCAGTACCATACTTCCAATGAGTAAAAGCACAATTAATGTGATGGGCGTTTCTGTTTTAGAAAATATTGCTGCTTGATTGAAATAGCCCATTTCTTTCCACATCTCTGCTCCAAAATTGTCTCTAATATCTCTAAAAATAGTTGCGAAGCAGTAAATAATTACACAAGCAACTAAGCCGCCTAAAAATTCCTTAATAAATTTTTTGCGGTCAATGGCAGACATTGGAATTCGGTTAGCCCTATGATTGATGTCATCTGCACTGGGAGCAGGTATTTTTTCCATTAAATAAACAAAAACTATTAATGGGATAGAAAATACAAGTCCAGTGTAAAAAGGAACCCAAAACTCAGAAATGTTATAGGTAATCATTAGCCAAGCGCCTACAGACTTTACAAAACCAGAGGCGAAAATAAAACTAACGGCTAAGGTTGCACCTATGAAATCAGTACTTCTTCGGCCTTCCACATAAGAAAATACTACACCCCAAAGTATGCCCAATGGGAAACCATTAATGAAAAGAAAGATGATGTTATAAGGCAAAGGCGTAATGGCAAAAAATAACCAG
This sequence comes from Pedobacter frigiditerrae, assembly GCF_032678705.1. Classification (NCBI taxonomy): domain Bacteria; kingdom Pseudomonadati; phylum Bacteroidota; class Sphingobacteriia; order Sphingobacteriales; family Sphingobacteriaceae; genus Pedobacter; species Pedobacter frigiditerrae. The sequence continues at coordinate 300,076 of NZ_JAVTSS010000002.1, read as the reverse complement.
CTCAACCAAGCAATCGCAGTAAGCATTAGGATAATTTTGCCTCTACCAGTTCTTTCTAACTCAGAAATATATTTAATGCCATAGAACTTGGCTAATAAATAACCCAGCATTTGGCTAATCACCAAAACGGTTTTATAGCTGTAGCCAGCGATGGTTAAACCGTCAAACGTGGCGACTGTAAACGACTTTCTGAAACCAAAAATCATTGTATATGCTAAAAACACAACAATGGCAGCATATAAACCTGTTTTAACTTGTTGATTAATTTTAATGCTTTTAGCCATTCAGTTTTCTTGTTTAAGAACTGAAATATACAAATAATAAGTTACGTGTTAGATTGCAGGTTTAATGGAAAATGAGGGACAGCAAACTTTAATAGTAGCAAAGGCTTTAGTAAAATAAACCCGATTGCCGTGGAAAGATTTTTGTTTTGCCAATTTAGTCATCCGATGAATATTGCAGACTGGCGATATTCATCGGATGACTTTTAAAGTGCACAAAAAGCTTGAAACAAAAAGCGGGGCTATCCTGTAAGATGCCCCGCTTCAATTGCTTTTCTAGCTCCTAATTACCCAAAAGGGACTTTCGTGCTTTTCTAATTATTTTGGAAGTCCTTTTCTTAATGCTTTCTCTGCAATTTGAACGGCTTTCTTTTCACGCCAATCTGAATAAGACTTTTTGAAAACCATTTTAATTAAGCTGTCTACGCCACCTTTTATGGCTAAATTAAACACACTGGCTGCTTTTCTAGATAAAGATGCATCCCAAGCTCTTAAGCTTAAAGAGAATGAACCGTCAACATATTTCATCCAATGCCACATTCCTGTTGGCATAAATAAAGTATCGCCATGTTCTAAGAAAACCTCATAACCTTCAACTCCTTTTAAAGCAGGGAACTTCTCGAAATCTGGATTTGCAACATCATAATCTTCCAAAGCATAGGTAGCATTTGGCAAACAATATAAACGTTCTTTCCATTTGTTGTCAAACAGAATGATGTGTTTTCTTCCGCCAAAATGCGTATGGAAAAGATGCGGTAAATCTATATCGTAATGTAAAAAAGTAACAGAGTTAGAGCCACCAAAAAACATGGCAGGCATGCTTTCTATAAAACCGCCCATTAAATCTTTAGGGATTTTAATATCGTTGATTAAGCTTGGCACATGTTTAAACAAGTTGAAAAAGAAAATACGAAGTTCAGTAGGTTCTCTTTTAATCAAATCTAAATATTCACCAAACTTCATGCTTGCTATAGAAGCGTTAATTGGCTTGGTTGGGTCTGCTTTAGAATTGTCAACCAAATTCACCTCAATGTCGCCACCAATTTCTTTTAAATAATCGGTTGTCCATTTCTCACGAGCTGGCCAATCTTTAGTTAATCCTTTAATAATTAATGGTTTCCTAGCATCCAGATAGTTCTTTTTAAAATCTTCTGGGCTAATGGTTTCAACGGTGTCAACAGGTTTTAAAATAAAGCTCATGATGTGCAATAAAGTAAATTTTTGGCTAAAACAATGGTTTAATTATTTCACCTACACAAAAGTGTAAATTAAAATTTAAAAAAAATATGATTAATCTCACAAATGTTAAGCCTATGATAATTCGATGTAAATTCTAATAATATAAAAGAGCGTCTCAACCAACAGGTAGAAACGCTCTTTTATTAACAGATAAATTAAAATGCTTAATTGCTTATTTTGGCATTAAAACAGTATCAACAACGTGAATAACGCCATTACTTTGAAAAACGTCTGCAATAGTTACTTTACTCATGCCGCCTTTTTCATCTTTAAGCATTAAAGCTTTGCCTTCCATCCAAGCCCATAATTTTCCGCCTTGTACAGTTGTTAATTCTGCTTTACCGCCACCAGCCTTAATTGCTGCAGCAATTTCTTTGCTTCCCATTTTACCAGCAACAACGTGGTAAGTTAAAATAGTAGTTAAAGTAGCTTTGTTTTCAGGTTTCACTAACATATCTACAGTTCCTGCAGGCAATTTATCAAATGCTGCGTTGGTTGGTGCAAAAACAGTAAATGGTCCTGCACTTTTTAATGTTTCTACAAGTCCAGCTGCTTTTACTGCCGCAACTAATGTAGTGTGGTCTTTAGAGTTTACCGCATTGTCTACAATATCTTTATTGGCATACATTGCTGCACCACCAACCATAGGATTTTTTTGTGCGTAAACTTCGCTTGAAAATGCCATAGCTGCTATGACAAATAGGGATAGGAATATTCTTTTCATATTATTTAGTTTTGATATGAAGCACTTACGGAGAATAAAATCTTATGGATTAAAAAAAGTAAAATTTATTTTTAAATATTTGATTTATAGTTATTTAAAAACAATTCTAGCTTAGGTCACTTTTGCTTTTCGGATAATTTTAGAAAATAATTTAGGAAAGAACCTTTTAAGTAAAACCCCTTTTGTCTCTTTGCCACCGATATAAACTTCTTCCTTTTTAGCATTGATGGCTTTTATCATTTGCTTGGCACATACAGCTGGAGACATTCCATTTTCTTGGGCATCATCCATTGTACCTTGCGTTGAGCCGTCAGCTGTTAAAGCATTGATAGTAACATTTGTTCTAATGAAACCAGGACAGGCTAGCATGATATGAATGTTTGAATTATCAAGCTCGATGCGAAGTGAGTCAAAATAACCATGTAAGGCGTGTTTGGAAGCAGCGTATGCAGAGCGATATCTAGTGCCGAACTTGCCAACTAAACTGCTTACACAAACGATGCTTCCACTATTTTGGGCTAACATTTGAGGTAAAACTGCTTTACTTAAAATGACTGTTCCCCAAAAATTTATATCGAGAAAGCGTTGTTCCGTCTTTAAATCTGTCTCGAGCGCTAAACTTCTTTGGCTAATCCCACCGCTATTAATTAAGATATCTATTCTTCCAAAAATGCGAATTGCATCTTCAGCTTTGCTGGATAGAGAATCGCTATCTTTTAAGTCTAATGGTAATATATGGACTTCAAAATTATTATTACAGTTAGATTTTACTCTAGAAAGTTCATCCTGATTACGTGAAGATATAATCAGCCTTGCACCTGCAGCGTTATATGCATAAACCAAGGCTTCGCCAATTCCTGATGATGCACCAGTAATCCAAACAATTTTATCTTTCATAACGTAAATTACGATTAATCTATGTTTTCTGCGAAAAGTTCAGCAGCAATACCATCTGCAAATAATTTTCCAGCATCTGTTAATTTTATGATGTTATCAGCCAAAGCTAAATGACCTTTAGCCAGAAATGGTTTAATGTCTTTTTGAACTTGGGCTGAAAATTGTTTGCCAAAATCAGCAGCTATTTTATTCAAATCTGTTCCCCACATGGTGCGAAGAGAAGTCATAATGTATTCATTAAATCTATCCGTTTCAGTCAATTCTTCAACGGTTTCTGCTAGCTTTTTATCAGCTAGTTGATTTAAGTATTTTGCATTGTTTGCTATGTTTATGTATCTGTTAAAACCATCAAATCCATGTGCTGATGGACCGATACCTAAATAAGGAATGCCTTTCCAATAATTTGTATTATGAACGGCATATCGTCCTGTTAAGCTGTAGTTAGAGATTTCATAGTGCTCAAAATTTGCCTTAGCCAGCTTTTCAGTTAGTATTAAAAACTGAGATGCACTTTGCTCGTCATTTAAGCCCGTTTGTTTCCCTTTTTGAATGGCATTTGCCAAAGCAGTTTTAACTTCGACAGTTAGTGAATAAGCAGAAATATGTGGCGTTTGTAATTCTATTGCCTGGTTTATATTTGCAAGCCATTTTTCATCAGTTAGTAAAGGATAGCCATAGATTAAATCGATGCTTAAATTTTCAAAACCTGCATCCTGACTTCTTTTTATGCAAGTTTCTGCTTCATCGGCATTATGTGCTCGGTTCATCCAGACCAAATCCTCATTAAAAAAAGATTGAATACCAATGCTAAATCTGTTGATAGGTAATTGGCGCAATTCACTAATCTTTCTTATATCTAAGTCATCTGGATTAGCTTCAATCGTAATTTCAGCATCGGTTGATATAGAGAAACAATCGATAAGTGTATTAAAAATTTTTGCTAAAGAAGCCGAAGTTAAAACAGATGGCGTGCCACCACCAAAATAAATACTTCCTACTTGTTGACCGTTTAGCCTATCTTTTTTTAGCCTTATTTCCGTGCAAATGGCATCAGTCATTTCGTCCACATATTTAAGTGAAGTAGTAAAATGAAAATCGCAATAAGTACATGCTTTTTTGCAGAAAGGGATGTGGATATAAATACCGGCCATTGCGCAAAGATAAATTAATTTAAGCCCTACTTAAAACAAAAGATAAAGCGTAAATTTGCGTTTTAGAAAAGGTATTGGTTTCGTAATCATTAGAATGTATAAAAGGATAATGTTGCTTGTTTTTTTTGTTTTAGGAGGATTTGTATTGCTCCTTAATGCACAACAAACTCCTTTACAAATCGATTCATTACAACAAAATGCGCTTTATACCGATAGTCTAGATTCTGCAATAGTTGCTCCGATAGATACCGTTACGCCACAAAATTTACGACCATTAGACTCGCTAACTAAAGTGCAAATTGCAGATAGCCTAAGCATGGGTTATGGATATGAAACTGGTGATTTTAAAACTTTAGTAGAAAAATTTCTTCAAAGCACCATTAGTAAAGACCCTCGCCAAAAAGGAGAATTGTTGCCAAGAGGCGAAATATGGGTATTAGGTATCGTAGCTTTCTTATTGGTAATGTTTGCAGTTTTAAAAAATGCATTTTCAAAACAGCTCATGGCCATTGTGCAGTCTTTTTTTAGCAATAGAGCATTAGGTAACTTAAATAAAGAAGATAATCTCTTTAATTCCTGGCCATTTTTACTTCTTTTTATACAGTTTGGCTTTACTATCGGGATGTTTTTTTACTTGGTAGCTCAATATCAAGGCTTGGAATATGCTAAGAGTGGATTTCAGTTTTTTATTACGGTTTCTGTTCTTATCATAGTTTTATATGTGTTAAAAATTGTCTTGTTAAGATTGTTAGGGTTTATTTTTGATATCCAAAAGCCAGTTGGAGAATATGTATCTATATTATATTTAAGTTACTTTAATACGTCTTTATTGTTTATTCCGCTAGTTGTCGCTTTTGCCTTATCCCCATTAAAAAGTGGGCAGATATACATCGCAATTGCGATTATTTTAATCACAGTTATATTCATTTTTCAGTTTATTAGGGTGGGGATAAATATTTTATCTAATTATAGGTTTTCAAAAGTGTATTTAATTTTGTACTTTTGCACCCTCGAAATTTGCCCTATATTAATATTAATCAAGGCAATAGGATTTTAAGAGGTAATTAGTTAAAATGCAGGAAAAGAACGAAGATAGGTTACGTAAAGTAAAAAGTATACTGATCACTTTACCAAAACCCGAAACAGAGAAGTCGCCCTATTTTGATCTGGCAAAAAAATATAATGTGAAGATAGATTTTAGGTCTTTTATTCATGTTGAAGGTGTTCCTGCCAGAGATTTCAGAAAAGATAAAATCAATTTGGCTGATTTTACAGCAGTTGTTTTTACTAGCCGTAATGCTGTTGATCATTTCTTTAGAATTTGTGAAGAAATGAGATACGATGTGCCAGCTGAACTGAAATATTTTTGTATTTCTGAATCAACGGCTTTATATCTTCAAAAATATATCCAATACAGAAAACGTAAGATATTTTTCGGTAAACAAACCGCATCTGATTTAGCTGAAGTTTTGAAGAAACACGCTGCAGAAAAATTCTTGTACCCATGCTCTGATGTTGCTACAGAAGATACGATGAACTTTTTGCAAAAAAACGGATATGACTTTGTTAAGGCAGTTTTGTTTAAAACAGTTGTTAGTGATTTATCTGATTTGGCAGAGGTTTTTTATGATGTAATAGGTTTCTTTAGCCCTTCAAGTATCCAATCATTATATATTAATTTTCCAGACTTTAAGCAAAACAATACAAGGATTGCTGCTTTTGGATTGAATACAACCAAAGCCGCTACTGATGCTGGCTTAATTGTAGATATTGCAGCCCCTAGTCCTGCAGCTCCATCTATGATTATGGCGATAGAAAATTATATAAAAAAATCAAATAAGTAATTTTTTGAAAATTCAAACGTTACTTAACAGTCTTTTATAATAAAATGTGCTTAAAAGGCACATTTTCTTTTTTACGAAAAAATTTAATAATTGATTTATTTTCAATAACTTGTTATAAAGTTTTGATCGAGAAAGTATTTTGAATAAAATGGTTGAGGTTTTATTTGACCAAATAATTGTTTATATCAAGGATATTCGATAAAATTGCTATTAAAATAATAAGATATTGCTTTAACTGATTTTATGAGAAAGATATACCTTCTAAGTTTTTTTATTGTATGTGGTTTTCTGGCTAGCTGTGGCGGTGGTACGCAAGGTGAGCTAGTTGGCGCATTTAATAGAAAGTTCAAGAATAAAACTATTCCTTTGGGTATGGTTTTTATTCCTCAAGGAAGAACATTAATAGGCACATCTGATGAGGATATGAGTTTCTATTCAGGAAATCAAGCCAGAATGACATCGTTCAGCGCTTTTTATATGGATCAAACTGAGATTACAAATGCAGAATACAGGCAGTTTGTAAATTGGGTTAGAGACTCTGTAGCTGTTTATTCGTTAGGCCCATCTGGTGCGCCAACACTTTTTAAACCTGTTCCTGCAGCCGCTGCCGGCGGACCTGCCGTGACAACATCACAGCAGGATATTAACTGGAGAACTGTTGGCAATGGGAATGTGCTTTGGGGCAGAAATAGTGCATTTAAAGCTAGACTACAAAATATGTATTATGCTGGTAATGATGCACTGCCAGGTAAAAATGAAATTGATGTTAGGAAGTTAAAATATGCTTACAGCTATTTAGATAAGGACTTGGCTTTAGCTGGAGAAAATGATCCAACAAAAAGCAGACAAGATTTTATCCAAACTTACACAGATAATCCTACTCCTGGAAAAGCAAATCAACATCCTTCAATAAGTGTTTATCCGGATACTATGGTTTGGAAGAGAGATTATTCTTATTCACAAAATGACCCTATGGTTGAGGCTTACTTTAATCACCCATCTTACGATCGTTATCCTGTAGTAGGGGTAACTTGGGATCAAGCAACAGCGTTTTGTAATTGGAGAACAAGATTGTATAGTAATGTTGCTGCTGCAAGAAAACTTCCTGAAAACAGTAGATTAAAATACAGGCTTCCAACCGATCAAGAATTTGAATATGCAGCTAGAGGAGGAAGAACTAAAACTAAATATCCTTGGGGCGGTCCTTATATCATGAATACAAAAGGATGTTTACAGGCAAACTTCAAAGTTGGTAGAGGTAACTTGTCTGACGATGGAGGTATGTATACTGTTGATGCCCGTGCTTACCTTCCAAATGACTATGGTTTATATAATATGGCTGGTAATGTTGCTGAGTGGACCGTTACTGCTTATAACAAATCGGCAACTGCTTTGTTATTAGATTTTAATCCAAATTATACAAGTACAGCAAAGGGTGCGAAAGTAGTAAGAGGTGGTTCATGGAAAGACATGAGTATATTCTTACAAAACTCTGTTGGTACTTACGAATATCAAGATAAAGCTAGGTCATACATCGGTTTCCGTTGTGTGTCTGATTTTCCTGGTAATTCTTTAAACTAAAATTCAACTCAATAAAATAAAACAAACTTTTTAAAAGATTATGGCGGCAAAAAAACAACCAGGCTGGTTACACGTAGCAATTTCATGGGGTGCGAGTATCGTAATTATTGGAGCTTTAGCGAAAATCCTTCACTTGGGCGGCCCACTAGCTAACTGGTTCATTGGAATTGGATTAGGAGTTGAAGCAATATTATTCTTTTTAACAGGATTTTTCCCGCCAGAACCAGAATTACCTTGGGAAAAAGTATATCCAGAATTAGGTGATGGCGTTGAGCCTAATAAAGTTGTTAAACAACAACAAGTGGCCTCTTCGGGTTTTTCATCTACTGGAGCATTGGATAAAATGCTGTCAGATGCGAAAATAGGCCCTGAATTGATAGAAAGCTTAGGTACTGGTTTGCGTACTTTTGGTGACAAAGTGGCGACAATATCTAATGTAACAGATGCTGCGGTAGCAACCAACGAATTTACAGGGAAAGTTAAAACTGCTTCTGCAAGCTTTGATGATTTAAGCTCAGCTTTTGGTAAAGCAACTGCTCAATTAGTTGAGATGGGTGAAAGTAATGTTGATTCTAAAGCTTACCACGATCAAGTAAATAATTTAGCTAAAAATCTATCTGCTTTAAATGCGGTATATGAATTAGAATTACAAGATTCTAGCGCACACTTAAAATCGATGAACAAATTCTATCAAAACCTTGCTTTAACTATGGGCAACTTTAACGAGTCTATGGAAGACTCAAAACAATTCAAGGAAGAAGTTGGCAAATTAGCTAAGAATCTAGCATCATTAAACGCAATTTATGGCAATATGTTAACTGCCATGAACCAACCTCGTATTTAATTAATTTAAATTATATTAACCGTAAACGCAAAATTAATTAAACATGGCTGGAGGAAAAGAAACGACAAGGCAGAAGATGATCAATATCATGTATTTGGTATTGTTGGCTATGCTTGCCTTAAACGTTTCAGATACAATTTTGAATGCTTTTAAGAACATTAACGATAGTTTAGATGCCTCTAAAACTAATGTAAGCTCTAGCTTAGATCAGCTTTTTAACTCATTCAGAGATACTGAATTAAAGAATAAGCCTGAACGTGCTCAACCTCTTTGGGATAAGGCACAAAAAGCTAAAAACTATGCTGATGAATTGAATAAGAACATTCAACGATTAAAAGATGAGTTTTTGGACAAAGGTGAAGGGATAAACCCTGAAACTGGCGACTTAATGTTGAGAGATAATATGGATATTGCTCAGCAAATTATGATTAATCAAAAAGAAGGAGAAAAGCTAAAGGCTAAAATTAATGAAACAAGAGCAAAGTTAATTGCTTTGCTTGACCCAAAAGACAGGGGAAATGTTTCGTTCTCATTAGATGCAACAGATCCTAAAAAAGCCGTTAGCGGAAAAAGCAAATGGGAAGATATTAATTTTGGTGAGGGAACACCATTAACAGCTGCTAATACTATTTTAACTAAAATTCAAGCTGATTTGCAAAATGCTGAAGCCGAGGTTGTTAAAAAAATATTTGGTGAGCTAAATCCTACTCAAATGACTCTTGATAGATTTAAGGCGGTTGCGGTTCCATCTGGTAGTTATGTAATTCAAGGACAACCTTACAAAGCTGAAGTGTTTTTAACTGCAAGTGATTCTAAATCTAATCCAAGTATTACTGTAGGTGGAAGTGCTCTAGCTGTAAAGGATGGAGTAGGAACATATACAGGTGGTACAGGAAGTGTTGGGTCATTTACCTGGAAAGGTACAATTAGGGTTAAGCAAGCCGATGGAGAAGTTAAAACTTATGATACAGAGCCTATTACTTATCAAGTAGCTAAACCTTCTGCAACGGTGTCATCTAAAAACTTAAATGTTATTTATGCAGGTATTCCAAATCCATTTTCTGTTTCAGCTCCTGGATTTTCTTTGGAAAGCATTAAAGCTGGTATAAGTGGTGGTTCAATGTCTGGAGGTGCTGGTAATTATATAGTAAACGTTCCTGGCAGCATGGTTGGGCAACAAGTAACCATTAATGTATCAGGAACCGTAGATGGGAAAACATTGAGTTTAGGTAGCAATGCATTTAGAGTTAAGCCAATCCCTAATCCGGTAGCTAAATTTGCTGGAAAAATGGGTGGTATTATCTCAGGAAATAAAATTGGAGATGGTCAAGTTACAGCAGTATTAGAAAATTTTGAGTTTGATATTAAGGTAAGGGTAACAAGATTTAATGTAGTAATTGTAAAACCACGTCAAGATCCTCAATCTTTTGCTTGTCAAGGAGATTCCTTTAGTGGAGCAGCAAAAGCAGCTTTGGCTGCTTTACCTTACAAATCGGTTGTTTATATTGAGAACATACAAGCAGCTATGCCAGATGGGCGTACTCCATCATTAAACTCGATGGTATTTACCATAAATTAGAAAACTATGAAAAAAATATTTTTTCTATCCATATTTAGTTTGGCAACAGTTATTACTTTTGCTCAAACACCTGGTAACCCACCAGCAGGTAACACGGTTGTTCCAAAGAAAAAGCTTCCAAAAAAGGATGGCTTTATCTTTAGAGAAGAAAATGTAGCTGATACTGTTGTGCCTTATTCTGTAGTTAATAAAGAAGATGTTTATTTTACTAAAAGAGTGTGGCGTGAGATTGACCTTCGCGACCGTGGTAACGAAATAATGGCATCTCCAAAAGTAAATCTAATTGGTGTAATTTATAAAGCGCTTAGTAATGGTGAGCTAGACTTATATGCACCAGCGGATGAAGATTTTCAAGGTGAGCCAATCAGTCAGAAAAAGGACGCTACAGCAAAAACAAATTCTTATTCTGCTGTTGATAGTGCATTCTTAGGTGAGAATCAAGCTACAAAAGAATTAAATAGAGCAGATAATGAATTTTTTAAGGAACGCTTTATCGCTCTGAGAATTAAAGAAGATTGGATTTTGGACATCAGAAGAGGAATTTTTGAACCACGCATTGTTGGTATTGCTCCAGTTATTATGCAATTGAGTTTCCCTCAAGATAACAATGGAAATCCACTTTTAGATCCAGTTTCTGGAAAACCTAGAGTTGATACATTGGGAACACCAGCAGTTGGTTGGCTATATTTTGATGATTTAAGGCATATTTTGGTTAAAACCAAAGTGGCTAACAATAACAATGACAACTCTGGAATTAACTTTGATGATGTGTTTGTAAGACGATTGTTCTTTAGCAATATCACTAAGGTTTCTAATACAGCTGATGAAAGATTTAAAGATTACTTAGCAAACTCAAAAGACCAGTTGTTAGAATCAGAGCGATGGAAGAAATACATCGCAGATTTTGAGCAAGGTCTCTGGGAATACTAGCCATTAAGATATTTGTTAGCCCAATGTGAAAACATTGGGTTTTTTTATGCCTTGAAATAATCGTGTAAGGCGATGATTTGTTTTTTGTTGAGAACTTGAGCCAACTCTTCTTCTTTGGCTTCCTTAATTCTTTTAACAGACTTAAATTTGACTAAAAGTTTGTCGGCGGTAGTTTTTCCAATGCCTGGAATAATTTCCAATTCAGTTTTAAGTGTGCCTTGGTCTCTTTTTTTCCTGTGAAATGTAATCCCGAAACGGTGAGCTTCATCACGCAACTGCTGGATAACTTTTAAGGTCTCCGATTTCTTATCTAAATATAAAGGAAAGCTATCTCCTGGGTAATACAATTCTTCCAATCTTTTGGCAATGCCGATGACTGTTACTTTCTTATCAATCCCTAGTTTTTTTAAGCTGCTAACTGCCGAAGATAATTGACCTTTACCCCCATCAATTATAATCAATTGGGGCAATGTACCCTCTTCTTCCAACATTCGTTTATAGCGCCTGTAAACAGCTTCTTCCATTGTGGCAAAATCATTTGGACCTTCAACGGTTTTAACATTAAAATGGCGATAGTCTTTTTTACTGGGTTTAGCATCCTTAAATACTACAATTGCAGAAACTGGATATTTACCTTGAAAGTTAGAGTTATCAAAACATTCTATATGCTGTGGTAATTGAGTTAACCTTAAGTCTTTTTGCATCTGACTTAAGATTCGGTCAGTTCTTAAATCAGGATTTAGCTTTTCATATTGATTTAATTTCTCTTTTTTAAAGAACAATACATTCTTTTGTGAAAGCTCTAAAAGTTTCTTTTTCTCACCCAATTTAGGAACAATCAATTTCAAGTTTTCATCAACCAACAAAATTGGAAATGGGACTACTATCTCTTTTGACGTGCTTTTAAACTTAGTTCTAAATTCAGTAATGGCAATAGTTAAAAGTTCTTCATCAGTTTCATCCAAACGTTTTTTTATTTCAATAGTTTGGGTTTGAATAATGCTTCCATTCATCACTTTTAGGTAATTCACAAAAGCATATCGCTCATCTGATGCAATGCTTACCACATCAATATTTGTAATGGCGCTATTAACCACGGTAGATTTACTTTGATATTTTTCTAACACACCCAACTTTCGCTGGTAGGAATGAGCCAATTCAAAGTTTAAATCTTCAGATGCAGTTTTAATAACTTGGTTAACACTACGAATTACATTCCCAATTTTACCATTCAGTATGTCTTTTATCTCCTCTATATTTTGGTCGTAATCTTCTTTTGTTTGATAATTTTGGCAAGGACCCTTACAGTTTCCAATTTGATATTCTAAGCAAACCTTAAACTTGCCATCGTTTATGTTTTGTGGTGTTAACGGCAGATTGCAGGTTCTTAAGGTATAAGTCTCTTTGATTAAATCAAGGATGGTGTGCATCATTCCTACAGAGGCGTAGGGCCCAAAATAAGTAGAGCCATCTTTTATATATTTTCTAGTCCAATAGATTCTTGGAAACTGTTCTTTTTTAATGATAATCCATGGGTATGTTTTATCATCTTTTAACATGATATTGTAGCGTGGCTGATGCTTTTTAATTAAGCTATTTTCTAAAAGCCAAGCATCAATCTCGGTATCAACTATAGTGAAACTTATTCTTCTGATTTTGGAAACAAGAACACGCGTTTTTCCATTAAACTGACTGTCTTGATTAAAATAAGAGCCAACTCTATTCCGCAAGTCCTTAGCCTTACCTATGTAAATAAGCAAGTCATCCGTATCAAAATACTGGTAAACACCAGGTTTATGCGGAATATCGGCCAATGCCTTTTTATAATCGAAAGCACTCATTAAAGGATGATTAAATGAATTAGGACGATTTTAAAAGCCTAGTTTTTTATCAAGCTCTGTCGTACCTTGTTCTGGTTGAAGGTATTGATTGCAATCATAAACTATAGAGACACCGCTTTTTGGTGGCTCAAAATCAGCTTTGCTTATTTTTAAACTTGGATTTGCGTAAACTCTTTTCATAAAGCCAGCATAAATTGGTAAGGCAGAATTAGCGCCCTCACCATCTCTTGTACTCGTAAAATGAAATGCCCTATCTTCGCAACCAGTCCAAACGCCAGCCACTAAATCAGGTGTGATTGCCATGAACCAACCGTCAGAGTTGTTTTGTGTTGTTCCTGTTTTTCCACCAGTTGGTGCATTCACCCCATATTTATAACTTAACCTTGAACCTGTACCTCCAGTAATTACGCCCTTTAGCATTCTAGTCATTACATAAGCAACTTCTTCGTTCATAACTACCTTGATAACAGGCTTACTATCATATAAAACCACACCATTTTTATCTTCTATTTTTAGAATATAGGTAGGTTGTGTCCAAGCACCTCTGTTGGCAAAAACCCCATAAGCACCTACCATATCATAAATTGAAGCATCAAAAGAACCTAAACATATAGACGGTACAACGGGCACATCAGAAGTGATGCCCATTTTTACAATTTGTTTTGCTACTGCGGGTGCGCCCACCTGTTGCATTAAGTAAGCGGCAATGTAATTCTGAGAGTAAGCCAAAGCTTTTTGCAAGGTAATAGAGCCAGGCAAGGTTCCCGAAGAACGTGGTGTCCAATCTTCGCTACCAGGATTTGAAATGGTTACTGGCACATTTGGAACTGTTAGGCAAGGAGATATTCCATTCTCTACAGCTACAGTGTAGGTAAATGGTTTAGCGGTAGAACCAACTTGACGTGTTCCCATTTTAACTTGGTCGTATTTAAAATGTTCGAAGTTTATGCCGCCAACCCAAGCTTTAATGTAGCCTGTTTTTGGGTCCATTGCCATCATCGCATTGCGCAATAATAGTTTGTAATATTTAACAGAGTCGATTGGTTTCATCAACGTGTCAATATTCCCTTTCCAAGTAAAAATGGAAAGCATACTTTTTGTATTAAAATCTTCTTTAATTTCTTCTTCAGATTTTCCTTCTAGCTTTAAGGCTTTGTAACGATCAGATCGTTTTATGCCTTGCTCAATCTGTAGCTCCATTCCTTTAAATGGATTGCGACCTTTCCAGCTTCTTGCAAATTGAGCTTGAAGAATCTTCATATACTCTTTTTGAGCTTCTTCTGCATAAACCTGCATATCATAATTAATAGTGGTAGTGATTTTCAGCCCATCTCTATCTAAATCATACGATACCCCATTTTTTGTTATAGAACGTTCTTCTAAAATTTTCTTTACTTCAGATTTTAGAACAGACCTAAAATAAGGCGCAATTCCTTCATTCGTTGTCGCTGCATTAAAGTGTAAATCTAAGGGTCTGTCTTTTACAGCGTCGAAATCTGCTTGTGTTAATAAATCAGCTTTAACCATTAATGCCATCACGGTATTACGTCTAGCTAATGCCCTTACTGGATTCCTGGTCGGCGAATACCTTGTTACACCTTTTTGAATGGCAACCAAAACTGCGGCTTGAGGCACCGTTAATTTATCTGGTGTTGTATTGAAATAAACTCTGGCCGCAGATTTAATTCCGTATGCCTGGTTTCCAAAATCAACTGTGTTTAAATACATAGTAATGATTTCTTCCTTCGTATAGTTTCTTTCCAGTTTTACTGCAATTACCCATTCTTGAAACTTTTGAATAACTCTTTTTAAGTAATTCTTTTGCCTTCCTTCATCAGAAAATAAGTTTAGCGCCAATTGCTGGGTTATCGTACTTCCACCTTGTTTTTTGCCGATTAAGATATATGCAAAAATGGTAAAGGTTCTTTTAAAATCTATTCCAGAATGTGAAAGGAAACGGACATCTTCAGTTGCAATTAACGCATTAATCACATTCGGTGAGATTTGACTGTAATTTACATTAGAGCGATTTTTAACAAAATAGGTTCCTAAAACTTTGCCATCTTCCGAAAAGATTTCGGTTGCTTCGTTACTTTTGGGATGCTCAATCGCTCTAAAAGATGGAATCTCGCCAAAAAGACCGAAACCTATCAGCACAATAAATAGGGCAAAAAATAGCAGTCCGCCGATAAGCAATTTCCAAAGCCTACGGTTATATTTCTTTATATCTTCTGGTGATAGAGGTTGTTTACGCATTTTCTGTATTAATAATTAACCTTGAAAAACTCAAGATATCTATTTAATGTTTCTCTGTTTTTTATTTTATCGAAGTTCTCTTTAGTAATATAAAAACCTTTATAGGTACTAGCAGGAACTTTCATGATTCTTGTTAATTGCGTTGTTATACCTTCAGCATAGGTTTTTACTTCACTTAACGTATTAAAATTTCCAACATATATAAGTTGGTCGTCTTGTAGTTCTTGTAATTGATGTTTTAATCCAGTGCCAGAATAATTTCCCCTATTAAACTGTCCAACTCCAAAACGAGATGAACTTACACTTAAGCTCATGTCATTTACAGCAATTACATAATAATAAATATTCGATTCAGCTTTGCTGAACAAATCATCTACTACAACTTGTTTAGCAGGCTCGTTAACTGGGTTAGTTTGAACTGGTACTTGCTGTACAGGCGGATTGTTAATTGGTGGGTTATTTACAACTATTTCTTTTTTTGGCTCGACAATAACTGGTTGCACCACAGGACTTGTTGGCTCTGTTTTAACAGGCTGTGCTTGAGGTTTCTGAACAGCGACGTTACTTTGCTGAGCTATAAATCGAGGTTCAGACGGGTCAAAATCTATTAAAGCAATTTTTCTTGCTTTAAACACACCTATGTTTGCCTCAATGTATTTTAAATGGTCTTTTACCAAAGGATTAATCAATTGGTCATTTGGGTACTTAACTAAAATGTTATTAAAAGCTAGTAATAAACTATCTACATTTTGTGTTCTGCCAATGGCGATTGCCTTCAAATAATCATACTGTGCCTGTAAGGAGTTTCCAGGGAAACGAGCATTTGTTTCATTAACGGCATTAATTACAGTGTTAAATTCTTTTTTCTCGTAATTGGCGAATACGGTATTATAAACTTTATTTACTTCTGCATCAAGTGCGTTTTGTTTTGCAGAAAAATTAGGGTCTAAAATAGTTTTCGCATATACCGAACCAGGGAATTTAGCCAGCACTAGGTTTTTAAAACTTTCTGATTTTGCTGGATAATTGTCTTTATAGCCAAGGTATAAGCTATAATAAACAGCATCTAAGTGATTATTTTGTGGGTAACGGGCTAACAAAGTTTCATAAACCTTAATCGCTTCTTGCTCATCACCCAATACTTGCTGATAAAATGCGGCAATCTCAAAATAAGCGTCAATAATTTGCTGGTCGGATTTCTGTAGTAAATCTGTTGTAAGGGGTAGCTTAGCTGTGTAAGCAGCAACCTTTGCACCTATTCCATCATTAGCAACCTGACCATTTCCTGTGGCTTGGTTATTATCAATTACATTAGCTTGGTTTTGCTGATTAACTTGCTGTGAAGATTTAATGCTTTGGCGCCAATTATCTTCTAGTGGTCTATTTCCCCAGCGTTTCTTAAAATCGGTAAATCCTCTACTAACGGCAGAAATATTATTGAAATAGAAAGTGCCACTTTTTTGGGATTTATCATCCTCATCCTTAACGTCTCTATTATTTACCTTAATATTTGCATTTGGAATAACCTTTGGCTCAAAAATCTCGTTAATTCTCTTTTCACGAGCTTGTTGTGGCAAACGAGCAATCATCTGCAAGGTGTCTTGCTCTGCAATTAACTGGTAACGCTGTGTTAGGTATTCTAAATTCTGACTGATTTTTAGAATTGCCTCATAACTTGGATATGTTTTAGGCAAAGTAGTTGCTGCACTATCATAATATAGTTTCGCATTCACATAATTCCCTAAATTTTTAAAGTTAAGTTCAGCCAGCTTTAAATACGACAATCCTTTTTGATATTGATTTCTGGTGCTTTTTCTAGCAGACAACTTATAATATTCTTCAGCCTTTGCAAAGTCTTTATCACCAAAATAATCTTCGGCTACCTCATAATAAATCTGGTCGGTGTAGTCGAAGTTTTTATCATCCTTTAATAACTTTAATAAAGCTTGCTTTCTGTTAGATGACTGGTCGTTCAGTAAATCGTTAATTCTAATTTTACTCAACTTGGCATTAAAGTACATTTCAAAAGGCGCATTGCTATTCTCAACCTTGGTGTAGTTTTTTAAGCTGGCATCATATTCTTTCTCACTTTCATAAAGTTGAGCTAAAATATATGGCCACCTCGTTCTACTATCCATTTTATTCGTTTCCCTAATTGCTTCTTCTAAGTAACCAATTGCATCTTTATACTTGTTTTGGTAAATGCTCATTTGAGCTAAGGTTGCCAGTGGCTCGGCTTTTTCGTTTTTTACTGAATCTAAATGTAATTTAACGGTATCTAAAACCTTGGCAGCTAGTTCGAAATTTTTAAGCTGCATTAAGCTTCTCGCTTTCCAAGTCATTGCGGCCAAGTAAACCTTTTTGTCTTTCTTGTATGCCTTAGCTGTATAATCAAAATATTCTGTAGCGGTAAAATAACTTCCCTTGTAAAAATTCGTTTTGGCCAACAGCATATAAGCTTCATCCACATAATTGCTCAAGCCTTTTTCGGCGATAATCATTTGCGCCTTTTGAGTAATTTCATCTAATGCCTTAACATTCCCTACAGGAGCGGTTGTAGTGATAAAATCGGCAGTGGTTGGTGCTATATAAACAGATAAAAACTCATCAAATTTGTCTTGATAGCTCGAAGAAAGCTCATCCTGATAAGTGTTTAATAAAACATTTGAGTTATAGATATAGTTATACCTAGCAGATAGATTTTGTAAACCCCTATTTGTTGGATTATCTTTTTGCGTAGAACAAGCATACAAAGCAGTAATGCTTAGACAGGCCAAAAAGAATTTAAAACTAATTTTCGAAAGTTTGTTCAAGAATCTATAGTTTGTGTATGAATACAATATAACAAAATGTATGCAAAAATATTTTATTCGCCCATTAATTCTTAATAAATAGGTATATTTTTATACAGATAATTTAATATGATGAACCCGAAAGACAGTGAGCCAAAAAAACAAGCGACTAATTTTGCAAAGTATTCTGGTATTGCTTTTCAAATGTTGGCAACAATTGGCTTATTTTCCTTTATTGGTTATAAAATTGATGAACATAGGGGAGGTAGTAAATTTATCTTTACCGCTATTTTGGGTTTGGTAGGTGTTATTATTTCTTTGTATCAAGTGGTGCGCTCCCTAAATAAAGACAGCAATTAAATTTCATTGAAAAAGAATGTGTAGAGCTTTTGGCAATTATAGCCCTTCTTTGCGCTGCAAGTCCCTAGAAAAAAGGGAGCTTTCCGCTTCAATAAGGTTTATATTACAGCGGCAGTGGTTCTTGGCAAAATCTTGTAAGTTTCAAAAAGCACAACGATTTAAATATTACCTTTGCTAAAATTTAAGGGTTTGGGTTTACAACGATTCATTTTATATTACGTTTTATACACGGCATTGCTTGCTGGTATTGCTTTATCATTACCTCATCTATTTACTGACGTTAAACTTTTAGCCGACAAGTTTTGGTTGGTTTTTAGCTTTTTGGGTGGATTGACTTTTGTGGCTTTTATTTTAGCTTTTTTAGGTATCAAACGTAATCCCGAAACTGGGGTTTTAGCAATTATGGGGTCAATTGCAGTGAAGATGCTTTTCTCTATGGCTTTCGTGTTGATATACAGTCTAAATACAAGAAAAAAAGTCCTAATTAGTGGCGTAAATACTGATGAAAAGGACTTGGTTTTCATTTTCAACTTTTTTTCTTTATATTTATTGTTCACCTTCTTTGAAATATACGGTTTGTTACGTAACTTGCGCCACCAAAATAAATAGTAAAAATCTGCGAGTAAATGGATTGTAGCCACGTTTTTGAGTTTAAGTTTAGAAGGTTAATTGTTGTTTTTACGCTTTTTTCGGCGTTTTTGATGGTTTCGCTTGGTGCAAAAGCACAAGTTGATACTGCTCATAAAGCTGAGGAAACTCATGCTGAAACATCAGAGAAGAAAAAGTTTGAGATTGGTAAGTTTGCCTTACATCACATCGCTGATTCTCATAGTTGGCATGTAATTGGTGAAACCTATATTGGTTTACCAATTATTCTATATGCAAACGGCAAAGTTGTAACCTTTAATGATAGTGATTTTCATCATGATGATGATGCTAAAGTTGTAGTTGAAAGAAACGGAGAGCGTTTCGTTAAAATGCATGAGAAAATTTATTTGGCTTCTGCAACTGCAAATGAGCACGGTCAATATGTAGAGTTGGATGAAAAACATCATGCAAAAAATGCTCGTCCTTTAGATTTTTCATTAACTAAAAACACTTGTACGTTATTACTTTCGGTAGTTTTATTGTTGGTGGTGTTTATCAGCGTTGCTAACGGATACAAAAAACGTCAAGGTAAATCTCCAAAAGGATTACAGTCTTGGTTAGAGCCAATCATTCTTTTCGTTCGTGACGATATTGCTAAGCCAAACTTAGGTCATAAACATGAGCGTTTCATGCCATATCTATTAACTGTTTTCTTTTTCATCTGGTTTAATAACATGTTAGGATTAGTTCCTTTCTTACCAGGTGGTGCAAACTTAACAGGAAACATTGCGGTAACTATGGTTCTAGCGGTTACTACTTTCTTAATCACGATATTTAATGGTAACAAGCACTACTGGAAACACATCTTTTGGATGCCAGGTGTGCCAGTTCCAATGAAGATATTTTTAATGCCATTAGAATTGATTGGTATTTTTACTAAGCCAATTGCATTAATGATACGTTTGTTTGCAAACATTACAGCGGGTCACATTTTGGTGCTTTCGTTAATTTGCCTAATCTTCGTCTTCAACAGTATTTGGGTTTCTGCAGCTTCTATTCCGTTCGCCATCTTTATTGGAGGAATTGAATTAATGGTTGCATTTATTCAAGCGTTTATATTTACAATTCTATCTGCCTTATTTATTGGAATGGCAGTAGAAGAACACCACCACTAATTAGAATATTTTTTAAAAACAATTAATATATAAAATCATGATTACAGGAAGTATTGCTGCAGTAGGTGCAGGATTAGCTGCGATTGGCGCTGGTCTAGGTATCGGTCGTATTGGTGGTTCTGCTATGGACGGTATCGCTCGTCAACCAGAAGCTGCCTCAAAAATTCAAACTGCGATGTTAATCGCTGCTGCCTTCGTTGAGGCGGTTGCTTTATTCGCGGTTGTTGTTGCGTTAATGTAATAACACCCTTAACCATTCTGTAGAAGATTGTTTTACAGAATGGTTATTATTTGAAACAAGAAAAAATTATAATATATACAGAAATGGATTTATTAATACCTGAAGTTGGTTTAGTTGTATTTCAAACAATAGCATTTTTATTGTTAATGTTCCTTTTAGGCAAGTTTGCTTGGAAACCAGTATTGGCTGCTATTAAAGAACGTGAGCAATCTATTGATGACGCGTTAAACAAAGCTGAATTAGCTAAGCAAGAAATGGCTCGTTTAACTTCTCAGAATGAAGAGTTAATGAAACAAGCCCGTGCAGAACGCGATGAGATTTTAAAAGAAGCTAAAATTCTTAAAGATAGCATTGTTAACGAAGCAAAAACTTCAGCTCAAACTGAAGGTGCTAAATTGATTGAAAAAGCTCGTATCGAGATTGAAAATCAAAAGAAAGCAGCATTGGCTGAATTAAAAGGACAGGTGTCTACTTTATCGTTAGATATTGCAGAACGCGTTTTACGTAGCCAGTTAGATGATAAAGCAAAACAACAGGATTTGGTTAACAGCCTGTTGAAAGATGTGGAGTTAAACTAAGTTAGATTTGAGACACTAGATATGAGATGTGAGACTGGTATAGATAGAGAAGCATTTCTCAAATCTCAAATCTCAAATCTCAAATCTCAAAATAAAAAATATGTCAAGTAAAGCAGCAAGCAGATACGCAAAATCATTAATCGACCTTTCTACAGAGCAAAACGCTTTGCAGGATATGATGAATGATATGGTGTTATTTGAAGAGGTTGTAGATAACAACAGCGAACTAGAAGCGATTTTAAAAAATCCAATTGTGCCTTTAGATAAAAAAGCAGGTATTTTGAATGATGTTTTTGGTAACAAGGTTCATCAAATTACCCAAAGCTTTTTAAAACTTGTAGTTAATAAAGGTAGAGCTGGAATTTTATTTGAAACTTCTAAACAGTTCATCAGTCAATATAATTTTATTAAAGGTATTGTAACTGCTGAAGTAACATCTGCAATTGCATTAAATGATGCTACTAAAGCTGAAATTGTTGCCTTGGTTAAAAAAGAAATGGGTGCTAATGAAGTTATCGTTAAAGAAAAAGTTGACGAAAAATTAATTGGTGGCTTTATTTTAAAAGTTGGCGACAAACAATTTGATGCTAGTATTTCTAGCGGCTTAAATAAGTTGAAAAAAGAATTTGCGCAAGGTGTTTACTAGTTGCTATTAAAAGCGAGCTAAGAACTACTGAACGTAAAATATAAACCCGATTGAAGCGGACACGAAGTAAAGCGGAAAGAGGGACAGGAATAACAAAAGAGTACAAGATTTACATTTTCAAAAAGAAATCAAAATAAAAATTATGGTAGAGGTAAGACCAGACGAAGTTTCGGCAATTATCAGACAACAATTGTCAGGCTTTAAATCAGAAGCTGAACTTGAAGAAGTTGGTACCGTATTACAAGTGGGTGATGGTATTGCTCGTGTTTACGGCTTAACTAAAGTTCAAAGTGGCGAGTTAGTTGAGTTTGCTAACGGGTTGCAAGGTATTGTATTGAACCTTGAAGAGGATAACGTGGGTGTGGTTTTGTTAGGCCCATCAGACGAAATCAAAGAAGGTGATACTATTAAACGTACTAAAAAAATTGCCTCTATTAAAGTTGGTGAAGGTATGTTAGGTCGTGTTGTAAACACACTTGGCGAGCCTATCGATGGTAAAGGACCAATCTTAGGTCAAACTTACGAAATGCCTTTGGAGCGTAAAGCACCAGGTGTAATTTATCGTCAGCCAGTTACTGAGCCTTTACAAACAGGTATAAAAGCAATTGATGCAATGATTCCAATTGGTCGTGGTCAACGTGAGTTGGTTATTGGTGACCGTCAGATTGGTAAAACTGCTGTTTGTATTGATACTATCATCAATCAAAAAGAATTTTATGAAGCAGGTAACCCTGTATTCTGTATATATGTAGCTTGTGGTCAGAAAGCAAGTACTGTTGCAAACGTTGTTCGTACTTTAGAAGAAAACGGTGCAATGGCTTATACAGTTGTTGTTGCTGCTTCTGCTGCTGAACCTGCTCCATTGCAATTTTATGCTCCATTTGCTGGTGCTGCAATTGGTGAGTTTTTCCGTGATACTGGTCGCCCAGCTTTAATTGTTTATGATGATTTGTCAAAACAAGCTGTTGCTTACCGTGAGGTGTCGTTATTGTTACGTCGTCCTCCAGGTCGTGAGGCTTATCCAGGTGACGTTTTCTATCTTCACAGTCGTTTATTAGAGCGTGCTGCTAAAATCAACTCTAACGATGAGATTGCACAAGCAATGAATGATTTACCAGAATCATTAAAAGGGATTGTTAAAGGTGGTGGTTCATTAACTGCTTTACCAATTATCGAAACTCAAGCTGGTGACGTTTCTGCATATATTCCAACTAACGTAATTTCGATTACTGATGGTCAGATATTCCTAGAATCTAACTTGTTTAACTCAGGTATTCGTCCAGCTATTAACGTAGGTATCTCGGTATCACGTGTGGGTGGTAATGCTCAAATTAAATCAATGAAAAAAGTAGCTGGTACTTTAAAATTAGATCAGGCACAATACCGTGAATTAGAGGCTTTCTCTAAATTCGGTTCTGATTTAGATGCGGCTACAAAATCTGTTTTAGATAAAGGTGCTCGTAACGTTGAGATGTTAAAACAAGCTCAGTTTACTCCATTTACTGTAGAGAAACAAGTTGCTATCGTTTACTTAGGTACTAAAAACTTAATGCGTTCTGTTCCTGTAAACAAGGTAAAAGAATTTGAAGCAGAGTTTTTACAAGCGTTAGAATTACGTCATCCAGAAGCTTTAGCTTCTTTAAAAGCTGGTAAGTTAGATGATGCAGTAAACGTTTTAGAAACTGTCGCAAAAGAGATTTCAAGTAAATACTAATAAGTATCGAGTAGTAAGTATCAAGTATCAAGACAGGTTATGCCCAAATCTTGATACTTGATACTCAAATCTTGATACTCACTTAATAGAAAATGGCTAATTTAAAAGAAGTAAGAATTCGTATATCATCGGTACAATCTACCCAGCAGATTACCAAAGCTATGAAAATGGTTTCGGCTGCGAAGTTAAAACGTGCTACCAATGCTATTGTTCAGTTACGCCCGTATGCTACTAAACTGAAAGAGATTTTAGGAAATCTTTCTGCAAGTTTAGAAGGTTCATCTTCTCCTTATATTCAGGAACGTGAGCCTAATAAAGTATTGGTGGTGGTGGTATCATCAAACCGTGGTTTGGCAGGTGCTTTTAACATGAACGTAATTAAAACCGCGAATAATTTAATTGCCGAAAAATATAGTGAGCAACTTAAGAATGGCAACGTAAGTATTGTTGCAATTGGTAAAAAAGCTCAGGATTTTTATGAGAAGCGTAATTACAACATTATTGGGAACAATAATGAGGTTTATTCTGCTTTGAACTTTGATAACGTTAGCAAAATTACCGACGCTATCATGACAGGTTTTGCTAAAGGCGAATTCGATAAAGTAGAATTGGTTTACAACAGATTTAAAAATGCTGCGGTACAAATTTTAACTTCAGAACAGTTGTTGCCTTTGCCAAAAGCCGAGCCAGTTGCAGATGCTAAAACTACAAACGTTGATTATATTTTAGAGCCGAACCAAGAAGAGATTGTAACTCAATTGATTCCTAAGTCGATAAAAATTCAATTATATAAAGCGGTTTTAGATTCTCATGCTTCAGAACATGGTGCTCGTATGACATCTATGGATAAAGCAACAGAAAATGCTGGTGATTTAATTAAAGCATTAAAATTAGCTTATAACCAAGCTCGTCAGGCTGCAATTACAACAGAGTTGACAGAGATTGTGAGTGGTGCTGCTGCATTGAATGGATAAAATTGTTCATTAGTTCAATTGTTCATTGGACGAAGTTCAAAATATATTTAAACCCTTATCTTAATTTGATAAGGGTTTTTTGTTTTAAGACATTTGTAAGCTTTATCTTTGATTAAATTAAAAACCCTTATGAAAAAATACCTTTTAATTTGGATGTTGGGCATTCTTCCCATCTTATCTTTTGCACAAGCGCTAACTCCAGCAAGGGATTATACAAATGCAGTGCTGTGGCAGCAGTTTAGTGGCGAGTATAGAGCTTTGGCTTTTCAGGCTTACAACTTTGCTAGATTGTCTTTAAAAGAAGCCTTATGGAACCAAGCGAATGCTAAACTAAATTGCGTAATTGTAGATGCTGATGAAACCATTTTAGACAATTCAGTTTTTCAAGGTCATGAAATTAAAAAAGGAGTAAGTTACTTGCCTGGTGATTGGACAGAATGGACGGCTTTAGCACAGGCAGATACTGTTCCTGGAGCGCTAGCATTTTTGAAGTTTGCCGCCAGCAAGAATGTTGAAACCTTTTATGTAACAAATAGAGACAAAGCCGATTATGAAGGGACTTTAAAGAACCTACAGAAATTTGGGTTTCCAAACGCTGATGAAGCTCATTTGTTAGTTAAAACTACCACATCAGATAAAGAACCTCGTCGCCAAAAAATATTAGAGAAGTATAATGTTTTATTGCTATGTGGCGATAATTTAAGTGATTTCTCTAATGTGTTTTATCGCGAAGGAAAAGATACCAAAGAGCAAGTTAATGCAATGCAAGGCTTATTTGGAACGAAGTTTATCGTTTTGCCTAATCCTATGTATGGAGACTGGGAAAAACTTCTGTACAAGAGTGATAAACTGAATGAAGCTGATAAAGGAAAACAACGATTAGATAAATTGAAAACTTATTAATTTGTTGTAATTTTTAGTTTATAAATCTTATTTTTGCGCATACAATTTTAAAAAGAAAAGACGATGAATCAATCTGAAAGAGAAGAAAGCATGAAAGCCGCTAACGAAACATCAATTTACAAGTTATTGTTAGTTGGTATTATTATCAGTATGATTGGAGTATATGCCCGTTTTGCTTTCGATTCTACTGCACTTTCTATTGCATCTTGGGTAGTATTGTTTATAGGCTCTTGGATATGCTGCAAGGCAGTTTTTAAGATGTTGAATACCAAATAAAATATACCATTTTATACGTAGAGGTCTACATTAGTTTTTAACTGGTGTAGACTTTTTTATTTTGTAGTATTTCTGTTACAAGCGAAGAACTAAGGTTACTTCTGCATCATATTGGCATTAAGCAATACCGGCCGGTACAATAAATAAAATCAATTTTTATTCCTGAAACAACTATGGGTATACTATGTCTTTTTACGTAGTTGCAGATAGTGGTTTTATAACCAAAAAACTATAGAGTATGAAAAAGTATTTATTTTGTATCGCCATCATTGTTTTAATGTTTGGCTGTAACGCAGAGAAAAAAGATTACGCTGCTGATGAATCAGTTAGTAAAGAAGTGGTAATATCAGCTGATGCTGTTGACACAACCGCAACCCCTAAGATTATTAAAACAGCAGATATGCGTTTTAGGGTTAAAGATGTTCAACAAACCAAAGAACAATTAAGTGCTACCATCAAGGCACAAGGTGGAACAGTGATGGAATTCTCCATCAATAGTTCAATTCAAGAAAGTGATAAGGTAAAATATTCTGCAGATTCGTTAAAAGAAATTACAGCTTACAGAAAAGAAGGATTGGTGATTGCTAAAATTCCTTCCGAGAAACTGGATGATTTTACGAATACTGTAGCAAAAATGGCTGTTTTTGTAGATAACCAAACCATGAAAATGGATGACCAGAGCATTACTTATCTTGCTAATAAATTAAAAGCACAAAACAGAGTTGATGCTGTAAATACAATCAATAAAACTGCTAAAAGACAAGGCAACAACGTAGAAACATCTCTATACATTAAAGATGATTATATTGACAAGAAAATTGAGAATATGAATATTGATAGCAGGGTGAAGTTTAGTACAATAACCTTGAACTTCTATCAAGATAATACAGTGAAATCACTGATTGTTAGTAATGATAATTTATATGACTATCGCCCAGGTTTCTTCCAAAGATTAGGTTTGAGCATTGTAGCAGGCTGGTCTTTTCTTAAAGAATTTATTTTAGGTGTATCTACCTTATGGCCTTTCTTGGCAATTGGATTAGGATTGTTTTTTGGGATTAAAGCTTATTTGAGAAGGAAAAAAGTATAAGACTTATAATTAAGAGGGACGAATGCAGAATACTTTAAGATGCTTCGTTCCTCGAATTATGGTTAAGAATTACTTAACTCTCTTTTTATTATCCTTTGCAAAAGCATCCCACCCAGAATACGATTTCCCAGTATTGCTGGTACTAATTCGTTGAAACGAGTGACAAACTGCCACAGCTAGACCATCAGTTGCATCTAAAAATTCAGGTGTTTCTTTAAAGTTTAATAATCTTTGTAGCATCGCAGCAACTTGTTCTTTACTTGCTGTACCTTTTCCGGTAATGGATTGTTTAATTTTTCTCGGGGCATATTCAGTTACTGAAATATTTCTTGATAAAGCAGCTGCCATTGCAATACCTTGAGCCCTACCTAGTTTCAGCATTACTTGAATGTTTTTGCCATAAAATGGAGCCTCGATAGCTAAAACATCTGGTTTATATTCGTCAATTAAGGCAATTGTTTTTTCAAATATGCGTTGAAGCTTTAAAAAATGATCATCCAAATGATCCATTCTCACAATGCCCAAACTTATTAGTTCTATTTTTGTTCCTTTCTCTAGAACGATACCATAACCCATAATTGCTGTACCTGGATCGATACCCATTATTATGCGTTCCTTTTTTTCAGCCAACATAAAACAATATTAAGCATATTTGCAGATACAAAAAGTAAAAATTTGACAGCTCAGTACAAAAAAATATTTTCCATCCTTCTTAAAATCTCGATTGTAATTTTTGCATTTTGGTTTATCTATGTAAAACTTATTGCAAATAACGATTTAAAGAAATTTGTGTCGTTATTAAATTCAATGCCTAAGGCTCAGATCTGGACAATTATATCCACAGTTGTGGGATTGATGTTACTAAACTGGGGGCTTGAGGCTGTTAAATGGAAAAGGTTAATTAAACAGGTTGAGCCGATTAGTTTATGGTTGTCCATAGAATCTGTGTTTTGTGGATTAACGTGGGCAGTTTTTACACCAAACCGAATTGGCGAATATGGAGGAAGGGTATTTTTCCTTTCGCCGAAAAGAAGAATTGTAGGTGTGGTGGCAATGACCGTTGGTCAAATCGGTCAGTTGGTTTTAACAAACGTCTTTGGGGCAATTGCTGTAACTGTTTTCATTTATAGATTTACACCAATTGATTATAGATTATTTTTAGCTGTCTGTGCAATTTCAGTAGGTTTCTGTTTGTCCTTTATTATATTCTTCTTTAATATTAGATGGCTAAATGGAATATTACTTTCCATCCGTTTTACTCGGAAATACAAGAAATTTTATTCGATTCTAGCTCGGTATAAAAAGAGGGAATTATTAAGAATATTGTTGTTTTGTTTAGCTAGATATTTAGTTTTTAGCACCCAGTACTACATTATGTTTGAATGGTTAATTCCAGAATTACATATATTGGATGTGATGATGTTGGTTAGTATTTTATTTTTTGTTCAATCATCATTGCCCTCATTAGATTTATTTGATGTTGGCATTAGAAGTTTTACGGCATCTTATTTTTTTGGCTTTGTAACTTCAAATATTGTGGCAGTAATTGCAGTAACTGCTAGTATTTGGTTTATCAATCTTATTATTCCTGCTATATTAGGTTCATATTTTGTTTTTAAATTAAAATTCTTTGGAAGTAGTCAGCGCACTTAGTTATTTTACCGTTTTTTTAACCTTAATTTATGTATTTGTAGTAGGTACGTTTATTAGAGGATGGGCTAAAATTCCATATTTTAAGTGGAATGAAGGCAAGGCTACAACAAAGGTTTCTATATTAATTGCTGCACGTAACGAAGAAGATAAAATCGGCAAAACCATTGATGATATCTTAGCACAAGATTATGATAAAAATCTAGTTGAAGTTATTATTATAGATGACCATTCTACCGATGAAACCTCAGCTATTATTTCATCTTATGCCAATCAAGGTATTCAATTGATACAACTTAATGAGGCCAATGCACTAAACTCGTATAAGAAAAAGGCAATTCAAACCGCAATAGGTCAAGCGACAGGGCAATTAATTATTACTACAGATGCTGATTGCAGGATGGGTAAAAACTGGTTAAAAACCATCGTTAATTGTTATGAAGTTAATGGGTATAAAATGATCTCATCACCTGTGGCCTATTTCGAAGAAAAGAACTTATTTGAAAACTTACAAACTTTAGAGTTTTCTTATTTAATTGGTTTGGGCGCTTCTACAATTGGTAATAATAACCCTAGCACTTGTAATGGGGCTAACCTCGCTTATGAACGTGAAGCTTTTTTTGCAGTTGGTGGTTTTAAAGGAATTGATGATTTAGCGTCTGGAGATGATGAATTATTGCTGCACAAAATGGCTGCACTTTATGAGGGCAAGATAGGCTTCTTAAAAAATAGTGAAGCAATAGTTTATACCCATGCAAAACCAAATGTTAAAGAATTTTTGCAACAACGTAAACGTTGGGCCTCTAAAACGACTCGTTATAAAGACAAATTGGTTATTGCCCTGGGGTTAAGTATTTGGTTATTTAATGTGAGCATTATAGTAAATTCTATCATGGCATTTATCTTCACTGATATATGTCTAAAATTTCTGTTATTTCAACTAATTTGTAAGCTAACTATCGAGCTTATCTTTTTGTATAGTGTTACTGGTTTCTTTAAAAGAAGATTATTATTATTTTTATTGCCATTGCTTAATCCAATGCATGTAGTTTATTTTGTATACATTGGTTTGGCAGGTAATTCTGGAAAGTATAATTGGAAAGGCCGAATGGTTAAATAATAAAAAATGAATAACAGTCCTTCGAAAAAAATATGGAATAGATTTAAACGTAATAAGTTTGCGTTTGGAGGATTGGTTTTTATTTCATTGATGATGGTAATTGGAATTTTAGGTTATCTAATTACGCCAGACCAAACCCCTTATGCTAGTACTATCAATCTAGCCCTAAACAAAAAGAAACCTGGCAGATCATTTCAGTTTTTAATCATTAGTAAAAATGATAAAATAAAGCAGGTTAATGTATTTGAGAAAATGCTCTTTGGTCAGCCTGCAAATTTTAAGAGCATACCAATTACAGGTTATCGAATTGTAGGTGATAAGGTTTTGGTTCAGGAGTATATTGGAGATGATGAAAGGCCAAAGGAAACACAATATGAACTAAAGTCTCTATGTCCAAAATGTTTGATGCCATCTAAAATGGGAACTCAACAAGCAGTTTTTGAAGAAAGTAATATCTACAAACAAACTTTTTATTTAGGTACAGACCCTTATGGTAGAGATTATTTGAGTAGGTTAATTTTAGGCATTCGTGTTTCTCTATCAGTAGGATTAATAGCTGTTTTAATCTCTTTACTTATTGGTGTTAGTTTGGGTGCAGCTGCTGGGTATTTTGGAGGTAAAACCGATGCCATTATTAGTTGGTTCATGAATGTGACTTGGTCGCTACCTTCATTGCTATTGATTATAGCTATTTCATTTGCATTAGGGAAAGGGTTTTGGCAAATTTTCATCGCCGTTGGCTTGTCTACTTGGGTAGATGTAGCTCGTTTAGTTCGTGGTCAAGTATTGGCCTTAAAAGAAGTAGAGTATGTAGAGGCGGCAAATGCATTAGGATTTTCGACTTTCAGGACCATAACCAAGCATATTTTACCTAATCTTGCTGGTCCAATTTTAGTAGTTGCGTCAGCCAATTTTGCTTCTGCTATTTTATTAGAAACAGGACTTAGTTTTTTAGGTTTTGGCGCACAACCACCTATGCCAAGCTGGGGCACCATGATTAAGGAGCATTATGGTTATATCATTATGGATGCAGCTTACCTTGCTGTTTTGCCAGGATTAGCGATTATGCTTACCGTTTATGCTTTTAATTTGTTGGCAATAGGATTACGTGATGCCTTTGACGTAAAAGGGCAAAATGTAACGGTTTAAATTGTTGGATTGGTAAATTGCTTAATTGTTGGGTTATTTCTTCTTCTTTGATGCTTTGGCGAGTGGATTAAAAGCTAAAGCTAAATCAATCCAAAACTTTAAATCTTCGTTTTTTACTAGAACATCTTCAGCAACTTGTATGTAGCTTTTCATTGGCTTTTTGCCCATTACCATTTGTCGCCAACCGTCTATGTCTGCAATTTCATCAAATGAAGCGGGATTTATTCTAACCATTAATTCATTTTTTGAAACGCCGACGCACATTTTGCCATTCACCATAAAGACTAAACCACTAAACATTTCTTTCTCTTCAACATCTGTTAAATGGGAGAGTAGTTCGCTAACTCGATAGGCTAATTCTTCATTGTAGCGCATTCCTTAATTAGTTTTTGAAATGGAATTATAGGTGTTCGTTGCTGATTTTTCTTGTGGAGATGGACCCATCACTACAAATTTATAATTTCCAGCTTCTAGGTTATTTAATATTACTTCGCCATTTGTATTAGAAGCTACTGTAAACATTTGGCCGCCTGGATTTTTACCTCCCTTAACTATTATTCCTCCAATTGGACCACCGGCTTGTCGGGCATTTGGATTATTAGTTGGTAAAGAAATAACAAATTTATAGTTTCCAGTTGTTGGGTTATTAAATTCTACTTCTCCATTGTCGTTCGTTACCACATTTAAATTTCCCCCAGGATTTCTACCACCTTTAACTATAATTCCACCAATTGGTTGTCCTGCAGTAAAAGAAATTTTGCCAGCGGCATCTACTTTACCTTTTATTGCTTTCATGATACAAGGGAAATGAGATTCGGGATAGTTCATCTTACAGTAACTACAGTAATGGCCTTCTGGAGCAGCTTGTTTTGTAACAGAACCAGTCGTTTCTTTAACAGAGGTGTTGGTTTGTTGGTTTGCAGATTTATTGGACTGAGCTATTGTTAGTGTTGCAAATGCTAATATTATTGCAATGGTGATTGATATTCTTTTCATGGGTAGCTGTTTATGGGTTGACAATGATTAATTTATAAATCCCAGGTTCTAATTTGGTTAATTCAATTTCTCCTTTACTATTACTAACAACAGAAACTGTTTGGCCACTAGCATTTCGGCCACCTTTAACAACAATTCCACCAATTGGTTCTCCTGCTACACGTGAACCACCTTTAACAGTCCCATCCCAGCCTTTTCTTTCTGATGTAGACGCTACTTCTTCATTTTTTCGACCACCTGTATAAGTTCTAGTGTCCTTACTGGCAGCTTGTTCAGTAGTTGGTTGAGGTGCAGTAATTGTAAATTTATAATTGCCAGCCTCTAAAATGTTAAGTACAATTTCTCCCTTTTCATTTGTAGTCGTGGTCATCATTTGGCCGCCAGGATTTTTACCCCCTTTAACAATAATGCCACCAATTGGTGTGCCTGGTCTGTTTGCCTGTGCGAATACAGCTAGTGTACAAAAAATAAAGGCTAATGTTATTGATAATTTTTTCATGATATTATAGTTAATATTTTAAATGTTTAATTATCTATATATAAACTTACTTAAAATTTGTTACCCCTAAATTTTTATAATTGATAAACCTTAACTTTATAGCGTGTTATTAAACTGTTATCATATAGAATTAATAGAGGCCGGTTGCGATGAAGCTGGGAGAGGCTGTTTGGCCGGGCCAGTATCTGCAGCAGCGGTAATTTTACCTAAGGATTTTTATTTAGAAGGCTTAGATGATTCGAAAAAGTTAACACACGAACAACGAGATAAGTTAAGGCCAATTATAGAGAAGGAAGCATTGGCTTGGGCAGTTGCTTTTGTAGACCATGAAGAAATAGACCAGATTAACATTTTAAATGCCTCTTTTTTAGCCATGCACAGGGCGATAGAAAAACTGATGATTATTCCACAGCATTTAGTAATTGATGGCAATCGTTTTAAAAAATATACTGATATTCCGCATTGTTGTGTGGTTAAGGGCGACGGGAAATATTTAAATATCGCAGCGGCTTCTATTTTAGCAAAAACGCATCGCGATGAATACATGGCAAACCTTCACCAAGATTATCCGCATTATAACTGGAAACAAAATAAAGGCTATCCAACTATTGAGCATAGAAATGCTGTTATAGCAACAGGGTTGTCACCTTTCCATCGTAAAACTTTTAATGTAAGCGACCCTCAATTAACTCTTTCTTTTCAGGAAGAAGTTTAATTTGTAATTTCACAATGTGAAAATCCTTTTTTTAACCAGTCGTGTTCCTTTTCCGCCAAATAGCGGATATCCTATTGTGGTTTATAATACCGTGAAGGGCTTGTTAAAATTGGATGCTGATATTTCATTGTTCAGCATTAATCCTACCAAAGACAAGGTCGATGTAGATGATATTTACGACCCAGTTTTCGATAAAATAAATTTCCATTCTTATAGTATTGATACTGAAGTGAATATTTGGGGCGCTTTTTTTAATATATTTTCCAATCAATCTTATAATGTATCTCGTTATTTCGATGATGAGGCTGCTAAACTTTTGGAGAATTTATTACGTGAACAAGAATTTGATATCATTCAATTTGAGGGATTATTTGTAGTTCCATATTTAGATATAGTTAAGGCAAATAGTAAAGCAAAACTGATTTACAGAGCACACAATATAGAATTTGATGTTTGGGAAAGGCTAGCTGCAAGGGAACAATTTAAACCTAGAAAGAAGTATCTAGAATTTCTTTCGAGGAGGTTAAAGGTTTATGAAACAGAACAAATCAATCGTTTTCATCAAGTGTTTTCTATAAGTGAGCCTGATAGACAGAATATTTTATTGATGGGATGCCAGACTAGGTTGGATGTTTTTCCAGTTGCGATTGATTTTGAAAAATACAATGTTGATGTAACTAAAACTAGTTTCCCGACTTTGTTTCATTTAGGGGCAATGGATTGGCGACCAAATAAGGAAGGACTTGAATGGTTTCTGGATGAGATTTGGCCTGATATAGAAAAGCTAAGTGGCGAGCTTCGCTTCTACATTGCTGGAAGAAACATGCAAAAGCAGTTTTTTGATTATGACTCTGAAAACTTAATTGTGGAGGGAGAAATTTTTGATGCTGTTGAGTTTATGAATTCTAAAGCAATTATGATTGTTCCCTTGCTTTCTGGAAGTGGGATGCGAGTGAAGATTATTGAGGGTATGGCGATGCAGAAATGTATTATCGCTACGAGTATGGCTGCAGAGGGGATTAATTGCAAAAACGGCAAGGATATTTTAATTGCGGATACACCTGATGAGTTTTATCGCTCTATTTTAAAATGTATTACACAGCCCGACAAGTGGCGAGAAATTGGCGTAAACGCTCGAAAAACCGTAGAGAGAGACCACGAGATTAATAGCAACGCAAAGCGGATGTTAGCTATTTATGAGGTGTTGATGAAGGGGTAATTGTTAGCCACAGATTCGTGGATTATAGGTGTATTAGTGATAACACCAACCCCAAGGGAATCCAATGATACGAATTCCAGATTACAAATCTGGAATGGCAGGATGGGATAGTGCCAAATATAACGAAGCTTGCAAGGTTAACACCTATCTCGTCATTGCGAGGGTCGATTTTTCATCGCCCGAAGCAATCTCATTGCCATTGAACTGCAATAGTGAGATTGCTTCGGTCATTGCCGATGAAGAATCGGAGAATGAACCTCGCAATGACGATATCAACGAAATGCTGTGTGATACGTGGAGTCTCAGCCAGCCAAGAACTACAACCCTTTATTCTCTAAACCCGATTGCAGTGGAAATACTTTTTGCATTGCTGACACTTCGACTCCCGAAGAAGTCGGGACAGGTTCGCTCAGTGTGACAGCAAAAAGATTGCAACGAAAAGCGGGGCTGATGCTACTATGGAAAAGAGGCTTTAGTTTTCTAAAAGTCAATAGAATATAACACATAAATTCTTCGCTGCGCTACCGATGTAAAATCGGTACAAGTCTGAAATGACAAAACGGCTAAAAAGACAAAACGCTGAGAATAACAAAAAGGTAAAAAACATTGCGCTATTCTTAGTATTTTTGGCGCTTATTCAGTTTCCAGTTAACAATTAGCAGTTAACGGTTATAAAAAAAATTTAAATGAAGAATACCGCATTAACAGAGAAACACATTTCATTAGGTGCTAAAATGGTGCCTTTTGCTGGTTATAATATGCCCGTACAATATGAGGGCATTAATGTAGAACACGCTACGGTTAGAAACGCAGTTGGTGTTTTTGATGTGAGCCACATGGGCGAGTTCATTTTAAAAGGCGAAAATGCATTGGATTTGATACAAAGGGTAACGAGTAATGATGCATCGAAATTACACGATGGCAAGGTTCAATATTCTTGCTTGCCAAACAATGATGGTGGTATTGTTGATGATTTATTGGTTTATCGCATTGATGAGAAAACCTATATGTTAGTGGTTAATGCTAGCAACATTGAGAAAGATTGGAATTGGATACAAGAGTTTAACACTGCTGGTGTTGAAATGCATAACATTTCTGACAAGACTTCTTTATTGGCTATTCAAGGTCCGAAAGCAGCTGATGCTTTGCAAAGTTTAACCGATATCGATTTAGCATCGATGGAATATTACACCTTTAAAAAAGGAACTTTTGCAGGTGTTGAAAATGTTGTGGTTTCTGCAACTGGTTACACTGGTGCAGGTGGTTTCGAGATTTATTTTGACAATGAACACGCAGATAGAATTTGGGATGCAGTTTTTGCAGCTGGTGCTGAATATGGCATTAAACCAATTGGTTTAGCTGCTCGTGATACCTTACGTTTAGAAATGGGTTTCTGTTTGTATGGCAATGATATTGATGACACGACATCACCAATTGAAGCTGGTTTAGGTTGGATTACCAAATTCACTAAACCTTTCACAAATGCTGAAGCTTTGCAAGCTCAAAAAGAAGCTGGTGTTACCCGTAAGCTAATTGGTTTTGAAATGATTGATAGAGGTATTCCTCGTCACGATTACCCTATTGTAGATGCAGAAGGTAATGTGATTGGTAAGGTTACTTCTGGTACGCAATCTCCATCTTTACAAAAAGCTATTGGTATGGGTTATGTAACTAAAGAACTGGCTAAAGAGGGCACAGAAATCTTTATAGACATTAGAAATAGCAAGATTAAAGCTAAAGTAGTTAAGTTTCCATTTTATAAATAGATTTGAGACATTAGATATGAGATTTGAGACTTTGCGAGCTTAAATCTCACATCTCACATCTCACATCTCACATCTCTCGAAATGTCTAGAACCATTGAAGTTTGTCTAACACCGGCTTTATTACATTTATATAATATTGAAAACAGTATTGTTGTTGTGATTGATATTTTAAGGGCAACATCGTCTATTACTTACGGCATTGATAATGGTGCTGAAGCGATTATACCGGTTGCTCATGTAGAAGATTGTTTGGCTTATGCGGACAAGGGTTTTTTATTAGCTGCAGAGCGAAATGGTGAAGTGGTTGTTGGTTACGATTTTGGTAATTCGCCATTTTCTTACACTAAAGAAAAGGTTGGTGGTAAAACGGTGGTGTTAACTACAACCAATGGAACTAAGGCCATGCACATGGCGCAAGAACGTGCACATAAAGTTGTTGTGGGTTCTTTCTTAAACTTGACTTCGCTTTGCGATTATTTAAAATCTCAAGATAAAAACGTGTTGCTGCTTTGCTCTGGCTGGAAGGATAATTTTAACCTAGAGGATACTTTGTTTGCTGGCGCTGTGGTAAATGTTTTACGCAATGATTTTACGCATAGTGATGATGCTTGTGTTGTTGCGGAGGATATGTATTTAATGGCCAAAAGTGATTTGAGGACTTATTTGCATAAATCGTCTCACAGCCACAGATTGGCAGCCTTGAATATTGAAGAGGATGTACAGTTTTGTTTGAGATTAGATTTGTGTAAAGCGATACCAGTTTTGGAGGGAGAGAGACTGGTCGCTCTAGCCCCCTAAAGGGGGAATAAGCAAAGTGTGAATGTATTGTTTTGTTCAACGTCATATCGAACGAAACGCAGCGAGGAGATAGCTGTTCCTTTAGACCACTGAAAAGATGTTTAGCTTGTGCTGTTAACTAACAGATTTAGCTTCGCTGAGCACTTCGTGGTTCTCAATCGCGAAGAGCTCATTTCGAAATGACGGTAAATGAGTGAAGGTTTTTAATTCTTCAACAACTCCTGAAAACTCTCGCTGTTTTTAATTGCTCTTAGCGCTTCTTCATGGGCTAACCAGTAAATAGTTTCGGCTTTTTTCATGTCGAAGGTGCTGATTTCTCCCATTCCTTTTGGTTCTATCATTAAATCGCAGAACTTGGCTTTACGCTCCATGTCATGATTAATAGACATGATACCTGCTCTTTGCATTAAATGTGCAATTTTGGTAATTTTTTCTACTGGTTTTAAGTGGTTACACGATGAACCGATAATGTAATCACAATTGTTAAGTAGGGGTTCTACAGGGAAGTTATTTAAAATCCCGCCATCTACGTACATGTGATTGTCTATCATGATTGGCTTAAAAATGCCAGGAATACAACTCGATGCTAAAACTGCTTGAATTAATGGCCCTTTTGTGAAATAAGCTAAAGTGCCTTCACTAAAATTGGTAGCGCAGATAGTTAAAGGAATTTTAAGGTCTTCGATTTTATCATGAGGGAAATAGTCTTTTAAAACGTCCCGAACGTTCTCAATATTGATGAGTCCTAATGAGCCTAACGCAGGGCGGATAAATCTCAATAACCTTGTTTTAATGAAGATATTTAAGCCTTCTTCTGGGTCGATACCTGCAGCATAAAATGAGCCAGCAATGGAGCCTGCACTTGTTCCACTAACGTGACTAAACTCTATACCTAGATTTGTAAAGGCTTTTAATATTCCTAAATGAGCAATACCTCTAATGCCACCTCCAGATAAGACGATTCCGATTTTCTTTTTTTCTTTAACTAGTTTCATTGGTATCATTAGTTCATTAGTGTCATTGGTTTCCCGAAGTATCGGGATTTCGCTACGCTCAACATTGTTAGGATTATTCTATTGTTGGATTGCTAAATTGTTGCATTGTTACTTGCAAACTGTCCTTCAACAGACTACTGACTCTCTTTAGGTTTATACTTCGCTTTGGTTAATATCTTTTGTGCATCTTGGTCGGCCATTAATTGTTGTAGGGTAATATCTGGATTGGCTTCCATGTATTTTTTTACAATTTGCCAGCCAATGAAAACACCTAATTTAGGAGCAGAAAAACCTTTCTCACCAATTCCGGCTGTAAAAGGACCATCATTTAAATAATTCTGAATTTTTTGCGGGTCTGTTTGGTAGATTAAATCACTTTCTAAAAATAGCGCCCATATATTTCCTTCAAATTGCTTAGCCCAAGTTAACTGTTTTTCAGTGTAGCCGATTTTAACAGTATCGCCAGCTGTTTCTGGTAAAACCTTGTCTAAGAAATACAGGATTTTACCTTCGTAAATCATCTTTGATAATAAGGTTTGGTCTTCACGATTAGCAAGGAAAAGTTCTTGTTTAGCATACTCTTCAGTAACTCTAGGTACAATGTATGCAGGCGTAAATCGTCTTGATAAATACCTGGGCGAACTTGCTACAATAGCTTTATAAAACTTACTATCTGCACCCAAAAACATATCTAAACCTATACCAATATAATTATCACCTACCGGAATTTGATAAGCAAAACCTGATATAAAAGAAATGAAACGTGGAACTTTTGCTTTTGGATAATAGAATTTGATGTATTTAAAGCTCTCCGTTAAATCTTTTTCTACCTGCGTTAGTTTAGGAAATACGCTGTCAACTTCTTTGTTTACATCAGCATAAGGTTGACTTTTGTATAAGCCTTCTATAATGGCTGCATTGGGTAAATTTGGATTGCCGACCATTCTTTGCGTATAATCATCGTAAAAAAAACCATATTTCTTATGTAAGAAACTATTGATTTGGTTAATGTCTTTATTTTTTCCTTGGTATAAATCTTTGTCGAAACGTTGTATTTTTATATCCAACTTGATGTTGCTAACGTCTGGCTTTTTGCTTTGTTTGCAAGAAATTGCAGATAGGCAAAGAAAAAATAGATAAATTTGAAGATATTTTACGTTATAGCTCATTGATATCAAATATATAAATACACCATTAAAATAAACTACTTAAAGATGAAAAAAGCAGCAATCGCCATACTATTCTTACTTTTTACTGTTAATTTATTTGCCCAAGAAAATAGGGTTGGCAATTATGGTTTTAGGTTAGGTTTAACCGCACATCCAAACTTTGGATTTATTAAAGCTGAAGGTGGAAAAGGCAATGGTGTAAACTTGGGCTTTTCTTATGGCTTGATTGGTGATTTTAATTTTGCTGAAAATTATAGCTTCTCTACGGGCTTAACCATTACCACTATAAATGGTAAAAGCACCGAGGTTAATTCTGCTCAATATCAATTAGGAAATACTGCTGCGGTGGATATTAAATATATGATGCAATATGTTGAGTTGCCTTTAACCATAAAATTGAAGACTGGAGATTATAACGGAGTTAGATGGTATGGACAATTCGGCTTATCGAACGATGTGAGGATTAGTGCCAGACAAGATGCAAAATCTGGAAACAATGTTTTGGCAAATGATGTTAACTCATCAGACTGGACTAAATTTTATAGAGCTGGTTTAATTATAGGGGCGGGTGGCGAATTTAATGTTGGTAATAAAACAAGTATCATGGCAGGCTTAACTTTAAATAACGGTTTTACTAATATTTCTGATAATAGTTATAGCGTTAAGAACCATTTTGTAGCTATTAACTTAGGCGTTTTCTTTTAGCAACTTGTCTCAAATCTCATATCTCAGTACGCAAATCCAATGAAAATAGCACTAGCCCAATTAAATTATCACATCGGTAACTTCGAGAATAACACTAAACACATTATCGAGAATATTTCTCTAGCTAAGGAGAAAGGAGCAGAAATTATAGTTTTTGCAGAACTGGCAATTTGTGGCTATCCTGCTCGGGATTTTTTAGAGTACACGGATTTCATCACCCTGTGTGAAAATGCGGCACAAGAAATTGCTAAACATTGTGTTGATATAGCCTGTATTGTTGGGTTGCCAATTAAAAATCCTTTGATTGAAGGAAAGGATTTGTATAACGCAGCCTATTTTATAGCTGATGGAAAAATTCAGAACATCGTTAAAAAAGCACTGTTGCCAACTTATGATGTATTTGATGAGTACAGATATTTTGAGCCCAATACGAAATTTGAATGTGTTAACTATAAAGGAAAGAAGATTGCTTTAACTATTTGCGAAGACCTTTGGAACATTAATGATAATCCGTTATATGTTTCTTGTCCGATGGATGAATTGATTAAAGAATCGCCAGATGTGATGATAAACATTGCTGCTTCTCCTTTCAATTATCGCCATGACGAAGACCGTATTCAGGTATTAGCTGATAACGCGAAAAAGTATAAACTTCCACTTTTTTATGTAAACCAAGTTGGCGCACAAACAGAGATTATTTTTGATGGCGGTTCTTTAGTTTTTGATGAGGCTGGAGAAGTAAAGGCAGAAATGAAATATTTTGAGGAAGACCTTCAGGTATTTGACTTAGATGAAATTCAAAATGTAAAAAATAAATATCCTGCAGCAGAAAGAGCAAGTGATATTAGTCAGATTCATGATGGATTGATTTTGGGCATTCAAGATTACTTCAAAAAATCTGGTTTTAGTAAAGCAGTTTTAGGTTTGTCTGGCGGAATTGATTCTGCTATAGTTTGTGCCTTGGCTTGCAGAGCATTGGGTGCAGAAAATGTAACGGCTGTTTTAATGCCTTCAAAATATTCGTCAGACCATTCTGTAAAAGATGCTTTGGATTTGGTTAAAAACATTGGCTGTAAACACGAAATTATCGAGATAAAAGAAGCTGCAAATGCTTTTGATAATATGCTGGCAAAACCATTTACTGGCTTAGCACAAAATTTAACAGAAGAGAATATCCAAGCCCGTTGCCGAGGAATTATCTTAATGGCAATGTCAAACAAATTCGGCTACATCTTATTAAATACTTCAAACAAAAGTGAGTGTGCTGTTGGTTATGGCACTTTATATGGCGATATGTGTGGTGCAATTGGGGTAATTGGCGATGTATATAAAACTCAGATTTTTGAGATGGCTAGGTACATTAACAAGGATGGCGAGATTATTCCAGAAAATACAATTGTTAAACCACCATCGGCTGAATTAAGACCAGACCAAAAAGATTCTGATTCGCTACCTGATTACGATATTCTAGATAAAATCTTATTTCAGCATATAGAAATGCAAAAAGGTTCTAAAGCCATTATTGCTCAAGGATTTGACGAAGCTTTAGTGAAACGAATCTTGAAAATGGTAAACCTAGCAGAATTTAAAAGGTACCAAACTCCACCAATTTTGAGGGTATCTCCAAAGGCGTTTGGTATGGGTAGGAGAATGCCAATTGTAGGGAAATATATGGATTAAGGGCAGACACGTGACGCTGAGATTAATTTTCAGCATCACTAATGCAAGTCAGACCCTGAAATAAATTCAGGGTGACGAAGAGACATTAGCCTACATCTTCAACCTTAGCCGGAACTTTTCTTAGAACTGAATTAACTAATAAAATTCCTATACCAATCATTATGGAAACATCAGCGAGGTTAAAGATTCCTGTTCTAAATAAGCCAAAATCTATATGAAGGAAGTCTGTTACCGAACCGTAGATAATTCGGTCGTAAACGTTGCCAATTCCTCCGCCAATTAAAAAGCACATTCCAATTTGTATAGTTCTTGGCAAATTGATTTTATAAAGCAAGTAGAACAAAGCATAGCCCAAAACAATAATGGGTAAAATACTTAGCAGGATGAATCTAACCGCATCTGGTAAGTTGTTGCCAGCACTCAAAAATGCACCAGTGTTTTCTACCTTGGTAATAATAAAATGGTCTTTGATGATATTGATGTTCTCATTGTAATCAACTTTATTTCTTATGATAGACTTTGATACCTGGTCGCAACCGATATTTAAAGCAATCATTGCAAGCAGTAAAACTATTCTTAAATTCTTTTTATTCTTCATCTGCTTAGTTCATAGTTCTATTAGATTTTGGTATTACTAGCTTAGAACTAATTTCAGGAAACATTTTTCTTAATTCTGTTTCTTGTGTAGTTCCTGTATCTAAGAAATACCAGTTTTTACCAGCATCATAAGAAATGCAAAATAAATAACTATTAGAGTGAATTGTTTTCCCTCCAAATTTCATATCTAATATTTGCGGTACAATAGCTTGAATGTCTTTTGGAGATTTGATAGTTTGAACAACCTTTCCTATGTTTATTTTATCAAATTGCAAGCCTTGCTGCTTCATTCCAACCATTGTTTGTTTAAGCGTGGATATAGCTTTTTCATTGCCACCCATCATTTTAACAATTTTTGGATGCGTGTATTTCATTAATGTCTTATAATCTCCTTTTGATACTGAAACAGCCATTTCATTAGCTTGTTTATAGAGAATATCTAAATAGACTTGAGCTTTTAAGTTGGCGGTTAATCCAATTAGTAAGCAGATGAAAATTAATTTTTTACCCATTTTTTGTAAGGAATAATTAGTGCTAATAAAACTGCCAATATCGAGCAAATTTTTGCCAAGATATCGCCACTATTAACGTAAGTAGTTATGTTATCGTTTAAGTTGATGTTTTCTTTTAAAGCAGTTCTTGTCCACCAAGTAGATTTTTGAGTGATATCTCCCCGCTGATTGATAAAACCAGAAATACCAGTATTTGCCGAGCGAACTACCCATCTACGAGTTTCAATTGCCCTTAATTTGGCATACAATAAATGTTGGTCTTTGCCTGATGTATTTCCCCACCAACCATCATTGGTGATGATGGCAATAAATTGAGCGCCGTTTTTAACAGATTCGCCAATCCAACTTCCCCAAAGGGATTCATAACAAACTACAGGAGCAACGCCAATTCCACTTTGTGAATAAAATACACCGGGTTTTTCTTGCCAACCCCAACCAGAAACGCTACCACCTAAACCTTCAAAAACTGGTGCTAAGAATGAGAATATTTTCGGAAAAGGCATCTTCTCTACACCAGGAACCAGTTTAGATTTATGGTAAAACTCAACTTCGGCAGAATTCTCTACCTGCATTGCTGTATTATAATTGTCGAAGTACATTCCATTTTCAGGATGTTTTTTTGCAGAAACAGTAGCTTTATCATTATACCATTTTACACTTTCTATTCCGGTGATTAATGTTCCGTTTTTGTACTTACTTAAAAATTGCTGTGCATTTAAAAAATCTGGATTGCTACGAATTTTATCTTCATCGGCATATCGTGGTATGGCTGTTTCTGGCCAGATAAAATATTCGGTATTTACTTGCGCTACAGAATCTGATAAATGAGTTAGTATTTGCAGTTGTTCATTAGTAGAAACGGAGCCATACTTATCATAAGGGTCAATGTTTGGCTGAACCACCACCACGTTTACAGGAACAGATTTTTCTTTGTATTGGTTATATTGATATAAAGAAAATCCGATAGGTAGAATAATTACCAGGGCCCAGCTTGCAGTTAGTTTAACT
This sequence comes from Pedobacter frigiditerrae, assembly GCF_032678705.1. Taxonomy (NCBI): domain Bacteria; kingdom Pseudomonadati; phylum Bacteroidota; class Sphingobacteriia; order Sphingobacteriales; family Sphingobacteriaceae; genus Pedobacter; species Pedobacter frigiditerrae. The sequence continues at coordinate 256,994 of NZ_JAVTSS010000002.1, read as the reverse complement.
TTTGTAATTGAATTTCTTTTTAATGCTTTATAAGTTTCAAAAGCTAAAATGTTGCTTAGTAAAATCCAGATAGAACCACCATAAACACCTGTATACTCATACCATTGCGCTAGTTGATGCATTCCTGCAAAACCGTTACCTAAAGTCATCCAAGGGAAGGCTAAATCCCAACTTTGGTGTAAGTATTCCATCGAAATGTAAAAGCAGATTAGGCCTACATAAGCTATAGTCGGATTTATTTTAGTTCTCAATTGATAATAAAGCCAAAAGGCGAATGTCATTAATAAAGCGCCTAATCCGAATGGAATTAATGAAACTGGAATAGCGATTAACCAACCATTGTATGCTTTTATTGCATTATAAACCCAATAGATACTTGCTGTGTTCCATACCAAAAAAGCTAGACCAGCAGTTAAGAAAACTTTTTTGCCAGTTTTCTTTTCTTTTAAGTCGATTACATTATCCAATGCAATAAACAGTGGAACTAAGCCTACTAAAAGTAATGGTGCGAACCAAATATGAGGGGGCCAAGCTAGCCACATTAAAAATGCGCTAAGTAAGGCTAAGAGATAGTTTTTCTTGTTCATGTACATTATGCGTCATTGCGAGTCACGACTTCTCGTGACGAAGCAATCTTTCATTCAATAGGTTTTGTTAATTTTAATTGCAAGAAAGATTGCTTCGTCGTTCCTCCTCGCAATGACGATTTTTTGCTACAAACTATCTAAAATAGCCGATTTTTTGCTTTCGTATTCTTCCTGAGTAATCAATTGTTTGTCGTAAAGTGTTTTTAATTTTCTCAGTTTTAAAGTAGTTTCATCTTCTGCTTCTTCAATTTGAGGTTGAGGAATAACAACCGCTTCTTCAATTTCAATTGGTGCTTCGAATATACCTTGAGCAGGAGGAATGTTTATCGCTGAAGCTGTAGCACGATTCTCCTCTAGTTTCTGTTGCCTAGTTAATTCTTTTAAAGCTTCTAACTGCTCATTTGCTGCTTGATGCAATTTTCTAGCTTGAACTTTCGGGATAAACTCAGTAACAATGTTTTCGCCATGCTGAGGCACACAGATAAATTTAGAGCCGAAAAACTCTTCTTTAAACGAAACCTCTTTTATGTTTTTCCAAGAAATATCTTTAAAGTTCATGGTTAAACCTAAATTCCCTGGCTCACAATAAAAAATACGTTTGTTACTAATGGCGATGCTATCTGGCAACAAGTTTACAGCAGGTTTCTTTTGTACCGCTAAGTATAAAAGCTCTTCACCTGTGGTTAATAAATCATTTAATTTCCCAATTACCTTTTCTACAGCCTTTGGGTCTTGCTCGTCACTTAAAAATCTATCTATTTGGTTCATTATTTTTCTTGTTTGTATTTGTCTTTATTCTTTGATTTTTCTTTACTCACTTCTCTACCAGCAACACAAATTACGAATTCTCCTTTTAATATATTGTTTTCGAAATGTGATTTTATTTCTATTACTGTACCTCGAACAGTTTCCTCATAAATTTTAGTGAGTTCTCTACTCACAGATGCCTGTCTATCTTCTCCTAAAAACTCAGCAAATTCCTCCAATGTTTTTAATAACCGATGCGGACTCTCATAAAAAATCATCGTTCTTTCTTCATTTGCCAACAACTTTAAACGTGTTTGTCTACCTTTCTTAACGGGAAGGAATCCCTCAAAAACAAATTGATCGCTAGGTAAGCCAGAGTTAACCAAAGCAGGCACAAAAGCTGTTGCTCCTGGCAAACAATTTACTTCTATTTCATTTTTTAAAGCTTCTCTCACTAGAAAAAAACCTGGGTCGGAGATAGCTGGAGTTCCTGCATCTGATACTAACGCCACATTTTTACCTTCCTTTAAAAATTTAATAATTTCAGAAGTAGCCTTGTGTTCATTATGCTGATGATGTGAATAAGCCTTTTTATCGATGCCAAAATGTTTAAGCATCGGGGCGCTTGTTCGAGTATCTTCAGCCAAAATCACATCCGCCTCTTTTAAAATACGAATAGCCCTAAAGGTCATGTCCTCTAAGTTTCCAATTGGCGTAGGTACTAGATATAATTTACCTTGCATAAGTTGTGAGTTGAGAGTTGTGAGTTGTGAGTGAGTTTTTCCAAACTCAATGCTCCGAACTCCAAACTCTTGGTTATCTTTGTAAAAAAATAAAATAATGCTGCAAGTTAACTATATCCGCGAAAATAGAGAGAAAGTTTTAGAGCGCCTTAATGTGCGTAATTTTAAACAACCCGAATTGGTAGACCAAATCATTTCCATAGATGAAGAACGTCGCCAAACTCAAAATTCGTTAGATAACCTTTCGGCAGAAGCAAATAGCGCTGCAAAACAGATTGGCGAATTAATGCGCAATGGAAAAAAGGAAGAAGCGGAAGCAATAAAAGCTAAAACAGCTTCTAATAAGGATAGCATTAAAACACTTGGTGATAAGTTAACCGAATTGGAACAAAACCAGTTTAATTTACTTGTTCAGTTGCCAAATTTACCTCACGACTTAGTAAAACCAGGTACTACACCAGAAGAGAATGAAATTGTTTTGGTACACGGTGAGCCTGCAAAATTACCGGCAGATGCAAAACCTCATTGGGAGTTAACGGCTAAATACGATATCATCGATTTTGAGTTGGGCGTTAAAATTACTGGAGCTGGTTTCCCTGTTTATAAAGGAAAAGGAGCTCGTTTACAACGTGCATTAATTAACTTTTTCTTAGACGAAGCAATTGCTGCTGGATATAAAGAAATGCAAGTTCCGCATTTGGTAAATGCCGCATCTGGTTTTGGTACAGGACAGTTGCCAGATAAAGAAGGACAAATGTATCATTCGACTGTTGATGATTTGTATCTTATTCCAACTGCAGAAGTTCCAGTTACCAACCTTTACCGTGATGTGATTTTAAAAGAAGAAGATTTACCAATTAAAAACACGGCATATACACCATGTTTTCGTCGTGAGGCAGGTTCTTACGGTTCACATGTTCGTGGCTTAAATCGTTTACACCAATTTGATAAGGTAGAACTTGTTCAAGTTACTCATCCCGACCGCTCTTACGAAACGCTTGAAGAAATGAGTACTTATGTACAAGGTTTATTGCAGAAGTTAGGTTTACATTATCGTGTATTGCGTTTGTGTGGTGGCGATATGGGCTTTGGTTCTGCCATGACTTATGATATGGAAACATGGAGCGCATCTCAAGAACGTTGGTTAGAAGTTTCTTCGGTTTCAAATGTGGAGACTTTCCAAAGTAACCGTTCAAAAATTCGTTTCAAAGGCAAGGAAGGTAAAACGCAATTAGCGCATACCTTAAATGGAAGTGCATTAGCTTTACCAAGAATTGTGGCTTCAATTTTAGAAAACTATCAAACTGAGAATGGGATTGTTATTCCTGAGGTATTGAGAAGATATACTGGGTTTGATATTATAGATTAATCTGAATCGTCATTGCGAGGCACAGCCAGTCCCGACTTTTCGGGAAAGCAATCTTAAAGCGCTGTGCCGTAAAAAGATTTTTCAAGTGAGATTGCTTCACGCTGTGAAAAACAGATGCTCGCAATGACGAAATCTCTAAAAACTAAAAAGACTTCCGATGTAAAATCGGAAGCCTTTTTCTATATGATAGGATTGTGTTTTTATTACAAGATTAGAATCAACAATAAGATAATGATTATAATTGCACCAACCGAAAGGTAAACGCCGCCAGACATTGCACGAGCTTTATCTTTCATTTCTCTTAACTCTTTACGCAACGCTTTTTTCTCATCTCTAGTTAAGTTAGATTTATCCATTTTACGGATTTCCTCAACTCTGTTTACAATTTTATCAAACTGAACTTTTTGCTCAGCCGTCAGTTCTGTTTTTGGTTCTTTTTTGTTGTTTGCTGCCGAAACATTTGTTGTACTAACTGCTAACGTAAAAACTAGTACTAGGGAGTAAATAAATTTTTTCATGATTATAATTTTTAAGGTTTGTATTTCAATATAAACAAAAAACCTACCAAATTGATTTGGTAGGTCTCTCTTTTTTTTAAAATCGCCTTAATTTTAATGCTATTAAGCTTTTGATAAAACCACAATTATTATATTCTTAATAGTTGTCTAGTGAATTGGGCAGTTACTTAATTTCAAAAACTGTATTTACTACATAATTCAGTTTAATTTTTTTGAAATCTAATTCAGGAGCTGCAGCCCCGCTAGCATCTTCAGCTTTCATCATCATAACATTTGCTCTGTACATGGGCTGAGGATATGACTCATTATTTACTTCCTGAATATCAATTACCCCACCTAATTTCTCTCCTAAAGCTTCAACCATGTATTGCGCTTTTTCTTTGGCAGCTTGCAAAGCTTTAATTTTCAACTCTTTTTTAAGCGCTGTAATTTTCGAATAGTCATAACTTTCAATACTGGTCGATGAAATTCCTTTTGGGTCAACAGCACCAATAATTTCATTCCATTTATTCAAGTCGCTTACTTTTAAACGGTATTGTTTGCTCGCTAAAAAATCAGGGTTTTTCTTTTTCTCCGTTACATAATTGTAGCTCGACACATTATTTACCATTAAATCTTCTTTCGCAATACCTGCTTTTAAAACCGCATTGTAAAGCTGATTTTCCAATTCAGTAATCTCTACTCTTTTTTTGCTATTGTTATCTTTTAAATACTCCTTCAAAGAAATACTTAAATAAATAATGTCTGGCGTAACTTCAGTTTCTGCAGAACCACTAACGGTTATCTTCTTTCTTAAATCTACTTGTTGTGCCATTACACTCATACTAAATAAGGCAACGATGGCTAATGTTATTAAACGTTTCATAATTATTCTTTTTGTGTGTTTAGGTTAGATGTAAAAATCATACCAATTCCACATAGCAAATTTCATTTTTGATTTAATGTGCACATTTTCAAAAGCTTAGTTTGTAATAAAATTTTTATATTTTTTGAAAAGCAGGGTTGGTGCTGCTATTTAAGAATAGTCCTACTGTCCGTTTTACTTCGCTAGCAACCGAAAAGGTTGCTGCTGCGTGCTCACTTCCATCAGGTTTATGAAACTTAGGTTTTTGCTACTATGAAGGGCTTTCTTGCACTGTCCTTAAATTCTAGACCCGACAGCAGTGTAAATCCTTTTATCCCTAAGTTACTCAGTGGGGTAGGGATAAAAGATTGGAACGCCCGCCTGCCGGACGGGCAGGAATGGCGGGACTAACATTAATTGGTGCACTGTAATTGCTCTTCTATAATAGAGAATCAATTTATTTCGGCTTTGAGAACTCCTGCCGAGCAGCAAGGAGATTGCCATAGCCGATGAAGAATCGGCTTCGCAATGACGCTGAAATACTAAGCGGGCTTATCTACTTGATAAACAAAATTAGTTTTAACAGGTTCGCCATAATAGGCGACGTCAAGTGTGCCAGTCTTTTTAGCGCCAAGTTTTTCTGTAGCTTTTTGAGAGCGAAAATTGGTTTCTCCAATGTGTAAAATAATTTTGTCTACAAATTGAAAAGCATAATCGAACATTAATTTTTTTAGTGCTTTGTTATGCCCTTTGCCCCAGTAATCCCTGCCAATAAAAGTATAGCCAACGGCAACAGAATTATTTTCTTCATCTAATTCATAGTATCTCGAACTGCCTATTACATTTCCCGTTTCTTTTTCTGTGACTAAAAAAGCACCTTTCGATTCCATAGCTCCCTTAAAGAAATTCTGAAAGACTTCTCTTTGGTACCTGTTTTTATTTGGATGCTGCTCCCAAACCAATGGGTCAGACGCTACTTTATATAATTTCTCAAAATCATCTTCCTGCAAAGGAACAATTTTTATCAATTCATTTTCAAGCGTTAGTTGTAAGTCGAAATTCATCTTAAATTTATTTTGTTAAACACCCCGGTCTTCGACCACCCCTCTAGAAGAGGGGAATTAAGTACGCCATTCCCCTCCTTTGGAGGGGTGCCCATAGGGCGGGGTGGTTATTGAATTAAAGTAACTTGTTTATAATTTGATTACTCACTATTAATTATAATTATTTACTCAACTTTTTAATCGGTTTCAACATTAATTTTTTGAACTCAACTTCAGAACCTTCGGCTTGTAAGGCAATCTGACCTTTATCTACAGTACAGTTTGTTCCTTCGTTAACTAAAACACCATTTACCCAAACTTTTACACTGTTTTTATAACATTCAATCACCATAGTATTCCATTCGCCTAATGGTTTTTCTGTGCCATCAGTTAGGTTTTTAATTCTTCTGGCCTTATTTCCGTTAACTCCCCAAGTGTCTTTTGGTCCGCGACGAGCTTCCATATCAGGCACAGTAATGTCTTCTTCAATACACCAAAAATCTCCAGCATCTTGGTGTTGCATTTGTACTTCTAATGATTTCGGAAACATTCCGTATAAAGCTCTTGGAGTCGAAGCGTGAACCAATACACCGCAATTACCTGGTTTTCCTGCAAAACGATATTCAACCTCTAAACGATAGTTTTGATAAACTGCATCAGTAATTAAATGGCCTCTTGGGTCACCTAAGCTTACCAGCATTCCATCACGAATTATAAAGGAAGGTTTAATATTTGGGTCTTTATCCTTTGCTGGAACATCGCTGTGCCAGCCAGCCAATGATTTGCCGTCAAATAAGCTTTTTTGTGCAAAGGTTAAGGAAGTGCTAATTAAAATGAATAGTGTAAGAATTAGGATTGATTTCTTCATCAGTTTTAGATTTGGTTATAAATCAAATATAATCATCTAAAACAAAAAAGCCATCCCGAATAATCAGGATGGCTAAAAAAATTAAAATTATTTGTTCTAATCTTCTACGGTTTCATTATTAATTCCAATTTCATCTTTGACCTCTTCCTTAAAATAACTTTTTTGGAAGATTAAAATAGCAATCACACCAACAGAAATCGCTGCGTCTGCTAGGTTAAATACCGGACGGAAAAATTCAAATGGTTCATTTGCCCAAAATGGAAACCAAGATGGAAATGTACCTTTTATGATAGGAAAATAAAGCATGTCAACTACTTGACCATGCAGCCAACCAGCGTAGCCATAAATTTTGCCATAAAATACAGAATCGATGATGTTTCCAACGGCACCTGCAAAAATTAAGGCAACGTTTAAAATTAACCCACGGTGGTATTTGTGTTTAATTAGATGGTGTAAACCGTATCCGATACCAGCAACAGCAAAAACTCTAAATAAAGAAAGTGCTAGCTTACCAAATTCGCCACCAAATTCTAATCCAAATGCCATACCGTTATTTTCGGTAAAGTGGATGATGAACCAGTCGCCTATAATTTTAAACTCTTGTTGCAGGCTCATATTGGTTTTAACCCAAGTTTTTGAAGCCTGATCAGCAATAAGTACTAAAATTATAAGTATTAAGGGTTTAGTATAGCCTTTCATTAACCTTGTTTCAATTTAGCTTCCATGCTTAACGTTGCATGAGGTACAGCACGTAAGCGTTCTTTCTGGATTAATTTTCCAGTCTCTCTGCAAATTCCGTAAGTTTTATTTTCGATACGTACTAAAGCTGCCTCTAGGTTATCGATAAATTTCTTCTGACGAGCAGCTAGCTGATTGATTTGTTCTTTTTCTAATGTTGCAGAACCATCTTCTAAGGTTTTGTAAGCACCAGAAGTATCTTCAGTTCCATGAGAATTTGGACTGCTTAATGACGAAGTAAGTGAAAGAAACTCTTCTCTTGAACTTTTTAATTTTCCTTGGATTAGCTCTTTAAATTCTTGTAGTTCACTGTCTGAATAGCGGGTTTTTTCAGTTTTTTCCATTTTATTAATAATTTTCTTTTCGGTCTTAGTTTATACATGATGATTTATCCACTAAGTACAAATCATTTGGTTCCTTACTTTATTGTTTAGCAATCAAAAGTTGTAGTTCAACATCTTCGATTACGATTTTGTTTCCATTATCTATTGTGTCTGACAATATAATATCATCCGCTAAAATTTCTGCGCAAATGTAGGCTTTGTTTTGCGCTACTGCATCTGCTATTAAATTATCATACTGTAAATTTACAGTAATGCGGTCTGTTACCTCAAAATTTAACTCTTTTCTGAAATTCTGAATTCTATTAATCAACTCTCTCGATAATCCTTCCTGTTTCAACTCTGTTGTAATGCTAATATCTAAAGCCACTGTTAAGTTGCCCATATTAGTCACTTGCCAGCCTGGAATATCTTCTGCGATTATCTCAACGTCACTTAACAGTATTGAGTATTGGGTATTGAGTATTGCGATTGAACCTTCTTTTTCAAACTTTGCTAAATCTTCTTGGGAAATATTGTTAATCGCTTCTGCTACCAATTTCATATCCTTACCAACTTTAGCACCTAAAGCTTTAAAGTTTGGTTTTACTTTTTTCTTGATAAAACCAGCGGTATCTTTTATGAAATCTATTTCTTTGATATTGGTTTCTGATAGGATTAAATCTTTAACCAAATCAACTTTAACTTGGAAATTATCGTCTAAAACTGGGATTAAAACCTTCGCCAATGGCTGACGAACATTGATGCCCATTTTCTTTCTCAACGATAAAACCATCGAAGAAATGTTCTGCGCTAATTCCATTCTCTCATTTAAATCGTAGTCGATTAACGTTTCATCAACTTCGTTCCAAATAGTTAAGTGAACAGATTTTGCAGTATGAACGTCTGGATTTGCTTCTGTTAATCTGATGTACAACCAATCTGCAAAGAATGGAGCAACTGGGCTCATGATTTGAGAAATGGTCATTAAACAAGTGAACAGAGTTTCGTAAGCGGCTTTTTTATCTTCCGTCATTTCGCCTTTCCAGAAACGACGACGAGACAAACGGATGTACCAGTTACTTAAGTGTTCATCAACAAAAGTTTGAATAGCCCTAGCGGCCTTTGTAGGCTCGTAAGCTTCGTAACTTTCATCAACTTCTTTTATTAATGTTTGCAATAAAGATAAAATCCAACGGTCTAATTCGCTTCTTTGAGCAATTGGTGTTTGATTTTCTAAGTCGATTTCAAACTTGTCGATATTTGCATAAAGTGCAAAGAAAGAGTAGGTATTATAAAGCGTTCCGAAGAATTTACGACGAACTTCATCTAATCCATCAAGGCTAAACTTCAAGTTATCCCAAGGTGATGCATTAGAAATCATGTACCAACGCGTAGCATCGGCACTATAAGTATCAATTGTGCTGAAAGGGTCAACAGCATTGCCTAAACGTTTAGACATTTTGTTGCCGTTTTTATCTAACACTAATCCGTTAGAAACCACATTTTTATAAGCAACACCTAAGTTATTTACGTGTTTGTTAATGGCTTTAATTTCATCGCTACTTTCGCTTAACATTACAGCGATGGCGTGCAAAGTAAAGAACCAACCACGAGTTTGGTCAACACCTTCAGCTATAAAATCTGCTGGGTAAGCATTTTCAAATTCTGCTGCATTTTCAAAAGGGAAGTGCCATTGTGCATAAGGCATTGCCCCACTATCAAACCAAACATCAATAAGATCTAGTTCGCGAGTCATTTTTTCGCCTTTGGTTGAGGTTAAAATCACATCATCAACATAAGGACGGTGCATATCTTTTAGCTCAAAACCAGCAGGCATAAAACCAGCATCAATTGATTTTTGGATTTCTGCATTCAGCTCTGCTATAGAACCAATACATTTTTCTTCCAAGCCATCTGCTGTGCGCCAAATTGGTAATGGCGTACCCCAATAACGAGAACGAGATAAATTCCAGTCAACCAAGTTTTCTAGCCAGTTGCCAAAACGACCAGTTCCAGTAGCTTCAGGTTTCCAGTTAATGGTTTTATTCAGTTCCACCATTTTCTCCTTAACAGCTGTTGTTTTGATAAACCAACTATCCAATGGATAATATAAAACTGGTTTATCTGTACGCCAGCAATGCGGGTAAGTGTGAACGTATTTCTCTACCTTAAAGGCTTTGTTTTCTTCTTTTAATTGGATGGCTAACTCAACATCAACAGATTTTTCTGGGGCATCTCCATCTGCATAATATTCGTTTTTAACGTATTTACCGCCATAATTACCACCCAAAGCCGCGATGAATTTTCCTTGTAAATCTACCAAAGGAACGGCGTTACCTTTGTCATCTAACACCAACATTGGTGGAACTTCTGGCGTTGCCAATTTTGCTACTCTAGCATCATCTGCACCAAAAGTAGGAGCAGTGTGAACAATACCGGTACCATCTTCCGTAGTTACGAAATCTCCAGAGATTACTCTAAAAGCATTTTCTGGATTTTGGTATGGTAATGCATAAGGCAATAATTGTTCGTATTTGATGCCCGCTAAATCTGCGCCAACAAATTCGCCTAATATTTGATAAGGGATTTTTTTGTCTTCAGCTTTGTAGTTGGTGAAATCTTCATCAGCTTCTGCTAAAAAGTATTTACCAGCAAACTGCTTGCCTACTAAAGCTTTTGCCAAGATTACTTGGATGGGCTCAAAAGTATATTGATTGAAAGTTTTAACTAAAACATAATCAATTTTTGGGCCTACTGTTAAAGCAGTATTACTTGGTAAGGTCCAAGGTGTGGTTGTCCAAGCTAAAAAGTGAACCGTTCCGAATGCTTTTAAAGCTGCAGGTAAGGTTTCATCAATTGCTTTGAATTGGGCAACGATAGTAGTGTCGCTTACATCACGATAAGTTCCAGGTTGGTTTAGTTCGTGAGAACTTAACCCAGTTCCTGCAGCAGGCGAGTAAGGTTGTACAGTATATCCCTTGTATAAATATCCTTTTTCGTAGAACGATTTTAAAATCCACCAAAGTGTTTCGATATATTCATTGTGGTAAGTAACGTAAGGGTTTTGCAAATCAACCCAATAACCCATCTTTTCGGTTAAGTCGTTCCAAACATCAGTATAGCGCATTACCTCCTCTTTACAAGCAGAGTTGTATTCTTCGACTGAGATTTTCTTGCCTATATCGTCTTTGGTAATGCCTAATTTTTTCTCAACTGCAAGTTCAATTGGAAGACCGTGAGTATCCCATCCGCCTTTGCGTTTAACTTGATAGCCTTTAAGGGTTTTGTAACGGCAAAAAATATCTTTAATAGCACGAGCCATAACGTGATGAATGCCAGGCATTCCGTTTGCAGAAGGCGGACCTTCATAAAAAGTAAAAGGCTTAGCTTTTGAGCGAGTTGAAATGCTTTTTTCAAATATCATTTCATCTTTCCAAAACTTAAGTATTTCTTCTCCTATTTTAGCTAGTTCTAAAGTTTTAAATTCCCTATACATCAATCAAGTATCTTCAAAAATTAAAGGATGCAAAGCTAAGGTTTTAGAATGAATTTTGGTAGTTTTGAAGTCAATTTGTTTCATGGAAAAACGACTAAAAATCGGACTTATTTTTATGGTTGCCGCAGTGTTATTAATGCCTGTAGCAATTTTGCTTAAAAACACCTCAGAATCGCTAACAATCGGGGTGCTTATTTTTACAATGTTATTAGAACTTATTGGGTTAATCTTTGTTATTATGAGCATATTAAAGAGAAAGAAAATCTAAAAGCTCAAGATTATGATAAAGGTTTTAAGGCTAAGGAAAGGTGTTATTGCGATAGTTTTAGGAATTATTTTTCTTATTGCTGCACAAATTATGAGCAGCAAGCATATTGATGGTAGTAATATTGTGCTTGGTTTTTCTGGAGGATTTTTAATCTTGGGTTCTCTAATATTCCTATATCCTATTTTATTTGCTAAGAAAATAGATAATGAAGGTGAGGAGGTAGAATTAAAACCCGCAGCTAAAGAACCATTAGATGGCGAAAATGTAGCCTAATTAGTTTTATTTTCGTTTACTTTTTTCCAATCATTAGCTGTCATCTCAAATTTCACTTCCCCTTTTCCGTGTGTTCCAATTACCTTCCAACCTGCTTTTTTGTAGAATTGTTCGGCTCTAGTATTTGGTGAAGTGCCAAGCCAAACATTGGCGTTGGTTTGATTGAAATACCAATCTAGCATAATGTCGTGAAGTTTTCTTCCAAATCCTTGCCCTTCAAATTTAGGAGATAAAAATAATGCCCAGATGTTGTTTTCTTTTAAATCTACTATTGAAAAACCTACTATTTCATTCTGTGTTTCACATACCCAACCTTTACCACGATTTAAGATATAATCTTCTACGTCTGCGTCTGGCACTAAATTAGGGTCGGATAAAGTGTTTTCCTTAACCGAATTTCTTACGATTTGAATCTGTTTAATGTCTTCTACAGTTGCTTCCCTAAAAATCATTTTAATTTAGTGGTCAATTAAATCTTCATTTTTAGCTGCTTCTTCTGCAGGAATTAATTTGCGAGTTTTCTTTTTATCCAACCAAAGCATTAAAGCTGGCAATAAAGTTAAATTGAAAATCAAGGCAACAAATAAGGTTATCGACAATAATAATCCTAAAACTACTGTTCCTCCAAAGGTAGACGCAGTGAAAATCCCAAAGCCAAAAAATAAGATTAAGGCAATGTGGGTCATACTTACTCCAGTTTCTCTAATGGTATCTGAAACAACTTTTGTAACACTGTAATTGGTTAAAGTTAGCTCTTGTTGATACCTAGTTAGGAAATATATTGTCTGGTCAGAAGCCAAGCCAAAGGCGATGGTAAATATCAATATTGTTGAAGGTTTCAAAGGGATATTGAAAAAACCCATCAGCCCTGCTGTAATAACTAAAGGCACAATGTTTGGTAACAAGGATATAAACATAATGCCCAAACTTTTAAATTGAGCTAAGCGTAAAAGCGAAATTAATATGATGGCAAGGCCGATACTTTCAAACAGGTGTTTTAATAAATAATCAGTTCCTTTAGAGAATATAATACTTGAACCAGTTAATTGAACATCAAATCTTTTTGGAGTAAGTATAGAATCGATACGAGGTTTTAGTTCTAGTAATATCGCATCAAGTCTCTTCGAGCCAATATCAGCCATTTGGAAACTTACACGAGCTGTTTGTTTATCCTTGTCTACAAAGTTCGTTAGCATATTGCCATTGCCTTTTCCGGAGTTGGCAGCATATGCTAAAATGAAATTTTTCTCAATATCTGTTGGCAGGCGATAGAATGCAGAATCGCCATTATAAAATGCTTGAGACGCATATTTCAATCCAGTATTTAATGAAATTGAGCGAGAAAACTCTGGATAAGATGCAATCATCCTTTCCATTTTATCAATTTTATTGAGGGTAGAAATGCTTAAAATTCCGTTTTTCTTTTTGGTATCAACACTGATTTCCAGTGGTAAAATACCTTCAAAATTCTTCTCGAAAAATTTTAAATCCGTTAAAATTTGAGAGTTTTTTGGTAAGTCATCAACGACGTAACCATTGATGTTAATCTTGTAAATACCAATAAATGAAACTAGAGAAATAATAAATGTAAGCACATAAATAAGCACGCTCTTATTTTGAACAAGCAAATCTGTTTTTTCTAATAGCTTATCTAAGAAATTAGGAACGTGAGGCGTATTTGCCTTTCCTTTTGGCATTGGCAAATAACTAAAAATGATTGGGATTAAACACAAGCACATTAGCCAAGTAAACATCACATTTAGTGCTGCAACGCTTCCAAATTGCATTAATAATTCGCTTCCTGTAAAGTATAAAACGCCAAAACCAATGGCAGCAGTAACGTTTGCTATTAACGTGGTTACAGCAATTCTTTCAATGGTAATGCTTAATGCTTTTTGTTTATCGCCGTGTTTTTTTAGCTCTCCATGATATTTGTTCAATAGCAAAATACTATTCGGAATACCTATAATTACAATCAATGGTGGTATTAGTCCTGTTAAAATAGTAATCTCATAGCCAAACAAAACTAAAGTGCCAATGCTCCAAATTACACCCATTATTACAACTAGGATAGGGAAGAATACAGCATAAAAGCTTCTAAAGAAAATTAATAATATTAATGCTGAAACTAAGATGGATAAGCCTAAGAAAAGTACAAATTCATTAGAAACAAGCTTACTTGTGGCAGTTCTGATAAATGGTAAACCAGATTTATGAATTGGGATATTGGTGTTTTTAGCAAAAGCATCTGCCTTTTCTTCAATCTCTTTTAATATGGGATTTCTGTTAACAGAGTTTAATATTTTTGGGTCGAAAGTGATGGCCATTAAAGTAGCATTACTTTCCTTGTTAAATAATAAGCCATTGTAAAATGGCATTCCTTGTATTTTTTGCTTTATCGAATCCATTTCTGTATCCGATTTTACAAATCCACTTGGAATTGGGCTAACTACAAACTTCTGGTTAACGGTGTCTTTTTGTAATTCGAATAACTTACCGATAGACAATACACCTTTTATTCCTTTTAATTTTTGGATATCATCCGTTAGTTGAATCCATTTATTGTAGTTGTCTTTTTTATAAATATCGGCACTTTGAACACCTAATACCATTACACTTCCATCTTCGCCAAATGTTTTCTTGAAGGCATTATATTTAATAAAGACAGAATCTGTTAAGGGTAAGATTTTCGCCCCCGAATAAGATAGTTTCAGGTTTTTGGCGTGGTAAGCCATAAATACGGTGGCAATTAGGAAAAAAAGTACGAGAAGTATTCGGTTTTGAAGTATAGCTCTAGAGAGTTTAGCCCACATAATCAACTGCTGTTTAAAAAAGTAAAGAAACTATAAAAATGGCTGATTGCAAAATCTATGTCTTAATTTGTGTTAAATTAAACACTAAACGAGGATTATTGTTTGTTCAGTAATAAATGAACAATATTCGATTTAATTATTTTGATGTATTTTAGCCTTAAATGAAGAAGTTTTTCAAAGGTTTTGTTTATTCTTTTCAGGGCTTAGCCTATGCTTTTAGAACTCAATTAAACTTTAGGGTTCATTGTGTAGCAACAGTTTTGGTGGTGCTTTTAGGTTTGTACTTTAAGCTTAGTTCAAATGAATGGTTATGGATAACTACTGCGATTGCTGTTGTTGTCATTTTAGAATTGGTAAATACTGCCATAGAAGTTTTAGTTGATTTAGTTTCTCCCGAGCAAAATCCTAAAGCTGGTGCAATAAAAGATGTAGCTTCTGCTGCGGTTTTAATTGGCGGATTGATGGCATTGATAATTGGGTTAATTATTTTTGTGCCGAAACTTGTTTAGTAATGCTGCATAAAACCCGAGGAATTGTTTTAAAAACTACACTGTATAGCGAAAGTAGTGTGGTTGTTCAGGTTTTTACTGATAAGTTTGGTATCCAATCTTATTTAATAAATGGGGTAAAAAAGCCAAAGGCGAAAATACCAATGAATATATTGCAACCATTACATTTATTGGATATGGTTGTTTATCATAAAATGAATACTCAAATACAACGCATAGCAGAAGCAAGACCTTCGCCTGTATTTCGTTCTATTCCTTATCACGTGATTAAGAATACCATTGTTCAGTTCTTGAATGAAGTATTGTATAAAAGCATCCGTCAGCAGAACGCGGATGAAAATCTATTTGATTTTATTTACAATGCCATTAGCTGGTTCGATGAAACCGATGAGCCTAGTGTGAATTTTCATTTAGCATTTCTATTAAAGCTATCTAGGTTTTTGGGTTTCGCACCTCATTCGCAAACTCGAAACGACCAAAAATACTTCGATTTACAAGAAGGAGACTTTACTTCGGTGATGCCAATTCATCCATGTTTTATGGACAAAGTAGATGCGGATTGGTTTTTGTTGCTATTTAATACGCCATTTGAAAAAATATTTGAAATAAAATTAGACAATATAACTCGTCGCTTTTTATTAGATAAAATATTGGTTTACTATACTTTACATACGGCTTCGTTCGGACAAATTAAATCCCATCAGGTGTTAGAAGATGTTCTTTCTTAAAAAAAGTGAAAATATTTTTGCAAAACAGATAGAAGACACTATATTTGCATTCCCAAAACGAAGGAAGGATTTCATTTTGCAAGGGAAAGAAAAAAGGGAGCTTAGCTCAGCTGGTTCAGAGCACCTCGTTTACACCGAGGGGGTCGGGGGTTCGAACCCCTCAGCTCCCACTTAAGTTAAAAGCCTTTCATTGCAAAATGGAAGGCTTTTTTTATGCTCAAAAAAGCTATATTTAGGTATGTTCTACCTTTATATCTTGTATTCAAAAACCCGCGATAAATACTATGTTGGCTCAACTGCTGATTTGGAGGATAGGTTGAGAACACACGACTCAAACCATTCTGGTTTTACTGGTCACACTGGAGACTGGGTCATTGTTTATAAAGAACTCTTTGAAAACAGGGAAGAATCGTATGCTAGAGAAAGAGCAATTAAGAAATGGAAAAGCAGGAAGTTAATTGAAAAGCTGATTAGCTCAGATTGTTCATAGCATCCCGACATTTCAGTCGGGAGTGTCGGGGGTTCGAACCCCTCAGCTCCCACTTAAGTTAAAAGCCTTCCATTGCAAAATGGAAGGCTTTTTTTATTCCTAAAATACTTAACTACCTATTTCTTAATAGTTGATTTTTATTCGAAGCGCAAATCTTGTGCATTACTTTAAACGGCAGTCCTGCTTTTCGCTTTACTTCGCTACGCTTCGTGTTCGCTGCAATCAGGGCTGAAATTAAAGCTAATGCAAGTAAACCGTAAATAGTTCCATAAACCCTGCGTAAAATAAACCTGATAGAACGAATGCTGTTTTTCACAGCAGCAGAGATAGCAGGGCTAACCCTTAGCTATGGGCAGCTGAATTTGCTTTTCAGAAAAGTATAGTTATCAAGAACTCTTTGATCGCAGGAACGCAGCTTATTAAAAAAGAAAAGAGCAGGAAATACAGTTAGATTGTATTTTACCAAAGCTTTTTTGCATTTTTAAAAGATCAAAATCAATCAAGCTTAATGTTAAAGAGGATATTTCAATTATTCGTTATTTTTATTAGTATAAATTGCTTTCAGTTGGTTAAGGCACAAAAATCAATTGAACAACAGCCAAAGGCGATGCGAGAATTTAGGGCTGCGTGGATTGCTTCTGTGGCTAATATTAATTGGCCAAGTAAACCTGGTTTAAGTAGCACAGAGCAACAAAAAGAAGCCATTGTGTTATTAGATTTATTACAAAGTTTAAATTTTAATGCGGCTATATTACAAATTAGACCTCAGGCAGATGCCTTATATAAAAGTGATTTAGAGCCGTGGTCTTATTTTTTAACTGGTGAACAAGGAAAAGCACCAAATCCGTACTATGATCCTTTAGAATTTTGGGTCGAAGCAGCACATGATAGAGGTTTGGAATTACATGTCTGGTTAAATCCTTATAGGGCCCACCACCTTTCTGGCAGTGAAGAGAGCGCTGGTTCGGTTGTAAAATCGAAACCCGAATTAGTATTGAAATTAAAAGACGGGCAATATTGGATGGACCCATCATTAAAGGGCGTTCAAGATCAGTCGGCTGCAGTAGTGAGAGATATTGTTAAACGTTACGATATTGATGGTGTTCATTTCGACGATTATTTTTATCCTTACGATTCATATAACGGTGGTGAAGATTTTCCAGATAGTTTAAGTTGGGCAGCTTACCAACAAAGTGGAGGTAAATTAACTAGAGCTGATTGGAGAAGGGAAAGTGTAAATACTTTCATAGAACGCATTTATAAAGAGATTAAGGCAGAGAAAAAGCATGTCAAATTTGGATTAAGTCCATTTGGGATTTGGAGACCTGGTTATCCAGCATCTGTTGAGGGTTATGACCAATACGAAAAACTTTATGCTGATGCAAAATTGTGGTTAAATAAAGGATGGATAGACTATTTTACACCTCAATTGTACTGGAAAGTAAATGACATACCACATAGTTTTCCAGTGTTGTTGGGTTGGTGGCAAAGCGAAAATATAAAAAACAGGCATTTATGGCCAGGTATGAATGTGGGTTTAGGTGGCGATGATAAAAATACTGATGAAATCATAAACCAAATTATGGTAACAAGGGGTATGTTGCCTCAAAGCCCTGGAGCTGTACATTGGAGCATTGCTGCATTAGTTAAACATCCGCTTTTGCGCAGCGCATTAAAAAGTGGACCCTACAGAAACCAGGCTTTAGTCCCATCTAGCGAATGGCTAGATCGTAAGGCACCAGAAAAACCTATCATAACAGTTGTTCCAAAAGGAAAATTATTGGAAGTTAGATGGAATCACCCAGAAAAGAATGATGTTTTTAAATGGGTAGTTTACTTTAAATATGGCAATAAATGGAATTATAAAATTATGAATAGAAAGGATGATAGTTTGGATTTATTGGCCTCGGTAGAAGGTAGTTCAAAAGGCATCAGCCAAACATTAATAAGTTCTTTTGCTGTAACTGCCATAGATAGAACAGGCAATGAAAGTGAATTTGTTGAACATCAAATTGGAGGGGTAAATTAATTGATGAAACTGCACTCAAAAGAATTAGTAGAAGCTACGGCTAATGCAATAAAGGATCATTTTATTCCAAAAAAAGCAAATGAAAAATCATTTAGCTTTCACTTTACCATACCACCAAGTTCAAATTATAAAGCTAGTTATGAAAAAGATGGAAAAGGAGACTGGATTTTTGTTGGCTTTGAGATAGATGAAAGCAAAGCATAGTTAGAAACAAAAAAAGAGTTTATTTCTAACTGGAGCTAGGTTAAAATAATAGCCTACAGAAATTTCATGTGAGCCAAAGCCATAACTGCCGAGCTTATTTAAGCTATAATCGAATCCATAACCAACTCTAAAACGTTCCTTAACCAGAAAATCAGTCATTATTCCAACGGCACTTTTCTTCAGTAGATTATTCTGAATGGCTGGCCTTGGAAATAGATTTAACGAGGTTCTATATACTGCCCCAATAGAAAACTTATCTTTAAATATTAGAAATGAATTAATGTCTAAAGAGGTAGGTCCATGTAAATCATCCTTAAGTAGAAATGATGGTTTAAAATTAATATCTCTTTGTATAGGAAGCATCATGGCTGCGGTAAAATAGATATGTTCTTGGGTATTTAAATTAGCAAAAAAGTCATTATCGGTGGTTAGCCTTTTTGCAAAAAGATTATTAGCAGAAAAACCTATAAAAAAGGTTTCGGTAGATAGTTGTGCACCAACTCTTAAACTTGGCATTGTCCTGCTTTCAAAACCTACAGGAATTTTGGCGTCACCAACTTCCTCTGCAGTTAACAAGCTGCCATTCAAGCCAGTTTGCATGACCCCAACACCTATTCCGAATGCCAGCACATTGAATACGTTATGATTTAACCTCAAGCGATAGGCTAAATTAGCATAGGCATTCAATGTGCTTTGTGCACCGATTTTATCTTTTGTTACTATGCCACCAACAGCGATATCTTTATCTGGAATTGGGGCATCAAATGCGATAGATAAACTTTGTGGAGCACCCTTTAAGCCCGTCCATTGCGCCCTATAAATTGCTTGAACAAACATTGCCTCTTTATATCCAGCATATGCTGGATTTACATAAAGCCCGTTATAGATATATTGCCCATACTGCGTTTCTTGTTGCGCAAACAAGGGAAATAACATCAAATAAAATAATCCCGTTAAAATAATCTTTTTCATATCCATTTTATTTTATCGTACTACAGTAATATAACCTGTAAGCTCTTGCCAAGCGGATGTAGCTGTTTTAACTCTCAATACATAGAAATAAGTGCCATCGCTAAGACCATTTGCTGTCCAATCATTTTGATATCCTTTTTTTTCATACACTGTGCTTTGCCATCTATTTATGATGGTTAGCTCATTTGATGTGTAATATTCTAACCCAGTAATTTTGAAGAAATCATTCTTACCATCGTTATTTGGTGTAAACACATTAGGTATTAGCAGTCCAATAATTGGCTTAAAGTCAATGGAGGTATTGTTAGCTACCTTGGGGTCTGTTTCTACGGCATAAGCCATTGCGATATTCTTAACTAACCCCGGCTGGCTTGCCATCACCTTGATCTTTAGATCTGCAGTTTCTCCAGTTATTACCTTTGGTATATCCCAAGTAATGGTTCGCGTACTTTCACTATAACTTGCTGTTCCGATTGAAGGATTTATCAATTGAGAAAAGGTAAGCTCCTTTGGTAAGGCATCAGTTACTTTTATCACTGTGGCATCACTCGGACCATTGTTCTTCACTTTCAGGTTATATTCAAAAACTTCGTTGACGGAGATTGCCCTGGCTTCAGATGTTTTGGTTATCATTAAATCTGCAGTCTTTGGTGCGGCATCTACCGTAACAATTATAGGGTCTGAGATGTCAGAAACACAACCTGCTATGTTATATGACATTACTGTATAAGTTCCAGCATTTCCAGTGGTATAAGATTGAGCAATTTCTCCTGGAATAGGGCTTCCATTCTTTAACCATTGATATTTTATTCCATCAGTAGAATTGGCCTTAAAGGTCACAGTTTTCCCATTGGCAATATTTACTGTTTGTGGAACAGAAGATTGCGCAAAGCTTACCGTTGCAAAAAGCAACAGCAAACCTATTAGGAAACCTATGGTTTTGTTAAACATCTGATGGAATGGCTCGAATTACCTAGTTTAGTTAGCAGTAATTACAATTGTTGGTTGGGCAGGTGCTGCAATTACTTCAACTGTTTGAGTTGTAGCGCCAGTAACAGGGCAACCAGAAGTACTAATTAGCGCATTGGTAAAGCCAGCTTTCTGTTTGTATTTAACACTACCAGTAATTACATAAGTACCTATTACGGTGGTTGTTAAAGTGTAAACTCCAGTAGTAGCATTGATAGTTCCTACAGTGGTTCCATTAACAGCTGATCCACCATCTTTTACAACACTGTAACTATATTCGGCTTCTAAATCATCGGTGTAAGGCGTGCCAGTTGGAAACCCAGTAAAGGTTGGTGTGATTACTGAATTTGCATTGGCACCTGCCGAAGTACAATATTGTGCATTGCTTGGCGCTGATGCTAAATTAAATGCTAATGGAGGTAATACAATGAAATCATTTACTACATCTGCAGGCGCACAAATAGCAGGATTACTTGATGTAGAACGCATCGTAACCGTATACGTGCCAGGAGTAGAAGAAGCCGTTATGCTATAAACTCCAGCCACGGGTGTTATAGCATTAAATCCTGCTCCTTCTACATCCCAAGTATAGGAAATGTTTGCAATTGTTTGTGGCGTGAAATTTAAAGTAGCACCAGCACATACATAATAGGTTGCAGCAAATGCTGAGCTTGAGATTAATGTAAATAATGCCACTAGCATCATTTTTTTTAGGTTTTTGATTGTTGTTTTCATGTCGCTTGTTATTTATTGTTTATGAGTTAATTAATTTAATTTGAAGTAATAGTTATGCTTGGTGATGTTAATTTTGGATTAATGATTACGTTGAAATTGACAGGGTCACTTATACATCCATTTGCATTTTTTACGGTTATCGTTCCTGCATATGTTGATGCTGGCGTAGAAACATGGATAGGAATGCTTATTGGGCTGCTTGCTGGAAACGCCGCATCAACTATGTTTGTTAATGGACTACCACCAGCCCAAGTTATGCTGTAAGATGTTGGGTTTTCTGTTGTTGCTGTAAAAGGTAATAATGCTGTTAAAGTCTCCACACAAATTGATGGGTCTGTTCCTAAGGTTATGCTTGGTAATGAATTGATTTTTATATTAACAGGGATTCTTCCAGATGTTTCTGTACAATTGTTTCGAACAGATTCTACATAAAAAATATGGTCGCCTGGCGTTAATAAACTTACATCAGGGGTGTAGCTAACACCAGTATGTAAAATTGTGCCGCCAATTGCAGTGTTGTACCAATTGTAAGTGGTGCAATCCTGGGCTGTACCAATAGTTAAAGTAGATGTATTTCCAGAACACAAAGTGATAAGGTTTGAAACTAAATCTGTACTTGAAATTTTTGGTTTAGCAATAATTCTCTGTATCTCATATACCCTAAGCCCATTTAGTAGCGAAGCTAATCCTCCGGCTGTAGCTATTTGAACCTTATCAAAAGCATTGGTTATAGGTATAGTTATTGTGTACTTTGTAGTCGAACCATGTAGTAGATTTAGATTCAAAAAAGGAGAATTTCCTGCAACGTCCATCACTTGAGTGTTTCCACTAAAGCCTCTAACATGAAAGTCACTTGCTAAAATAGTTGCGTTTAGTAATGCTAAATTATCAGACTCAATTATAATTCTAATAGAATCTCCAACAACAGAATGAGCAGGATATACAGCTGTTAAATAAGTTTCGTTAAGAGCACTTACTGTAGAGTTTATTTTGGCATAAAGACCTAGATTTCCATCTATTGATCTAAGAGGATTTTCAACAGCTGTTAATGAACTAGCAATTGTTCCTGTAGACCCACTTAAAACCTCTATTGGAGAAACACATGCTATAGTAGCGCTGGGCTTGTTAAAGTAGGCATAATAAAGATCTACTGAGGTTCCCACGTCTAATAGGGGATTAATGATTACCCTAACCCCGTCATATTTTGCTCCTGGGGTAAATGTGATAATGTTTTCACCTTGTCCGCTTAGTAGGCCAAGTAGCGAAGCTCCTGAGTAAGCTGTGCCAACAGGCACGCCACTAAGTGTAGCTTGAATGGTAACATTGTTTAAAACATTAAGTATGGTAGAACCAGTTGCCAGCTTAACTGAAACTGGTACACTACCGTTATCACCAGCTGGTAATTCTGCAGCAGGAAATTTTAAATTTTGCCAAGCTGTTCCCAAACCCAACAAGCCGACATATGTGGATAGAGTAGAATGCGTATATAATGAGCCATCTACGGCGTTGGGTTTATTAATAACCTCGGCTAATGTAACAAAGAGTACTGAAACATCTGAGCTACTGGTTTGGCTATCGGCATATACACGTTCATTTGGTGTGCAATCTTGTCCCCTCACTTCTCCCAATGAGAAAAATAAAATTGCTACAGATAGCAACCTCAATAATAGGGGATATGGTTTTCTAAAAGAGAGCACGATGAGGGGATAATTTAGTTTAAAACCTGCTTTAGATCTCTCTAAGTGCAGATTTCTCTATAAACATAGATTATTTATCAACATGGTAAGCCGTTCATTTTATACAGTGTTTTACGACTTAACACTGAGATTAGCTTAAATGAACAAAGTTTGTTCAGAAAATGAACAAGAATGATTTTTCCTGAACAATAAGAAAGGAATCAATTTAGAAATAATGAATGAATCGTGGCAGACTAAAAGGGGTATTTAAGCTGTAATGCCTTCTCTTTTAAGGATATAATCGAAAATCCCTTCAATTGGTTTTTGCAGAATTTTACCAACCTTAATGCCATTCTCTGCAAAAACTGATTTAAGTGCATCTTGGTAGTAATAAGAAATAGAGCCAACGAAATTGCACTCCAATGTTTTGTAGGCTTTATAATCTTTCACGTTGGTATCAATAAATTCTTGAAAGCCTTCTTTAAGTATTTGCTGAATAAAAGGATGTTCTTTGTGGGCTATCATGAACCTGCTAAATGTAGCTAAGTAAGAGTTTGGGAAAGGCTTTTGATAGATATTGGTAATAATGGTATCTCTATCAACCTCAAAATTTTTAGCAAATTCTAGTCTTAATTCTTCAGGCATTTTATTGTGTAGATAACTAACCAATATTTTCCTTCCAAAATAAGTTCCAGAACCCTCATCTCCTAAAACATAACCTAATCCATGATTACTTCTATGGACTTCAGTTCCATCATAATAAGCGATGTTAGATCCTGTTCCTAAAATGCAAGTTAAACCTTTCTTATCTCCACAGGTGGCATAGGCAGATCCAATTAAATCATGATCAACACTTATAAATGCATTGGTGAAAAAAGTAGAAAGACCATTTGAAATAATTTCATGTTTATCTGGTGAAGAACATCCCGAACCAAAAAAATACACTTCTTTAATAGCAGTTGCATAAGCCGATAAATCTCTATTCTTAGATAAGATTTTAACAACGTCGAAGGCATTTACAAAATAAGGATTAATGCCTTGTGTACTAAATGTTAACGTCTTATTTGGACTATAAGCCATCCAGTCTGTTTTCGAAGATCCGCTATCCGCAACTAAAATCATACACTAAAAATAGCAAATTATTGAATATTTAAAGTCCCACTCAGTTCTTTTAATGCAATTTCTGCCAATTTAGCCTGATATTGTATTTCAAGGTATCTATTATTGGCATCTAATGCATTTCTTTGAGCCTCTCTTAACTCTAACGGAGCTATACTTCCAAGTCGGTATTTCTCTAAAGTAATGTCTAAATTTTGCTTTGCGATATCTACATTTCCTCGCTCTAGTTTAATCAACTCAAGGTAAGTGCTATAATTTTGGTAGGCAGAAGTTAGTTGAGCAATAATTCCCTGTCTGGTTTTTTCTAAAGTCAATTCAGATGAATTGATTTCAATTTTAGCATTACGCTCATTTTGCCTTTGTAAGAAACCATTAAAGATTGGTACACTTGCAGTTAAGCCATACGTATATCCATTTGACCTTGACTTTGTGCTAAAACCTGTTGGATTTGCATTTCTATTAAAATCATAACCTGTGTTTAAGCTAACTCTCGGATAACGATTTCCCTTAATCTGCTTTAGGTTTAATTCTGCAATCTTTTTGCTGATAAATGCATTTTGCAAATCAGGATTAAGGTTTTGTGTTTGGGTAGCTAATTCAGCATAGCTTAAATTTTGATCAATAACCATTTGATTATCGGCAACAAATTTAATATTAGCATCTCTTGCCATTAACAGATTAAGGTTAACCATATAATTATTAAGCAAGTTTTTTTGCTGTAAATAATTCGATGTATCTGTATTATAATCGACTTTTGCAGAAAGCACATCTAATTTAGAACCACGTCCAATTTCTAATTTATTGTTGGCAATTTTAAGCCTATAAGTAGAAACATCAATAGCACTATCTGCTGCTAAAACCAGTTGTTGTTGTTTAACTACATTAAAATACGCATTAATCACATCAGACACGGTAGTTAAAATTTGTCCTTTAGCAACAATATTTCCTTGTTGTTCCAAGGCTTTCAACCTATCATAGTTGGCAAACATGGTAAAGCCATCAAAAACTGTCCAGTCTAAGCCTACCCCGTAAGACATATTTGTACTTCTTGCACCATCTACAATTCTTTGTGTTCCTGTAGATTGTGTTTGAACAGTGTTTTGTCTACTTCCGCCAGTATTAAATGTGCCAACAGCAACAGGCAATATTCCTGCATTACCTAAATTAACATTGTTTTTAGCTATTGCCACATTGTTGCTTACTAGCTTTATATCGTAATTATTCTTTAACGCAATGCTGATAGCATCTTGCAAGCTCAATTTTTCTTGAGCAAAAACATTTTGGTTAGCATTTGCTAGCCATAGGGCGATAAAAAATATAATATACTTTAATTTCATTCTAGTCATTATTTTTTGATGCCTTTTCATCAGCTTCTGCTGCCGCCAACGATGCTGTTAAATCTTTATTTTCTTTGTGTTCTTTTGACCAAGCAGAGTAAATTGCAGGAATTACAAATAGTGTTAAAATCAATGAGAATAATGTCCCACCAATAATAACTGTTCCCATACTCATTCTGCTTTTTGCAGCAGCTCCTAATGCCATTGCAATAGGTAAAGCACCAATAGCAATTGCCATACTGGTCATTAAAATTGGTCTTAACCTCGAAACAGCAGCTTCTCTAATTGCATCATGTACCGTTGCGCCTTTTTCTTTTAATTGATTAGCAAATTCGACAATTAAAATACCATTTTTAGTCACCAAGCCAATTAACATGATTGTACCAATCTGACTAAATATATTCCAGCTCTGACCGCATAACCAAAGCGATAAAAATGCTCCAGCAACAGCCATCGGTACAGTTAAGATAATAATGATTGGGTCTTTGAAACTTTCGAATTGAGCGGAAAGAATTAGGTAAACCAATAATAAAGCTAGGCCAAAGGCGAATAAAGTGTTCGATGAACTTTCTTGAAAATCTCTTGATTCACCACTTAAGTCAGTAGAAAAACTATCATCCAATACTTTCGCCTTAATTTTGTCCATTGCTTCAATTCCGTCTCCAATACTTTTACCAGGAGCTAAACCAGCAGAAACACTCGCAGAAATAAAACGGTTGTTTCTATACAATTGCGGTGGACTGCTTTCTTCTTTTGCAGTTACCAAATTGTCCAATTGAATCAATTGCCCTTTGTTATTTCTAACATAAACTGAACTTAAATCTAAAGGGTCTTTTCTGTCGCTTACATCAAACTGTCCTATAACTTGATATTGTTTTCCATTCATAAAGAAATAAGAAAAACGCTGCCCACTTAAGCCTAGTTGCAAAGTCTGAGCAATATCTACAATAGAAACACCTAGGTTATTAGCCTTCTCCCTATCAATGGTTAGATTAATCTCTGGCTTATTAAATTTAAGGTTAACGTCTGAAGTAGAAAACGTAGGGTCTTTGGCAACCTCTTCCATAAACAATGGCACTTTTTCTCTTAATTTCTCAAAGTTTTGTGCTTGTAAAATGTAGCTAATTGGCAAACCGCCTCTTCGTCCAACAGAAATAGTTGGCTGTTGTGTAACCGTAACTTTTCCTTCAGTATATTTTCGGGTAATTTTGGTTAACCTATCTGCGATTTCTTTTTGAGACTTCTCTCTGTCTTCGGGATCAGTTAAGCCCATACGTATGAAGCCCGAATTCGTAGCTCCAGCACCACCAAAACCTGGAGAAGTAATGGTGATGAGCACTTTTTTCTCAGGGACTGAATCAGTAACCATTTGAGCAACCTTATTCATGAATTTATCAGTATAAGCAAAAGAAGAACCTTCTGGTGTACTTAAATTCATATTAATTGCACTTCTATCGTCATAAGGTGCAGTTTCTTTTGGTAATAAATTCCAAAACAGCGCAATTAATCCAATACATATAATGATGATAGGAGCAGCTATCCATCGTCTACTTAAAAATTTCTCTAGGTTATCTTTATAAGATTCGTTCAATTTAACAAAATATGGTTCTGTAAAATTGTAAAACCTCGATGGCTTATGGCCACCTTTTTTCATTAAATAAGCGTTTAACATTGGGGTTAATGTTAAAGAAACAAAGGCAGAAATTAATACCGCTGCACCTATAACAACTCCAAACTCTCGAAAGAGCCGCCCGACAAATCCCTGCAAGAAAATTACTGGTAAAAATACCGCTGCAAGGGTAATTGAAATGGAAATTACAGCAAAAAATATCTCGTTAGAACCTTTAATTGCCGCTTCGATAGGAGAATAACCTTCCTCTACTTTCTTAAATATGTTTTCTGTTACAACAATACCATCATCCACCACTAAACCTGTTGCCAAAACTATAGCTAATAAGGTTAATACATTTATTGAAAACCCAAAAATGTACATGATAAAAAAGGTAGCAATTAAGGAAACAGGAATATCAATTAATGGCCTAAATGCAATTGCCCAATCTCTAAAAAACAGGTAAATGATTAGAATTACCAGCACCAATGATATCAAAATTGTTTCAGCAACTTCTGTTACAGACCTCTTAATAAATAAAGTGCTATCTAGAGAAACTTTTAGCTTGATATCAGTTGGCATATCAGCCTTTAAATCTTCAAAACGTTTGTAAAATTCATTACTTATTTCTAAATAATTAGCACCAGGCTGAGGGATAATTCCAACAGCAACCATCGGTATCCCAGATTCACGTAAAACCGTCTCTTCGTTTTCTGAACCAAGATCTATTTGAGCAACGTCTTGTAGTTTAACAACATTTAAACTATCATTTTTAATGATAAGGTTATTAAATTGTTCAGCTGTAGTTAATTTCCCTAATGTCTTTACCGTTAATTCAGTATTTGCTCCAGTTAATTTTCCAGAGGGAAGCTCAACATTTTCATTGTTTAAAGCTGTTACAATGTCTTGAGAGGTTAAGCCATAAGATGATAGCTTATTGGGGTCTATGCGAATTCGCATAGCATACTTTCTTTGCCCTTGAATTTGTACACTACTAACACCAGGGATAGTCTGAATCCTATCTGCAATAACGTTTTCTGCAAAATCACTTAAATCAGTTACACCACGTTTATCACTCTGTACAGTCATAGAAATAATAGCATCAGAGTTAGCGTCAGCTTTGGTAACTGTTGGTAAACCTTCTATGTCTTTTGGTAAGTTACGTGCAGCTTGAGAAACTTTGTCCCGTACATCATTCGCAGCCTCATCTATGTTTTTTCCTAAATTAAATTCTATGGTAATGTTGCTTGAGCCCTGATTACTTGAAGATGAGATATTTCTAATCCCATCAATTGAGTTAATAGATTTCTCTAAAGGTTCTGTAATTTGAGATTCAATAATATCTGAGTTTGCTCCTGGATAAGAAGTTCTAACAGAAACTACTGTTGGGTCAATAGATGGGTATTCTCTTATTCCTAAAAAATTATAGCCAATTACCCCAAAAAGGATAATAACCAGATTCATTACAATGGCAAGAACCGGTCGTTTTATACTGGTGGTTGAAATGCTCATTGCTTAGTTTTTGCTAATTTTACTTTCACAGGTGCATCTGGTTTTAATGACATGGCGCCTGTTGTTAAAACAGTATCACCAACGTTTAAACCAGAGGTGATTACAACACTTTCGGCTGTTCTAGTACCAGCTTCAACATTAACTTGTTTTGCCTTACCATCTTTACTTATGTAAACAATTTTCCCTTTTAATACTGGAATTACTGCTTCAGTAGGAATGAGAATAGCATTATCTAGGGTTTTTAGTGCCAGTTTGATTTTAGCAAATGCACCTGGCAAAAGTTCTCCGTTAGGGTTTTGAGCCAATGCTTTTATTTGTAATGTTCTAGTTTGTTGATTAATGCCTGGTTCGATTGCGAAAACCTTTCCTGTATAAGTTTTTCCAGAGGCGTCTGTAGTAAATGTAATGCTAGAATTTAAAGAGATTTGGCCAACATATTTTTCTGGAACAGAGAAGCTAATTTTTACAGGATTAATGCTAGATAAATTAGCTATTGTTGTAGAAGGTGTTAGATACTCTCCAACAGAAATTGATCTTAAACCAATTTTTCCGCTAAATGGAGCTATAACAGAAGTTTTAGCCAGTTGGGCTCTAATTAATTGTGCCTGTGCCTTTAACGTTTGTAAATCGGCCAAAGCCGTATCATATTCTGCTTGACTAATAGCACCTTTTTGTAAAAGTTGTTTAGCTCTATTTTCATTAGTAGCTGATAAATTTTGTTTAGATAAAGCCTCTCTCAATTGCGCTTGAATATCTCTGTCATTTACTTTAACCAAAACGCTACCCTTGCTTACATTGCTCCCTTCTTTAAAGTAAATTCCAGTCACCAAGCCCGCAACTTCACTTCTTAACACAACAGATTCATTGGCTTCAATACTACCAGAAACCTCTAATCTGTTATCAAAAGAAACAGTTTTTACTATAATACCTTCCACAGAGATACCTGGACCGCTAGGTCCGCCTTTTCCACCAGGCCCACCTTTACCTTCCTTTCCAGCGGCACCTCCTTTTGGCCCTCCTTCTCCAGCAATTTTTTTGTTTTCAGAAATTCTATAGTAAACTAGATAGGCAAGCCCTAATAGTAAGAGTGTGTAAATGATATATCTAACTTTCATGTATGTGTGTGTTGATTAGGGTAACGCACAAAATTATTTAATTGTTTGTGTTATCATTTGATGTACTTAATATGTTACACCTTAATTTTTAAATACCAATCAAAAAAATAAATAAATTATATTTTTGTAGTCAAATATTTCAACTATGAATATAAAAAAATCAATTTTAGGAATAGTAGCATTACTATCAATTACCATGGCAGCTAAATCTCAAGTTAAAATAGGTTTCGAAGTAAGCTTTAAAGAACCACAAGCACATTATGCAGAAGTGGAGATGAATATCTCTGGCATTGCCACAAAAGCATATGTTGATGTAAAAATGCCTGTTTGGACACCAGGTTCTTACCTTGTTCGTGAGTTTGCTAAAAGTGTAGAAGGCTTTGGAGCAACATCAAATGGCAAAGCAGTTAAAGTAGAAAAAGTAAACAAAAATACTTGGAGAGTTTTTAATGCTAAAACAAATGCAGTAAAAATTAATTACCGTGTTTATGCTTTTGAAATTTCAGTTCGTACAGCATTTATAGATGCTTCACATGCATTTCTTTCTTCTGCAAGTATTTTTATGTACCCAGCAGGGATGATTAAAACACCTAGTACGGTAAAAATTGTTCCTTTTGGAAATTGGGATAAAGTAAGTACGGGTTTAGAGCCAGTTGCAGGACAGAAATTTACTTATACAGCTTCAGATTTTGATATCCTATTTGATAGCCCTATTGAAGTAGGTACACAAGATGTATTTGAATTTAATGCCGCTGGAGTTAGGCATGAAGTTGCCATGTATGGTGGCGGAAACTATGACAAAGAACGTTTAAAAGTTGATATGGCTAAAATTGTAGAACAAGAAACTGCAATTTTTGGCGAAAACCCGAATAAGCATTATACATTTATTGTACATAATTACGCACAAGGTGGGGGTGGATTAGAGCATTTAAATTCTACTGTTTTAGGCGCAAGTAGAAATGCCTATGGTAGTGAAAGAGGTTATCAAGGGTTTTTAGGCTTAGTTGCTCATGAGTATTTCCATTTATGGAATGTGAAAAGATTACGCCCTATAGCATTAGGTCCATTTGATTATGATAATGAAAATTATACAACTAATCTTTGGATTGCAGAAGGTTTCACTTCTTATTACCCAATAAAGGTGATGCTAAGAGCAGGTTTTGCTAATCCAGAAGCCTTTGTAAATAGTAATTTAGGCACAATTGGAACAGTGATGAATACACCAGGTGCAAAAATCAATTCTGCAGCAGAATCTAGTTTTAACGCTTGGATTAATCCAGCTTATCGTCCATCAGAAAACGGAAATAATACGTTTATTTCTTATTATACAAAAGGTCAAGTGATTGGTAATTTGATGGATTTAGAAATCATTAATGCTACGAAGGGCGCAAAAAGCTTAGACGATGTCATGAAAGCAATGTATTTACAATGCAAAACTTTAAAACGTGGTTATACCGATGCAGAATTTAAAGCAATGGTTGAAAAGATTAGTGGCATTAGCTTTACAAGTTTTTGGGATAAATATGTAACAGGAACAGCTCCGGTAGAATATGCTAAATATTTTGCGTACGCTGGTATTGATGTAGTTAATGAAAACGAAGGTAAAAGTGTTCCATATTTTGGTGCATCAACAGGCAGGATGGCAGCTGCAGGTGGTGCTAAAGTAGTTATCGGTTCAGTTGCCCGTGGTTCTGGAGCTTGGAATGGTGGCGTAAACGTAAATGATGAAATTGTTTCTATTGATGATGTCCCAGCAGAAGCAAGCATCGAAAGAATGGCTGTGATAACCAATAAAAAAGTTGGTGATGCAGTAAAAGTCAGCATCATTAGAGATGGCCTTAAAAAAGAGTTGAATGTTATTTTAACTGCTAATGAAAGTGTAAGGTTTAAAGCAACTTTCAATGAAAGTGCAACACCTCAGCAATTGGCTGTTCGCAAAAAGTGGATGGGAATTTAGACGATTTTATTTCACGCATTATAAAAAAAAAGTCCCAGTAATTCTGCTGGGACTTTTTTGTGCTCACTATGTTGAGCAAATAAGATTTGATAGCTTAGAAAGTAAAACGAACACCTAAACCAATATCACCGCTGTAAAAATCAGTGTCAGGAGTTAATCTTAAAGTTGGTATCCAATCTAGAGATAAGTTAATGGGAGCACCATTAAATTTATAATCTAAACCTAAAACGCCATTTACGCCTAAGTAAACGTCGCTTTCATCAATAAATTTATTTTTAACAGAACCAATACTTGCACCAGCACCATAGTACCATTTTAATCCAGGTGCGCCACCAATTGGATTGTATACTTCATATAAGCCTGTTACTTGTGCCCAACTAAAATTTTTGTTACTTCTAAAGTTGCCAATAAGTTCTAACATTGCTCCTTTGTTAAGGCCTGTTTTAAAGGTAATACCATTGTAGCTTCCAAAACGGCCACCAATAGCATTTTTGTAATCTTGAGCTTTAGCATTTGTAATGCTCATTGTAGTTAGTGTTGCAATAGCAACAAGAGTAAAAAGTAGTTTTTTCATAATCATATGTACTTGTTTTTTTTGTTATGAACCTATTAACAACTTTTGTGCCGTTATAGTTAATTTACAGATTTTACTTCAGCCATAAGGAAAACACAAAAATTAACGCAAAAAAAAAGAGAGCAAATAGTTGTATTGAAAAAGATATGATTTTTTAATAACTTTCATCTTATCAACAGCTTATAATATGATAATTCTAATTTATAGTAAAAAATATGTGTTATAACATATATTTTTATATCCATAAGTTAAACTTCTATTGTAAATAGCAATTCATTATTTATATTTACATTAATGATTAACGTTACGCCCTAGTGAGACTAAATTTTAAAGATTATCTAGCCAAAAAGAAAAAGATTTTAATAGTTGAAGATGAGCCTATGAGTGTAAGGTTAATTCAACATTTATTAAAAGATTATCAATTTGAATTAGTTGTTGCTGTAGATGGTTTTGAAGCCATTGAGAAGTTTAAAAAAACATCTTTTAGCTTAGTGATTATGGATTTGTACATGCCAGTGATGGATGGTTTTGAAGCTTCAAGAAGAATGAAGGAGATTTCAAAAGATACACCTATAATTGTTATTTCTACAACTTCAATTCCAGAAGAAAATCTAAAAAGAGATATTGGTATAGATTATTTCTTAGCAAAACCTCTAAACACAGTAAAATTTAGAGATTTTATTCATATGCTTTTATTGGCATAGAAAAATCCATCAAGCTAATGCCTGATGGATTTCTGCAAATAATAAACCGCTCCCACCACCATAATGTTTAACAATTGGTAAGCTAGGCTTCAGTTCATTTAAATAAGCTTTTAATTGTAATTCTTCTTTATCTGTAAGTCCAGCACCAATTAGTGCTAGCTTAAAATCCTTGCTCAAACAGACTTTGCAAGCATCATCAAAAGAAAAACTCACTGTTGCTTTCCAAGTTCCCTCTTTATCAATTAGCCTAGCAATGGTTTCCATTATAGGTTGGTTAGTTCCAACAATTAATATTTCAATTACATCCATACTATTTACAAATTATCAAATCCACTAATGAACTATTTACTATTGAACTAATGAGCCAACTAGAATTCCATAGGCACTTCCATCAATAAAAATTGAGCATCAGCAATTGCTTTCACTTCAAAATTTTCTGTGTCCCATATTCCTAAACCATCTCTCTCATCTAATTCTTCTCCGTTAACTTCAACTTGTCCTTTCAATACAAAAACATAAACGCCATTTCCTTTTTTATTTAGCGTATAATTTTTAGTGTTTCCTGCATCAAAACGAGCTAAATTAAACCAAGCATCTTGGTAAATCCATACGCCAGCATCGTCAGCATTAGGCGATAAAACCTGTACAAACTCATTTTTTTTATCGGTATTGTTTAATAAAATCTGGTCGTACCTTGGCGTTACATTCCTCTTGTTTGGAAACAACCAAATCTGCAAAAACTTAGCAGGATTTTTAGGGTCTGAATTGTATTCTGAGTGATAAATTCCTGTCCCAGCACTCATTACCTGTATTTCACCAGCTTTAATGGTTGCAGTATTTCCCATGCTATCTTTATGTTGTAGTTCTCCTTCTAACGGAATAGAGATGATTTCCATATTATCATGAGGATGTTCACCGAAACCCATTCCACCTGTTACGATATCATCATTAAGAACTCTTAAAGCCCCAAAATTAATTCGCTCTGGGTTGTAATATCCAGCAAAGCTGAAACTTTGATAACTTTTTAACCAGCCATGATTTGCCACTCCTCGAGTGTTGGCTTTGTGCAATACTGTTTGTGCCATAACTATTTGTTATTTATTAATACAAAGATAAGGTCGGTCAAAATCCAATTCATTGATGTAGGATAAGAAGTTTGTTTGAAGTCAGAAAAAGTCAGTAAGACCGAAAGACCGAAGTTTTTTGTTTTGAAAATGAACGGAATTGGTTTTTGGGATAGGAAAGTCCCGCCATCTACTACAATCTTTTTGTCTTGTCACCCTGAGCGTAGTCGAAGGTCCTTCTGAGACAAAAAGTATTTCCGTTTTTGTCGGGTTTAAAATTAAAAGACTGTGCCATAAAACCATTCATAGTTCAGTTAGCAATTGCCAATTTACAGTTAACAATAGAACAGTTTAACAATAAAACAATTTTTTCACCCATTTATACATTTTACTTTAATCCAACTTTTCAGAATAAACAAAACACTTAACTTAGTAAAATGGTAAACCGAGCAACTTATCAGGCTGCAAAACTTGTAGCACCAAGAATCGAAGCACACTTCGCCAAACATTTAGCAGAAGCTAATGCCAAAGGCGAATTGGATTTGGCACCGCAACCTCCTGCAAGGGTAATTGAGGCAATTTTGGATTCTGCATTTTGGGCAAGTCTACGCAAAGAAGAAGGCCATTCCCCAAAAATATCGATTGCTTTTTTACCGCCAGAACAAGCGGGTAAACCTTTGATTTTTAATCATACCTTACCACTTAATCCTAATGTTTTAACCAAAATGGCACCAGGAGTAGAGCGTGGCGGTATCCATATTGGGGTTTGGCATGATGGTTACAACTTGCATGTTTGGGGTACAACTTTAAATATTCCCAACTATTGTTTTGTGGTCGATGTATCAGAGCCAGGTCTGTTGGTCATCAAACATCGCAGAATTTATGGCTTCGGAAAATATACCAACGTTGCTGTTTTAAAAGGCGACCAAATCAAAATCGTAGAAGAGAAAAGTGCTTCAAATGCAGATTGCCCATCAATGTTACTTTCGCTTTTAGATTTAACGGCACATTCTTACTGGAACGATTCGGCAAATATTTTAATCCAGTTGGCAGTTTCAATGAGGGCACATGGACGTGGCGGAGCAGTTTTGGTGGTTCCGCATGGTTCGGCTGATTGGAAACAATCCATTATTCATCCAATTAGTTATGCTTTAGAACCTAGCTTTAGGGGTTTGGCAGATTTAGTAAAGAAAGACACAAACTCTAGTGAGATTTTTTGGCAAAGTGCATTAAAAAGAGAGGTTGACCACTTAGCTGGATTAACTGCTATTGACGGTGCAACTTTAATAACAGATGAGTACGAACTTTTAGCTTTTGGCGCAAAAACTGGAAGAGCAAATAGTAGTGGCCATATTCAAGAATTGTCTTATTCTGAGCCAATTAGCGGTGGTGATGCAATTGTTGTTCATCCAGCAAAAATAGGAGGGACAAGGCATCTATCTGCTGCCCAATTTATATACGACCAAAGAAACGCACAAGCATTAGTTGCTTCACAAGATGGGCATTTTACTATTTTTAGTTGGTCACCTAACTTAAATATGGTACAAGCGCACAGAATAGATACGCTTCTTTTGTAAGATTCTATACAAAGGCAATAGCTAGTGTAATCATAATGAGCATCATAATAGTCATTACTATTCTGTCTGCTTTTATTTTCTCTTTAAGCGTTAAAGGCTTATGAACTCTTGCCTCCTTATGCCTTGCATAAGAAAAGTGAATAGGTAATTTAATAATCATAGGTAGATGTTTTAGGGTAGATATTTTTTCTACATCAAAACTTAAGCCAATGATTTATAAGTTGTTAAATTATTCTTAGTTTGTGTTTTTTTGCCTAAAATTAATCTTATACACACTTTTTTATTGATAAAATTTGTGGTTTATCTAAATTTCGCAAATTTTAGTCTGGAAAATCATACAGCCATTAATTTTTTATATGCAGGGCATAAGCCTGTAATGTATAATTGTTGTGTTACCAAAATGGGTTTACTGAGTAATTAAATTTCTGCAGTTAAATTCAAACGATGTTGACCTATAAAATCTATGAATTTTTTATCCAAACGTAGAAACCTTTGCCCATATCTGATTCAGTCAAAATCTAAATCATATTCTTTCAAAAAGATATAAACTAAGAAACTTTACCTCCAAAATCTTCAAGTAGGCTTAAGTCAGCTAACATTTAAGTTGTTGGCAACACAAAAAGAGCTTAGCTAAATAATCTTTTTGTGAAACATGGAGTTAAAATTGAAATGTAGGTGATGATAGCGATTAAACTAGAACTTGGCTGGGTTACCATAACATAAATAGGTATACGTTATTTTTTTGATTGCCATCAATAAAAAACTATGCCAAAATGCAAATAACCTTAAACTATACTTATACCCAAGATCAGCTAAAAATGGCTTATCGTTTCAATGTTTTTCCC
Organism: Pedobacter frigiditerrae; assembly: GCF_032678705.1. Lineage (NCBI taxonomy): Bacteria > Pseudomonadati > Bacteroidota > Sphingobacteriia > Sphingobacteriales > Sphingobacteriaceae > Pedobacter > Pedobacter frigiditerrae. The sequence continues at coordinate 220,639 of NZ_JAVTSS010000002.1, read as the reverse complement.
ACACCTAAGGCGAAGTATTTTATGCTCCTTTTTAGTTGCTTTATTTTTGGCTTAGGTGGTTTATTTTGGCTCTTATTGAAACCCAATGAAAGCAATGCACAAGTATTAAATATATTGCAGTTTATATTGATGATGAGTTGGATATTTTGGAGCCTGATGTTAATGGTAGCTGCGATAAACTACTATTGCCTACCTATTTATGCATTTAGGAAAAGCCCGTTTTATAAAGGCAATTTTACGGTTAATTTAATAACCCAAGGACTAGCTTACAAACAACAGCTTAGTGAACAAAACAGCAGAAGCGAACGAGATGGCTTTGTTTATTGGGGAGCATTTGCCAAAAAAGCTGAAAACGATGAGTTTATCTTTTTATTTATCAATAAAAAACATTATATCCTTCCAAAGGCATCATTTAAGAATAATGAAGAACTTGAAGAATTTAGATTGTTTTTAACAAAGCAGAAGCATATCATGACAAAAAGATTTAATGGAACCGAAATTTGGAATCACACCTAACTTCTCAATCTTTAATAACCAAACCTATGAAACTAATAAAAATATGCATGGTGTTTATCGCACTAGCTACCAGTTGCGACGCCAAACCGAAGCAGGCAATATCACCTAAAACTCAGGTTAAAAATGTATCAAATTTTGATACATCAACCAAAACAATCCATGTTTTTGTGGCGCTTTGTGATAATAAATACCAGGGCATCGTTCCTGTTCCAAAAGCGATAGGCAATGGTCAAGATCCTGATAATAATTTGTATTGGGGTTATCAATTTACGAACAACACTGAACATACTTTTCAAATTAACCTTTGGTTTACTGAGAAATGTTTAGAAGGCGAACTTAGAATAAATACTGAGCTCGATTATGCTTATCACATCGAGGAAAAAATCATCAGTTTCTAAAGATTGAAAATCAGTTTTATCGAAAAAACGAAATCTGGAGAGATAAAATATTAAAATTTGAAGGTGGCAGGGTTGTTGCCTCTGAACTTATAATGAAAAACTTCGCAAGAGTTACTTATACGCCTGCTGAATTTATAAATAGTTCTAAGGAATAAATATCATGCTAAAGCTACAAACAAATAAACTTGACGTATGAAGAACAAAATTTTTATCCTTTTACTTTTCATAGTAACTAACTCGGCCTTTGCTCAAGAAAAACTAGTTAAAGACATCGATTTTGATGGAAAAAACGATACGGTTTACATCGACCAAAAAGAGTTTAAAATAGTTTGTCGTTTATCAACCCAAAACTTTAAAAAGTTAAAAAGTAAAACGCTTGAAATGTCAAGCGACAATACCTATTTCAAACCTACCCGAAACGGATTTGAATTAAGGGTAAGTTGGATGAGAAATGGCTATGCTTGTCAGTTTAGGTACGAGAAATTAGAAAAGCGCATTCGAGTAATTGGAATAACAGATTACGCATTTGGTAATGCCGCTAATGATGGTAGTGGCGAAGCAAGCGCAAACCTACTAACGGGAGATTATATTGGCAATTGGAATTATTTTGACCATTTGGCAAATAACGAGAAAGGCGAATTGGTAAAAATTTCGACTATAAAAACTAAGCTGAAGTTCAAAAAAATCTATCTTATTGATTTTGACAGCGATAGCTATTATTCATTTTCTGATCAGGTTAGGCCTTTAATTGACAAATATGAGGCCCTAGAAAGGAAAAGACGAAGTGCAGGTTGATGAAAGCGAAAAATTCACCTTTGAGGCACTACCTTTTATAGCTTATATCATAATGAGATTTCTGATAAGGTGGAGGCCATATTTTGCCTGGTTGGTATTATAGAGATGTGAATAGATAGAAAACAGTTAATTAAATAATTATGGCCTTACCATTTGTGGTTTTCATACTACCAATTTTGCTAATCGTAATGATTTTTTTAGTGAGATATACAATTAAAAAAGCACAACAAAATGTTAATGTCATTAAGCATATTCGATTACGAATATTGATATTATTCGCGGGTATTGCTCTTCTATTTTTAATATGTTATATAAGTTGGGGCGGATCTGGAATTCTCGCTGCCATATACACCAGTGCCTGTTTTACATGTTTATGGTTATTGTATTTGCTAATCGAAGCCATTTGCTTAATTGTTGTAAAACAAAATGCATTGGCTAAAAGGAACTTAGCAATCTCTGGGGTTTTTGCAGCCATTATTTTCTTGGTTTTTTTAAAATATTGGATAATTGGATAATGAAAATTAAAGACAAATCGCAATCAAACTAAGATGAAAAGCTGTTTTTCTCACATCTTCGTTTGGTTAGTAATAGGAACTATCGTGACTATTTTTACTTTGGTTTTTTCTAACCGATATATTGTTCCGGTTTTTCCTTTAATAGTTTTGGCAATAGTATTTTTTTTAACTAAAACACAAAGAACGTTCATTAATAAAAAACCAAAACCTATTTATGAACTTGAAGAAGGAATAGTAAAAATTGAAGGAACTATTAATGCGCCAAAAAATTTCGAAACCCCGTATTTTAAACAAGATTGTATTGCCTATGTATACGAGGAGGGAAACATTACCTACGATAGCGACACAGGTTCAGAACATATAAACAGCACACTCAATAAAACAGAATTTCAGGATTTTTATTTAAGTGATGCAACTGGAAAAATAAAAGTATTCATCACGCAGCTAAACTTAGCCTTTCTACCTGCCAAAACAGACACTTTACATAGCATAAAATACGCTGTAGATGATATCCGTTATACCGAAAGAACTTTAAAAAATGGCGATTTGATTAGTATTTTGGGCTATGCGGTTAAAAATGATAACCACCAATTTGAGTTAAGAGAACAAAACGATAAGCCACTGGTAATTGGTACGCCAGATTTCGAAGACAAGACACGTAAATCATTCAAGGTTTTTAAATTCTTAATGCCTTACTTCATTTTAATGTATGTTGGCGTAAATTATTTCCTGTTTGCACCTATAAAAATCCACATCGTGGAAAGTGCAATTTTTCCTTATTTCGCCATTTTTGGGATGCCAATTTCAGCTATTATTTTAGGTTTAATGGGGAATAGGTTTGAGGGTTTTGCGAAAACTTTTCTCTCTTTTTTGGCAGGAACCTGTTTCAGTGTATTATTCTTATCCTTTCCTTTAATCTGTCTATTTTATATGATTAAACTAGAATTCACTCGAATTATTTGCATTTGGATAACCGTTTTTGCTTGTACTACGCTTGCATTTATAATGAACCAAAAAAGGTTGGAAGGGATTTTTGAAAAAGACACAAAAATTCTATAATAACAATCCTTAACAAATTAATTATAATTGAAATAAAATGTCGTTGCCAAATCTATTCAAAATGAAAAAACTTAAAAAGTTCATACTAGCCTTAATCATTTTATGTTTAACAGCTATTGCCATAATTTTAATAAGCAATTACATCGTTAATTCTAAAACAGAAAACGTTATTTATACTAAAATAGATGATTTGCCTAAGACCAAAGTTGCCATTATTTTTGGAGCTGGAATAAATGGAGATAAACCAAGTAGGTATTTAAAAGACAGGTTAGACGCTGGCATTTTGCTCTATAAAAACAACAAAGTTGATAAAATTCTACTTTCTGGAGATAATGGTAGAGATGAACATGACGAGCTTACGGTAATGAAACTGTACTGCTATGAAAATGGAGTTGATACCAATAAAATTTATATTGACTATGCAGGTTTCGATAGTTATTCTACCATGTACCGAGCAAAACATATTTTTAAAGTTGATATGGCAGTTCTGGTTTCGCAACAATATCACTTAAATAGGTGTATTTATATCGGAGATAGATTAGGTGTAAAATCTTATGGTTACAGCGCAAATCAAGGCATTTATCCAGGCTACAAATATTATACATTTAGAGAGAAACTATCTATTACAAAAGCTGTTTTTGATGTAATGAGGAATAGAAAACCAAAATATCTTGGTGAAACAGTTGATGTAAATGGAGCTAGTAATTACGCTAAAGAGTTAGCTACTAAATGATGAACATTATTAAAAAAAAGTAATAGCATAATAAATAATTAAACCTATTACTATTTTAATAACAGAAGCTGTAGTGTAGCCCAAAAAAACGCCGAAAAAACCTTTTATGTAATTCTGAATTTTTTTTTCGTTAAAAAATTGTCCAATAGCAAGTGCAGGATAAAACCAAGCAATTATAAAGGCTAAGCTTTGTAAAGCATAATAATTAAAGATGTTATAAAAGGGTATTAAAAAAATATAAAAAACAAACATTTCTCCCGCTAGAAAGCACATTAAAGTTATTATTTCGTAAAAACTATAATTATGTTTTCTGAAAAACAATTTTATCCAAGCAGCAGCAAAAAAAGATATAGATAAGTAGTTATAATTAATATGTGAGCCAAACCAATTTTCTATAGCTTTTACATAAGAATTTGTATACGGCCAATATAGTGGAAGGCCTTTTGGCTCTGGATTGAAATACCTACCTATTAAACTAAGCAATACAGTGGTTATAGCCAAAAAAGCTATTGGTTTCATGTGCTTAGTTCGGTCTTCCCTTAAAAAAATCCTTACAGTTTCTCCAGGCCTAATGAATAATTCTTTTATCGTAAAAAATATTCCCTTTTCAAAATGTATTAGATGTTGTATTTCATGCGAAATATAATGCTTGTCAATTTGTTTAAGTTGTGCAGCATGGCCACATTGAGCACAATAGTTATGTTCAATTTGAAAATTACAATTTTTACAGTTTGTCATTATTACAATAATTTGTTGGTCTTTGCTGAGTTTAAAGACATTTTTATATTAAAATAATTGCAATAGGGAGGAGCTGTAAAGCTAAAAAATATTATTTAACCTGATAAAAATTAAATAGTAGTTTCAGCAATTAATTTAAATTGTGAAAAATGTATTCAAAGAAATAGATACATCAATACTATTGTAAACCGTTGATTAATTTATATTACCGAAATTTTAATAGTGTTTAGGTATTATTCTAAATTCTAACTTGTCCATTTCCTTGGACAATCCATTTATAGCTCGTTAATTCTTCTAAACCCATTGGTCCACGAGCGTGGAGTTTTTGTGTGCTAATTCCTATTTCTGCACCTAAACCAAATTGAGCACCATCCGTAAAAGCTGTAGAGGTATTGGCGTAAACTGCTGCGGCATCTACTTGGTTCAAAAATTGAGCAATATGTTTGGCATCTTCAGAAATAATGGCCTCACTATGTTTAGAGCTATAATTTGCAATGTGATCTAGAGCCTCATCTAAATCTCTAACAACTTTTACAGCCATTTTTAAGGATAAAAACTCAGTTCCGAAATGTTCTGGCAAAGCTCGATTTAACAGCGTCGATGGATAACTTGCTTTTAAAATATCATAACTTCTTTCGTCCGCAAAAAGCTCGACTTCTTTGTCGGCCAATGGCGATAAAAGCTCAGCAATGTCACTCAGTCTATCTTCATTTATCAATACACAGTCTAGGGCGTTACAAACACTTACTCTTCTGGTTTTTGCATTTAGAATAATTGCTTTTCCTTTTTCCAAATCTCCTGTTTCATCAAAATAAGTGTGTACGATGCCAGCACCAGTTTCTATTACAGGAATTTTGCTGTGCTCTCTCACATAATTAATTAGCGATTGACTTCCCCTTGGAATTAGTACATCTACAAATCCCCTAGCATTTAATAAAGCTTCTGTTGCAGCCCTTTCTGCGGGTAATAAAGTCAAAACATCGATATTAATTTGATGCTTTTCTAATACTTGATGGATAATTTTTGTAATGGCAATATTTGAAAATTCTGCATCACTACCGCCTTTTAAAACGGCTACATTTCCAGTTTTAAAGCAGAGCGAAAATACATCGGCAGTAACATTTGGTCTCGCCTCGTAAATTACACCAACAACGCCTAATGGGACTCTTACTTTTTGTATATGGAGTTGGTTTTCTAATCTTTTTGCAGAAAGTACATCTCCTAATGGACTATTTAATTTGGCAACATTTTCTATGTCTTTTGCAATGCCTTCAATTCTTTCTGTCGTTAGTTTTAACCTATCGTATTTTGGGTCTTCGATAGGCATTTTAGCTAAATCCTTTGCATTTGCAATTAGTATTTCATCAGCATTGCTAACTAAAGCTAAGCCTAAATCGAATAAAATAGAATCTATTTTTTCTTTAGCTAAACCTGTTATGGTGCGACTTGCTTGTTGTGCTTTCTCGAAGTATATGTTGTAATCCATTATAGTAGTATCAAGTAGTAAGTATCAGGTATCAAGTCCTGTAAACCTTTGGTCTTTATGCTTTAGTCTTTTAGCTCAAATACAAATAATCGTAGTGTACCAAAGCCTTTTGTTTTTTCTGTCCAATTCTTTCTCTTGCCTTGTCTGAACCGTATTCTGCTATTCCTAAACCAATTAGGTTATCATCTTCATCAACAATTTTAATGATATCACCTTTTAGGAAGTCTGATTTAATTTCAATAATTCCGATAGGTAATAAACTGGTTGCCTTGCCAGAAGTTAAAACCTCTTTTGCGCCATTGTTCAATTGAACAATCCCTTTTGCATTGGTTTCTGAATGAGCAATCCATTTTTTCTTTCCAGATTTACTTTTCTCTGGAACAAAACGAGTATGAACTAATTTTTCATTTAACAATGTCGTTAAAACATTGTCAGTTGTGCCGTTGGCGATGTGTACTGTTATGCCCAATTTAGCTACTTTTTGCGCCATGGTAGATTTGGTAACCATTCCACCTCTACCAAATTGCGATTTTCCAGTGCTAATAAATGAGGCTAAATTTGTGATAGAACCTTTAATTTCTTCAATAACTTTAGAACCCTCTACTTTTGGGTCGCCATTGTAAATGCCATTCACGTTTGATAAAATAATCAGCGCATCGGCATTTAACATCGAAGCAATTAATCCAGCTAATTCGTCATTATCAGTAAACATCAACTCTGTTACCGAAACTACATCGTTTTCATTTACCACAGGAATTACATTGTGCTGCAACAAAATTTGCATACAATTTTTCATATTCAGGTAATGGGCCCTGTCTCTAAAATCTTCTTTGGTAACTAAAACTTGAGCACATTTGATAGCATGTTCGGCAAAAAAATTAGCATAAGTATTAATCAATTTTACTTGGCCAATTGCAGCTAATAATTGCCTTGTGGTTACGGCATCTTGCTTTTCGGCTATTTGAATTAAGCTTCTGCCAGATGCAACCGCACCAGAAGAAACCAAAATAACCTCTATACCTTGCTTTTTGATAGTCGCTAATTGATTAACCAAGTGATTTATCCTATGCTCATCTGGCAAACCATTAGCTTGTGTAATTACATTAGAACCAACCTTAACAACTATCTTTTTGTAGCCTAAACTCATCTCGAAATTAAAAACCTAAATGTAGTAATTCTATAGATTTAATAGAGAATTATTCGATGTATTTTAACAAGTTTTGGAATAAATCGTTGTTTCTTAGAATTTTAAGTAAAAATTATTACACTGTAAATCAGCAATTTGAATAATAAATCAATAAAAATATAGTACTATGTATTGCATAATACTATACGAAACATATATCTTTGTTTTATGATAGCAGAAAATACGCAAACGCAAATGCGAAAAGGCATACTCGAATATTGTGTGCTTTTAATTATATCTAGGGGAGAGATTTACGCTTCAGATATTATCGCAGAATTAAAGCAAGCAAAACTACTTGTGGTAGAAGGAACATTATATCCCTTGCTTACTCGATTAAAGAATAATGGGTTGTTAAGTTATAACTGGGTCGAGTCTACTTCTGGTCCGCCACGTAAATATTATGTGCTTACTGCAGAAGGAACTCAATTTTTAAAACAATTGGATACCACTTGGCAAGAATTGGCTTATGCCATTACCACTTCTCAAAATGGTGCTCAAAAATTAGCTGACACTCAAAATTAAAGAAACATGAAAAAGACACTCATCATAAATATAGGCAATTCCATCATTCACATTGAAGAGGGTGCATATGAGATTTTAATGACCTATTTAAATGAAATTAAAATGCATTTCACTAAAAATGCAGATGATTTCGAAATAGTAACCGATATAGAAAATCGCATTGCGGAAATGTTTGCTGAAATATTAATAGCGGGCCAAAAGCAAGTGATTGAATTAGCCGATGTAGAAGGCGTAATGGCACAAATGGGTCGTGTTCAAGATTTTCAGACAGAGGAAGATGAAGAAGAAGCACCAAAAGCTACCAAATCATCAGCTTATGAAGGTGAAAAGAAATTGTATCGTGATACAGATGAAGGGATGATTGCAGGGGTATGTGCGGGTTTAGGTTATTACCTTAATACTGAAGCTCGATGGATTAGATTATTTGCATTACTATCAATTCTTTTAAGTGGAGCAGGTATTTTGGCTTACATCATTTTATGGGTAGTTATGCCAAGGGCGATAACAAGGTCTGAAAAGATGGCAATGAAAGGCGAGGCTACTAATCTTTATGGTTACAAGAAAAGTTTCGAAGAGGAATTAGCAGCATTTAACGAAAAAATGAAGGCGGCTAACGAACACTTTCAACCATTGATGAGGAATTCGGGAAATTTTATAACAGAGCTTTTAAGGGTTATAGGAACTTTTATAACGGTTTCGGGTAAAATAATTATGAAATTTATAGCAGGAGTTTTAATAGTTAGCGGTTTTGTTGCCTTGCTTGCTTTAATTATTTGCCTAGCAGGATTTCTTGGTTTCTGGGATGAAGATATGTACCGATTCCCTTTTTCTATAATTAATGATGGCTTTAGAACAGAAATTTTAGTCGGAGCATTTATCACCATATTTATCCCAGTTTTAGCATTGGTTTTATTTGCCATTAGAGTCGCTTTTAACAAAAAAGCAATCAACAAAACTGTTTCATTTGCCTTATTGATTATTTGGTTGTTCGGTGTTTCTTCTACTGTATATTTTGCTACTAAAATTTCAGCAGAGTTTCAGGAACACGCAGAATTGGTACAATCTAATGAGTTAAAAACTTATCCAACTTATGTAATTGATGTGGATAAAGGAATGGAATTTAGCAAAGAGGATAGCTTAGCTTATAATATCAAGGAACTTGATTTTGGAAATCGTGTTATCGTAGATGATAATGATGACCATCCTTTTAGAGTTCCAAGAAATGTAAGGATTGAAATTGAAAAAAGTGAGAATGGAAAAACTTCAATGGTGCAGACTTACGAATCGCAAGGTAAAACATTCCCAATCGCTTTGCGTAATGCTCAAAACATAGATTACAAATACACTCAGAAAGATTCATTGTTAACCTTAAGCCCTAGGTTGCGATTGAAAAGAGAAAGTATCTGGAGAAATCAGGAAGTACATATTTCATTAAAAGTACCAGTAGGTACAAGGTTGTTATTAAACAATAATATTTACAATTATCTTAATTTCTACTATTACCGATGCAGTACCGATGATAATAGAGAAAGCAATTACAGGGAGTGGATAATGACAGAAGATGGCTTAAAATGTAAAAGCGAATTAGATAAACCAGCAACAGAGAATCCTTAAAGAAACTCATCATAAGCAAAGCGAAGAATTTCTATTCGCTTTGCTCTATTGATAGCTCAACACCGAAATCATGAAAAACATAATTGTGCTAATTACATGCCTTCTGGTGTGTGGGATTTGTTTTGCCCAAAAAACGGCTAAAATAACAGGGAAAATTGTTGATGAAAAGGCAACTGCTGTACCTTATGCATTGGTTAAGTTGTTAAATTATCCAGATACATCATTTGTTAAAAGTATACAGACAGATTTTGACGGTCTCTATAATTTCGACCAAGTTAAAGCTGGTGAATATATCCTAGCAGTAAATATGGTAGGCTTTAAAGGCGCCAAATCAGTAAAGTTTACAATTGCTGAAACTGATGTTCAAGTGCCTAACATCAAAATTGAAAGTGTAACCAAAAACTTAAAGGAAGTATCTATTACAGGGATAAAACCTTATGTAGAACGCAAGGTTGATAAAACTGTTTTGAATGTGGAGAGCAGCATTAATTCATCTGGTAATAGCGCATTGGAACTTTTGGAGAAAGCGCCAGGCGTAACAGTCGATAGGCAAAACGACCAGATTAGATTGAATAATAAATCTGGTATTACGGTAATGATTGATGGAAAAACAAACTTTTTATCTGGCACAGATGTAACCACGTTATTGAGTAACATGAGTAGCGACCAAATTGCTACAATAGAATTGATTACTAATCCTTCCTCAAAATACGATGCTGCAGGTGCTGCTGGAATTATCAATATTAAACTAAAACGCAATAAAGCATTTGGTACAAACGGAAATTTGTCTTTAAACACCGGACAGGCAATTCAGCCTAATTTTCCTAAAGATATGTATCGAGTTGGTCTAAGTTTAACGCTTAACAACAGGGTTGATAAATGGAATATTTATGGAACAGCGGCTTTTAACAGGAAAGTCGGTTTTAACAACATCAACGTTTTACGAAATACCTTAACAAGTAGTTTGGCAAGTTCTTTCAATCAGAATTTTGCTAGGCGTTCAAAAGGCGAAGCTTATATGGGTAAGTTGGGAGCGGACTATTATGTATCTGATAAAACGGTTATCGGTGTAATGGTTGATGGAAATAAGATAAATTCAGCTATGGATAATGTTAGTCAGACAAGCATTAAGGAGGTGCAAGGTGGCGCTGAGACGAAAAATTCAGTTAATCAATTGGCATTATCTGATTCTCCAGTTGGAAACCTTACCGCCAATTTTAACGTTAAACACGATTTTAGCAAAGAAGGAACTAACTTAACTTTTGATGCTGATTATTCTGGTTTTAGCAATGAAAAGAACGATAATTTTGATGCAAAATATCTTAACAATGCTGGCAACTTAACCAAAACTACAGCTTTAAGGAACTTTACCGATGCAAAGATTGATGTTTTGGCGGCTAAAACAGATTTTACTTGGGCGGTTAATAAAACAGTAAGAATAGAAGCTGGGTTAAAAAGCAGCTTTGTAGTTACCCATAACGAATTAATATCTGAACAACTTTCCGCTGGGACTTGGCAGAATATTGCTGGCCAATCTAATAATTTTATTTACAAGGAAAACATAAATTCCGCTTATACTAACTACGCAAAAGAATGGAAGAAATGGCAACTGCAATTAGGGTTAAGGACAGAGTATACCCATTCTAATGGTAACTCGGTAACAAGTAATAAAGTGGTGGATAGGAATTATCTCTCTTTATTTCCAACTGTATTCGTACAGCAAACATTAAATAAGAATAATAGCATCAATTATTCATTTAGTAGGAGAGTAGATAGACCTAACTACCAACAGTTAAATCCGTTTGTATTTTATATGGACCCTTACGCTTTGGATGAAGGAAATCCATACCTAAAACCTCAATTTACGTATAATTTTGAGATTGGATATAGTTATAAAGAGGCTTCCTTATCCTTCAATTATGCTGATACTAAGGATATGATTACTCAAATAAGTCAACAAAATGAGGTAACTAGAATTATTAACGTAATTCGCAAAAACTTAGGTAGAGCACAGACTTTTTCTGCGAATTTATATGTTCCTGTTAAGGTGGCCAAGTTTTGGAGAATGCAGAATAATGTAAGTGCTTTTTTATCCAAATTTAATGATGGGAACTTAGAAGGTGCAAAATACCAAGCTAGTAAAGTAGCCTTCAATTTTAACACCAATAACTCACTTACGTTACCTCAAAATTTTTCAGTAGAACTCGGCTTTTGGTTAAATTCTCCAAGATTAAACGGGGTTGAGGAAACTACAATTACTCAATATGCTTTAAACGCAGGAATTCAGAAAAGCCTGATGAATAAAAAGTTGAAAATCAGGTTGAGTATGGATGATATCTTCTTAACCAACCATTGGGAAGGAAGATTACAATATCAAAATGTAAACCTAAACGTGGTAAACCATTATATGAGCAGAAGAGCAGCATTTACGGTGAACTATAACTTTGGAAATCAGAACGTGAAATCCGCAAGGAATAGAAATACTGCAACTGATGATATTAAAGGCAGGGCAGGAAGTAATTAACGGAGTTTTGTCATTCTTGTTGATTTGTCATTCTGAGCATCGCGAAGAATCTCAAAGTTGAATTTTCAAAAGAGATCCTTCACTGCGTTCTGGATGACAATCCTTTAAAAAAATATTAACTCAAAAAACAACAACATGAAAAAAACATATTATTTAATCGCACTTATCCCAGCTCTATTAGTTAGCTGCAACTTTAATGGAAACAACGATAACGTTTCTATAAGCGTTAGGAGTACAGATGCTGGCTATAGCTTGGATGCATCTTATCCTGAGCAGAAAACAGAAAAAGTAACTAAATATTTAGAGGAGACATTGGGAGACGATAAAATCTTTACAGCTCCTAGCGATATTAAAGATGAGGAAGTTGCCTTGGGAGATAGTGTTAGATTCTATTTGAAATCATCGTCAGGAAACATAGAGATAGATTTTAAAAAGCAGCATAATTCTGAAGCTTCTTATAAAAAGTTGGTAGAGATGTGTAAAGGTGTTAAAGAGGTTTTAAAATAAAATAGTTGTCGGTCTGAGCGTAGTCGAAGACCTTTCGACGGTCAAAAACAAAAGTAATTTGTCCTTCGACTACGCTCAGGATGACAAATTACTTTAGTTTTTCTTAACTCAATGACATTGTCGCGTTGGGAGAAACTCGCCTGCCTGCCGGACAGGCAGGGAATGACAATTTAATCAATTATTACTTAACCGTATACCTATAAACAGCCCTTCCAATATTTCCATTTTTATCAAAGCCTTCTATAACCACACGATAAGCACCTCTTCCATCAGCATTGAAAAATTCAAAACTAATATTGCCTTTATCATCAGTAATTAATTTAGGATTCCAGTAAATAGTAGTTCTTAAATCGCTGCTTGTTGGAATAGCATTGGGTATATATTTAGGAGAATAAAACTCACGCTCTTTTGCATAGCCCATTGGTGTAAAATTCACAATGTTGTTTTTTGGCAACATATTCATCAATTCTTCTTTGGTTATTTTTTTACCAACTGGAGCTTTTTTGGTGTTGATTACTAATACACCTTTGGTACCGTATGCACGGTCTACAGTTCCTAAATCGTCTTTCAAAAATACTTCTACAGATTCTAGGTCTGCAACATTTACAGAGTTAATGTCTCTTGCATCAACTGGGTTTCCATTGATAAACACTTGCACTGGTGTTCTCCCACCTTGGTTAAAATCTCTTGATACGTAAAAATTTTCCGTGTCAAATGTCATTCCAGTAGCCATTGTTTTTAAACATTCTAGAAGGAAGTTACACCCACCAACAAACCTGTCAGCACTTAATAAATGATCTGGCATCATACTTAAGCTAGATAATGTACTATGATCTGCATGACTAGGTTTTTTAATTGCAGCCCCTTTAATTTCTACCGTTTTAAGGGTTTTCATATACCTGTACTGTTTTTGGCTGTTGTTTAAGTAAGAAGATAAAACAGTATCGATATTCGCAACTTCGTCTGCAACATTAATGTTTTTGCCAGCCATTGGACTAGGATTCCCATCCAGCATAATCATTAGATTTGCAGCATTTGCATTGTATTTTGCACTAACAACCACTTCCGATGAATCTGGCAGGTTTAGATTTTGAAACCTGAAAACACCCATATTAGTTGTAATTGTTTCAGCAGAAATAGGTTTACCAGGAACCATTAATCGCATGGCACCTTTTCTAATTGGCATACCTGTACGGTCTCTTAAAGTTCCTGTGATACTAATTCCTTCTTCAGGAGCAATAGTAACTACTGGATATTTATTTGCCAATATATCTTTATAAGTAAACCTACGGTAACCTTGAGTAATCATTAACTTATCTAAATCAGCTAATTTCTTTTCATCTGTTTTGGTGAAATAATAATTAGGTTTTTCTATGTATCCCTTTAAATCTGATGTCAGTAATAAAGAACTTAGTATAGTAGTTTCGCTATTTTCATCAACCGGAACTTTTTGCTCATCAATTACTGAAACAGAAAAATTTCCTAAAGTTGGCAAGCCAGCACTTTTGGCATCTAAAGTAATTTTAACTTTCTGACGAGGCTTGTAAATCGGCAAGTCAGATTTAACAGCTAAACTCATCGCTTCCTGATGCAAAACAAAACTCAACCTTTCACTAATTGGTTCTCCTTTATCATTAAATAAAGTAATCTGAACAATACCGGATGGAAAATTCTTTTTTGGCATTTTGGTAGTAATGACTTGATTTTTCAGCTCTGCTTTTGCTGCATAATAAACCACATTTGTACTTTGAGCAACAATAAAAAACCCTTTGTCTTTATTGGCTTCAAAATATGGGCTGTTTGCCAATACTTTCAAATTGATAAATTCTGCGTTCGAATTGGTGATTTGTAAGGTTATGCCAGCATCAACTGCTTTCGGTAAATCGAATGTTTTTACGCTTCCATCTTTAAATGTGATTTTAGCCTTGTAAGTTTTTCCTGTTTCAGGGGTCATGAATAATGAGCCCATACCTGCATAAGATGAGGTAAAAGTAGTTAGTTCATTACCTGACTCATCTACCAAACTTCCTTTAAAATCTATACTTAAACCAGAAGTTTTAACGCCTTTAAATCCTACTTGATTTGGTATGCCATTAATTAATTGACCTCCCTCTGGGAAAAATTGAACATCAAAATCGTTTGCTGTTTGCTTTAGTTTAAAACTGGCAGTCGCTGTTTCTTTTTCAGCAATGCTGATGTCGGTAATAATATCACCTTTGGTAATTATCTCTCCAGCTTTACTGGTAACTACTACCGTTAATATCCCGTTTTGGTCTGTTGTTCCCTTACCTTTTGTGTAAATATCATAATTAGAAAGCACCCGCCAATTAACCGTTTTATTGGACAATGCCTTTTTAGACATATCTCTAAATTGTATTTTGGCAGTTGTCTTTAAGCCTTTATCGCTTGGCTCGGTATTAAAAGAAATATTGGTAATCACTTGTTTATCAATTGCTTCGCCTATCGGGATGGTCTTAGTAAAAAAGTAGGCATCGCTAAAATTCAACATCCATAAGGTGTATGCCCTCACATAATAATTGCCTTGTTTATAATTTTGCATGTTAAGGGCAATATTTCCATTGGCCACACTGTTTTTTAAGGGCAACCTTTGGGTTTGCATTAAGGAATCTTGTGCATTATAAACTTCTACATATACAATTTTGCTCCAAGGAGATGGTAAATTTTGCTCTGTAGTTACATAAGCTTTAAACCACATCGTATCAGCTACTGCATAATAAGGCTTGTCAAAATGTAAGTAAACTTTTTCTACTGGCTGTTCTTCTGCTAGTCTTTTTGTTTTGGTGAGGATGTTATTTAAAACTACACTGTCTTGTGCAAAGGCAGATTGGTTTAAAAAAGCTGAAAAAATAACGATTGCAAAAAGTATTCTTGTAAATCTCATCAATTAAATTATAGTGGTAGATTGTTTGCTAATATATTGATTATTGATTGATGGATATGCATTGTAACCAATCTTTAACATATTTTTACAATTAAAAAGACATAAAAAAACGGATGCCTTATTGCAGGGCACCCGTTATAGATTTTGTTTTTTCTATTTGAACTCGATAATGAATTCTGATTTCGGCTGACGAACTTTTTTCAAGTTTACTAACCAGTCGCCAGTTTCATCACGATAACCCAAAGGCATAATTGCAACACTTTTTAAACCTTTTTCTGTCAATCCTAAAATTTTATCGTATTCAGCATTGTTAAATCCCTCCATAGGTGTGGCATCAACTTTTTGGATAGCCGCTTCTGCTAATGCCATTCCAAATCCAATGTAAGCTTGACGGGCTGCGTGGTTAAAATTCACTTCTTCAGTTCTTGGTACATAATTACCAACTAACATTTTTTGATAATCTGTGGTGCTTTCTGGTGGTGTTCCACGTTCGTTATGTGTGCGTGTGAAAACATCATTAATTCTGTCTTCTGTGTAAGTGTCCCAAGCGGCAAAAACCAACAGGTGAGACGAATCTATAATTTGCGATTGGTTAAATGAATGTGCTAAAAGTGTTTGTTTTAAGTCCGGATTAGTAATTACAATCACCTTATAAGGTTGTAGACCCGAAGAAGTTGGTGCCAAACGAGCAGCTTCTAAAATTAAATCTACTTTATCTTGAGGAACAGCCTGGCCGTTCATTTTCTTAGTGGCATAACGCCAGTTTAGGGCTTCTATTAAACTCATTTTGTTTATATCAATTTATAAAACAAAAGTCACTATTATAAATTAACGATGCATTGATGTATGATAAGTAAATTGTCATTTTAGGCGTAATGACAATTAAATTGCGAATGAAAGTTTGGTCGTCATTGCGAAGGTCGGTTCTTTACCGCCTGAAGCCTGCCTACCGCAGGCAGGCAATCTGCTAAGAGTGGTTGGCTTTCTGAGTTTTGCAACCCAAAAAGATTGCTTCGCTTCTAAACGCTCAAGCCATTACTTCAGCTCTCAATGACGTAATTATTAATGTTTCAGCTTTGCTTTAAACAATTTTTCCAGTTTTTCCATTTTGGGTAAAATCACTAATCTGCAATAAGGTAATTCGCCGTTTTTAATAAAATAATCTTGATGATAATTTTCGGCAACATAAAAAGGCTTAGCTTTTTCAATAACAGTTACTACTGGATTGTCAAAGGTCTTTGTTTTATTTAATTCAGCTTTATACTTAGTTGCAATTTCTTTTTGTTCATCAGAGTGATAAAAAATAATCGAACGATATTGCGTACCCACATCCGCACCTTGTCTATTTAATGTAGTTGGGTCATGGCTCTTCCAAAAAACTTCCAATAGTTCATCATAACTAATTTTTGCAGGGTCATAAGTTATCTCCGTAACTTCAGCATGGTTAGTAGTTCCAGTACACACATCTTCATAAGATGGATTTACAACATCGCCACCTTCATAACCTGATTTAACACTTGTTACCCCATTCAAACGTTCAAAAAGAGCTTCAGTACACCAAAAACAACCCATTCCGAAAGTAGCTTTTTGTAATTTTTGCTTTTGCGCATCGGCATTTTGCATAAACAGTAGGGTTAAGATTGTTATTAGAATATATCTTTTCATTTTTATAATGCGTTTTCTAAGTAATGATACGCAAAACGAAACAGTAAAGTTTTGCGAATTTAAAAACGGACTTATCCTTGACAATTTGACTTGAAATTGAGATTTATTATTATTGTTAATAACTTAACAAATTGTTTTGTAAATTGTTAGACAAGTAAAATTTATCAAACCAATGTTTATTAACATATCTTTTATAAATTTAAATAACATTTAAAATAAATAACATGTCTACACCTTATATTCCTTGCCTTGATTTAGGCACTTACATTAATGGTAATGAAGAGCAACGCAAAAATTTTTCTGACGAATTAGGAAGAGCTTTTAATGATTCTGGTTTTGTAACCATCACCAATCATGGCGTTAGTCAAGAGTTAATTGATAAATTGTATGCAAACATTAAGGCTGTTTTTGCTTTGCCTGTAGAAACTAAACGTAAATACGAAAAACCAGAATTGGCTGGTCAACGTGGGTATACGAGTGCGGGAAAAGAAACTGCAAAAGGAGCTAAAACTGCAGATTTAAAGGAGTTTTGGCAAATAGGTAATGAGGTTACGGATGGCGACCCAATTAAAAGCGAATATCCTGATAATGAAGTTTTGGAAGAAATTGCAGAATTTAATCCAGTTACCAGGGAGATTTATCAGAAACTAGAAGAAAACGGCAAGCATTTATTGCGTGCCATTGCAACTTATCTAGAACTGCCAATCGATTATTTCGATAAACACGTTCATAACGGAAACTCAATTTTAAGAGGTATACACTATTTCCCAATTGAAAATCCAGAAGCCTTGCCAGATGACGCAGTTCGTGCTGGTGCCCATGAAGACATTAACTTAATTACATTGCTAATTGGCGCAAGTGCAGATGGCTTAGAGGTTTTAACTCGTAGTAACGAATGGTTGCCCATTAAAGCACATCATACAGATATCGTGGTAAACGTTGGAGACATGTTGCAAAGATTAACCAATAACAAATTAAGGTCTACTACGCACAGAGTGGTAAATCCGCCAGTTGAACTGATGAAAACTTCACGTTTTTCTGTTCCGTTTTTCTTGCACCCACGTTCAGATATGGATTTAACAAGTTTGCCTTCAACAATTGATGCAGAACATCCAAAAGTTTATAGCGACATGACTGCAGGCGAATATTTAGATGAAAGATTGAGAGAGATTGGATTGAAGAAATAGTTCAGTTTACGGTGGGCAGTTTACAGTTGGTAAATCGCAACTGCTAATTGAAAACTGAGAACTGATTTGGGCGTGCCCCCAAGCTACGCAAGGGGTCGGGCTTTTTGCTACAAGTCCTCGCTCAGCTGAAAAAGCTTTCGCTGTGGGCTTTTCGCTTCAATCCCTCACGCAACCTACAAATCGTTAATATAAAGCGCTACCTATTTAGCGCTTTAGTTGTTTACCTATCGGTCGGTGTCTCACCGACCGAAATAGCAAGAATGAATAAAGAATTAAGAGTTTATGCTACAATAAAAGGAATTGGTTCTGCCTCAGGATTACTCTTGAAAGGCAATTTATTATATGTAATTGGCGATAACAGTGCTTATTTGTACGAGTATAATATCAAAAGTAAAACCGTAAATAAAATTGAATTATTAAAAGGCTTAAATGTTTTAGAGAATATTCCAAAAGCAAAAAAGCGAGATTTTGAGGCGCTTTGTAATTTTAAAAACACACTTTATGTTTTAGGTTCTGGTTCTACACCAAACAGAAATGTAATGATAACCTATGACTTAGATTCTAAAAAGGTTGCCCAACAAGATTTATCATCATTATATGCTAAAGTTAAAAGTAGCTGTAAAATAGATGATGACAATTTGAATATTGAAGGAGCTATTTTTAATGGAGTAGACTGGTTTCTGTTTAACAGAGGAAATGGAAATGCAAAGAAAAATGGTGTTATTAAAATCTACGGAAGTGATTTAACAAAAGTCACAAAAATTGAATTTACTTCCATCGTTTTGCTAAAAACTGACCAAAAGTTAGTTTCATTTACCGATGCCGTTTTGCATAAAAATAGAATCTATTTCATCGCAGCTGCGGAAAACACAACCTCAACTTACCATGATGGCGAAATTTTGGGAAGTTACCTTGGTAGCTTAAATGCAGAAACGCTAAGTTTAAATTTCATTAAACAGATATCTGCCAACCAAAAGTTTGAAGGCATTTCCTTTTTTAAAGAAAACACCTCCAACTTGGAGTTCTTGCTTTGTGAAGATAGAGATACAGAAAATTTAGAGACTGTAATTTATAAGTTGGTTATATAAAAAGAGGTTTCAATTTGACCTATCGGTCGGTGTCTCACCGACCGAAATAACAACTATGTAAATTTTTTAGGGAGTGAAACTAATAGTGCATTCGTGTCTAAAACAACTATCATCAATTATTTATTTCTTTCTTAAGTGTTCTGATGCCCAAGCTTTCATGGTTTCATTATCCCACTTATTTTCTTCCCACAGCTTATCCATTTCTGTGGTAGCAGAATTGGCGAAATATTTTGCCAACATATTTTTAATTTCAGCCAATTGATTCTCTGGTAAATTGTATTGAAACAATTTTAAAAGCTCTATTTGCAGATTTGTTAACTTTCCAACAGCTTCCATGAGTGTAATTTTTATTATTCTGTGTATATCAAAAATACATAAAACCACTTGAATAAACAATATTACCGATTTGCGCATTACGGTTTATTTGTTGAGATTTTTCTAAATACTCAGATGACAAAAACTAAAAAAATGGAGCAGCCCGATTGCAAAAACTGCTCCAATAACGAATATGTAAAAAACCATATCGTTTAAGCAACCCAAGCGTGATTGGTTTGCAAAATTTTAATTAACTGTTTAGCCATTAATTTGTTGTTTAAGCTTCTCAATCTTATCATCTCTTCTTTTAAGCTTGGCTTCTAATTCTTCAATTCGGTTTTGCTGTTGATTGATAGTGTTTTGTAAGAGTTCTAACTCAGTTAAATTGATATAAACCTTTTGCTCGCTTTTTAGTTGCTCATTATATTTTTCCTTTTGCAAGAATGCCTCAATTGGTTTGCCCAAAATTTTAGCAATTTGTTCTAAGCGTTCAATTGTAATTTTAACAGCACCAGCTTCAATTTTATAATAAGCACTTTGTGTGATACCTAGTTGATTAGCCATTTGCTCTTGGCTATAGCACACTTCATCCCTGTATTTTCTTATATCATTGCCATAAACATTCTTCTGTTCGGCTCTGGTTAATTCTTTGGCACCTTCAAATCCCTTAAATAACATAGTGGTAAATTATAACTAATATCTTGATTATTTAGGAATAAATTTATTCCCAAGTAGAATTAATTCATTCTTAAAATAATCGCTTTTGTAAATAGGTGAAGCTAATTTTACCTAGTTATTTATATAGCAACGAGCATTAACGGTTATTGGTGCTGCCATATTTTGCCTGGCATGGAAGGGCAAAAAAATTATTTAAACAAAAACAAAAAACTAAGTATGAAAAAACTAACTTTAAACACAACGGCCTTTGCTGGTGCAAAAGAGCTAACTAGAGCTGAGATGAAAAATGTAATGGGAGGTAATATGTCAGGAAGTGGGGTGTGTGATGGATGGATGACTAATCCCGATGCAGGAGTGTGTTATAATTGTTGTTATGGTATATTGGGAGATATAGCTGTTTCTGAAGAAGAGAATTATCATTATATGGATTTTTGTATGGAGAGTTGCAATTTATAACTAACACTTATCAAGATGTTCTTAGTCCAATTAATAATATGCTAAATTATAAAAGACACATTTTTGTTATATTGATTTCTATAATTGCGTTGGCAAGTTCTGCGCAAACAATTAAGTATAATGTGAGAGGAAATATTGCTAAAGTTGGTTTAAACAGTTATGCATACCTTATCATCCATGCTAAGCCTTTTAAACTAATGTCAGTTCCTATAAAAAATGGAATTTTTGAGTTTAATGGGGAAATGGCTCTGGATTCGAATCTTTACCATACCGCTTCTATATTTGTTGATGTTTCTAATAAAATTACAGTTGCAGAGGTGCAAGAAAAATATAACAAGAAGGAATTTCGTTTTGGTGTTGATGGATTAAATTTTATGGTATTGGAGACTATTGAATTATCTATTGATACTGGTGCAAAAATGTCTCAAGCTAAGATTGTTGCGGGTGGTGTTTTAACCAAGGAGCATCAAGAATTCAGAAAAATTTATAATAATCCCGAATTAACATTAGCTTTTATTAAGAGTCATCCTGATTCACCTATACCATTAAGTCTATTTTCATCTTTTATTAATATTAATCATATGGTATTTTCAAATCAATCCGATGAATCGAAGAAATTTCAATTAAATAAAATGTATGATTTATTCTCTGATAGATTGAAAAAAACCAAAAAGGGAAAAGATATTAAATCTATACTAGAATCTGAAAAGTAATTAAAGTTTTTTGCTCGGAATCTTGGACATATAAAAGCTCTTTTACCTATCGGTCGGTGTCTCACCGACCGAAATTACAAGAATGAATAAAGAATTACAAGTTTATGCCAACATAAAAGGAATTGGTTCTGCCTCAGGATTACTCTTGAAAGGCAATTTATTATATGTAATTGGCGATAACAGTGCTTATTTGTATGAATACAATATCATAAGTAAAACCTTAAATAAGATTGAATTATTAAAAGGGATAAAGGTTTTAGAGAATATTCCAAAAGCAAAAAAGCGAGATTTTGAGGTGCTTTGTAACTATAAGAACACGCTTTATGTTTTAGGCTCTGGTTCTACGCCAAACAGAAATTTAATGATTACCTATTACTTAGATTCTAAAAAAGTTGTTAAGCAAGACTTGTCATCATTATATGCCAAAGTTAAAAGTAGCTGTAAGATAGACGATGACAACTTGAATATTGAAGGAGCTGTTTTTAATGGGGTAAACTGGTTTTTGTTTAATAGAGGAAATGGAAATGCAAAGAAAAATGGTGTTATTAAAATCTACGGAAGCGATTTAACAAAAGCCACAAAAATTGAATTTACTTCAATCGTTTTACTAAAAACCGACCAAAAGTTAGTGTCATTTACCGATGCAGTTTTATATAAAAATCAAATCTATTTCATCGCAGCAGCGGAAGATACAACTTCAACTTACCATGATGGCGAAATTTTAGGAAGTTACATTGGAAGCCTCAATGCAGAAACGCTAAGTTTAAATTTCATTAAACAGATATCTGCCAACCAAAAGTTTGAAGGCATTTCCTTTTTTAAGGAAAACACGTCCAACTTAGAGTTCTTGCTTTGTGAAGATAGAGATACAGAAATTTTGGAGACTGTGATTTATAAGTTGGTGATATAAAAGCCAAACATACAATTTAACCTACAGGTAGGTGTCTCACCGACCGAAATAACCGCTATCGAGGAGGGTTTTAAAACAAACGTTAGAACAGAGGAAAATCTCTTGAATTATTTTCTTAGAAATTCCTACACAGTTGGAAGGGAAAAAACTAAAAAAATGGAGCAGCCCGCTTGCAACCAGACTGCCCCAATAACGAATATGTAAAAAACCATATCGTTTAAGCAAGCCAAGGGTGATTGGTTTACAAAGTTTTAATTTCTGGAGTTAAACTGTAATTTGTTGTTTAAGCTTCTCAATCTTATCATCTCTTCTTTTAAGCTTGGCTTCTAATTCTTCAATTCGCTTTTGCTGTTGATTGATAGTGTTTTGTAAGAGTTCTAACTCAGTTAAATTGATATAAACCTTTTGCTCGCTTTTTAGTTGCTCATTATATTTTTCCTTTTGCAAGAATGCCTCAATTGGTTTGCCCAAAATTTTAGCAATTTGTTCTAAGCGTTCAATTGTAATTTTAACAGCACCAGCTTCAATTTTATAATAAGCACTTTGTGTTATGCCTAATTGATTAGCCATTTGCTCTTGGCTATAGCACACTTCATCCCTGTATTTTCTTATATCATCGCCATAAACATTCTTCTGTTCGGCTCTGGTTAATTCTTTGGCACCTTCAAATCCCTTAAATAACATAGTGGTAAATTATAACTAATATCTTGATTATTTAGGAATAGATTTATTCCCAAGTAGAATTAATTCATTCTTAAAATAATCGCTTTTGCAAATAGGTAAGGCTAAGTTTAGCTAAGTATTTATATAGCAACGAGCATTAACGTTTATTGCTGCTGCCGTGTGTAGTCCAGTATAAAAGGGCATAAAATTTATTTAAACAAAAACAAAAAATTAAGTATGAAAAAACTAACTTTAAACAAAACAGCCTTTGCAGATGCAAAAGAGCTAACTAGAGCAGAGATGAAAAATGTAATGGGTGGGGGTTGTCCTGCTTGGTATCAAGCGCAATGTATTGCCACCGCTGCTAACGCAGCCTCAGAAGCTGATAGTGGTGATGAGGATGCAGTTTATAATATGATAATGAGTATCTGTATGAGTGAATACACATCTATGCCAGATAACCCTTAGAAGAAAAATCATTTAAGACACATTAACTGCACGGCAATTAATGTGTCTTAAATCTATGTCGAAAAAATGAAAATATTACATAAAAATATAATAGATTTAAAATTAACATTGAAAAATATAATTTTCTTTATTTTTTTATTATCAACTAATCGTATAAATGCTCAATCAAATATCTCAAGGATTATTGGATTTGTAAAAGAACCAGATTATAAATATGCATTTTTACTATTGCCTGAAAGGAAAATGACCATTAAAACTTCCATAATAGAAGGGAAATTTGATTTCGAAATTGATAAGTCTCAGGACTTTGAAATGGGCACAATTTATTTTGGCATTGACTCTAACAGAACCTATAAGGATGTAAATGAAAAAAGAAATGAAGGAATAAATGAGACTAAAAGTATAGTTTTAGATGATTCGGTAAAAATATATGTTGAAGATAACGTTAATGAGGCAGAGCTGATTGGTGGTAATGATACAAAAGCCTTAAATGCCATGAACGAAGCAATTAAAACAAGAAAGTATACTGGTTTCTTTGAGGCATTTCCTGAATCTCCAATAACTGTTTTTTTATTGAAGATAATGTTGAGTGTAGAGAAAAAAACAAGTTATAGAATGTTTGTTGATTATGAAAAAATCTACTCTAATTTACCATTAAGATTAAAGGAATCGAAAAGAGGATTGGAAGTAAAAGCTCTCTTGGAAAAATGATATTTTAGCTTAAAGGGAATTTTAAAGCTCAAAAGGTATAATCTCTAATAGAGAGTTTTCTGCTTAAATAAAGAAGCGATATTTTGATTTTCTATCGCTTCAAGTATTTATTTCCTCCCCTTATCAATCGCTCTATTTATCGCATCTTGTATTCTTGGTCTAATGTTCATTCTCCCTAAGTTTTCACTAACAGTAGGATTAACTCGATTAGATAAAAAGATATATACTAATCCCCTAGATGGGTCTACCCACACGCCAATTCCTGTATAACCTGTATGCCCAAAAGTTTGAGAAGAAGCCAATTCTGACGGGTATTTTTTGCTAGCATCTGGGTCCCAACGGTCAAAACCTAAACCTCTTCTGCTCACATTACTTTGTTTGGTGGTAAACATTTCTACCGTTTCTGGTTTGAAATATTGCTCGCCACCATAAGTTCCTTTATTCAGCATTAGTTGATAATAGATTGCCAAATCGTTAGCACTACCAAACAAACCTGCGTGACCAGCAACACCGCCTTTTAAGGCCGCACCTTGGTCATGAACATAACCTTCTAACAATGTTTTTCTAAAAATTTGGTCGTCTTCTGTAGGTACAATTTGTTCTTTTGCAAAGCGATTTCTTGGTAAATAACCTGTGCTATGCATTCCCAGCGGACTGTAAAAATTATCTATTACATATTGCTCTTCAGGTTTTTGAGAAATATGTTCTACAATATCTTGCATGACGTACATACTGATGTCGCTATAAACATAAGAACCACGAGTTTTAATCGGCGAATTCAGCATCTTTGGCCACATGAAATCGCTAAAAAATCCTTTTTTGATGTAGTATCTATCGGCAACCTTTGTAGGGAAAGCGGCAGAAGAATCTCTACTGTAATCTCCTTCTTTAACAAAATTATGAAAAGGAATATATGGTATAAATCCAGCTTGATGCAACATCACCTCACGAACATTGATATTGTTCATTGGCGTATTTCGAGCTTTTGGGATGTAATAGCCAATGTTCGTGTCAAGCTTTAATTTTCCTTGCTCTACTAATCTCATTACTGTTGGGGTTGTTGCCGTAACTTTAGTAACTGAAGCCAAATCGAATATGTCGGTTACTTTATCTGCTATAGTATTATCGTAAGTGTGAGAGCCAAAAGCTTTATTATAAATTACTTTGCCGTCTTTTGCTACTAAAACTACAACACCTGGAGTAGCTTTTCCAGCTATTGCTTCTTTTGCAATTTTATCTACTTCCAATAAATCTTCTGTGTTTACACCAGCGTCTTCAGGTACAGTATATTTTAAACGAGTTACAGCAGTTTTATAACCAGAACCAACCGTATATTTTCCAGAATACCCTTTGCTTAATGTTTGTTGAGCAGCAATTCCACCAAAAATAATTTGCGGAACAACCATTGCCGCCTCTTCCGTATTTTGTGCACTCCAAACTATGGGAGCACTTAAATTATCGAAAGAATTTAAAGCTTTTCCATTCCCAAAAACTGCTAAAATTACCTGTTTGTGTTTGGCAACATCATTAATAAAATTTAAGGTTTTCCCATCATTTGCCAGTTGGTCGGTAATGGTAATGATTATTGTTGTGTAATATTTTAAATCATCTGCTAAATCATTGTAGGTTGATGAATCAGCATATTTTTTTGCGCTTAATGATTTTACATCAGCGTATTTATTTAGCAAACTGTCAAAAGAAACTTGATAATCGAAACCTAAATTAATGGAAGCGAATTTTTTCTCTGCCAATTTAGTAACTGGAATAAACCAATCTTGATTATTTAATAAAACAGAACTATTTACAACAGAGTTAATGTTTTTTAGTCGATTTTCATTTTGTTTATGGTCTTGCGCACAAGCACTCATTGTAAAAATAGCAGTTACACATAAGGCTATAATCCCTGTCAGTTTATTTTTGTTCATATACTTTTTCTCCATTTAAATACGTCTTTAGTACTTTGTTATTCAAAATTTGTTGTCCAGTTGCTTTCATGATATCATTATCTAAAATCACAAAATCTGCAAATTTGCCAACTTCTAAACTTCCTTTTTCTTTTTCTTCAAAATTGGCTTTTGCAGCCCAAATTGTCATTCCTCTTAACGCTTGCTCTGGTGTTAAAGCATTCTCCATTTGAAATCCATCTTTTGGGAATTCTTTAGAATCTTTTCTTGCCGTTGCGGCATAAAAAGTTAACATCGGGTTGATTTGCTCAACAGGGAAATCAGTTCCTAAAGGTATCCAACCATTTTGGTTCATCAATTGTTTGTAGGCATACGCACCTTTTACTCTTTCATTACCTAAACGGTCTGCTGCCCAGTACATATCAGAAGTTGCGTGAGTTGGTTGCACGGACGGCACAACGCTAGATTTTCCAAATAACCCGAAATCGCTTTGCGCCACAACTTGAGCGTGTTCTATTCTCCAACGTTTATCATTTTTTCCTTTTAAAACTTTATCATAAATCTTTAAAATGCTTCGGTTGGCAGAATCGCCGATGGCGTGGGTACACATCTGAAAATTGTGCGAATTAATCTTGTCGGCTACTTCTTCAAAATGTTTTATATCGCTTAATAAAAAACCAGACGTATTTGGCATATCGCTATATGGATGCAATAAACAAGCGCCACGAGAACCTAAAGCACCATCAGCATAAACTTTAAAAGCCCTAACGTTTAGCCTGTCCGTTTTAATCGCACCTCTTTTAAATAAGTAATCGAAGTTTTTTTCTGCATCAGAAAGCATTACATATAAACGCATTTTAAGGCTTTTATCACTTTGCATTTTTTCTATAAATTCTACAGCTTCAAAGTCTAAACCGCAATCGTCTATGGTTGTTAAGCCAACAGCAAAACAGTTTTTTTGTGCGTCTAATAATATTTTGGTTGCTTTTTTTTCATCTGGACCAGGTACTTTATTTGAAACTAATTCTACCGCATTATCAATTAACAAGCCAGTTAACTTCCCATCTTTTTCTACAATATCTCCGCCAGTTAATGTAAATGATTTTGTGATGCCGGCGGCATTTAAGGCACTCTGATTTGCTATGGAAGCGTGTCCATCTACTCTTTCCAATAAAACTGGTCTGTTTGGAAATAGTTCATCTAGTTTTTCTTTAGAGGGGAACTGCTTGTCGGCCCAATCATTTTGGTCCCAACCTCTGCCTGTTAACCAGCCATCTGGATGCGTTTTTGCAAATTCAGTAATTCTTTTCAACACATCTTCCCAGCTTGTTGTTCCTCTTAAATCGGCACTTTGCAAGCTTTCGCCATAACCATAAAAGTGTGCATGGGCATCTATAAAACCAGGGTAGACTGCTTTTCCATTTGCATCTACTTCCTCTTTTGCGCCAAATTTTTCGCGAACATCAGCGTTGCTACCTACGGCTAAAATTTTCCCGTCCTTAACTGCTATGGCTTCGGCAATATCAAATTTGTCGTTAACGGTATAAATTTTTGCGTTGTAAATAATCAAGTCTGCTTGTGGTTTGCCGCAACCAAAAAGCATAATAAGCAAGGCAAATAGGGGGAGAAATCGTTTCATGTTTTAAAGATAGAAATCAGTTTGGAGTTTTTGGGTAACAAAATTAACCACAGATAAAAATGATGAAGAAAGAAGAAATAAAATCTATGATTAGAGGTGTTTAATTTGTTTTAAATTTTCAGAAAAGCAATGCCTGTAGTTCTTTGGATAAGCTAGTCCCGCTCTCTGCTTAATACCATGAAGAATGGTATAACGCTGCCGGTCGGGTTTAGGGAACGATGGTTTTTGCTGCTATCAGGGGTTTTCCTTGCACAAGCCTTTCCATTTAAACCCCTGCCTGCGGCAGGCAGGCGACAGAAGTGAAAATCCTTTTTTCAGTCCCAAGCGCAGCGAAGGGCAAAAAGATTGTAACAATGGCGGGACTTGCTTTAATTGAAATACTGCCTGTGCTTTTCTAGTAAAAGGAAAATACATTTTATGCCTAAAAGCAATAACTCTTGGGCTTAATTTGACAATTAAACAATCAATTTTTGTAACCTAGATTAGCCTTATTTTCGCTAAATTAGCAGCCTTACAAAAAAGAATAAATGTCTGATATTATACAACTTTTACCCGATAGTGTTGCCAATCAAATTGCAGCCGGAGAGGTGGTGCAAAGACCTGCATCAGCGGTAAAAGAATTACTAGAGAATGCAATAGACGCAGGTGCGGATAAGATACAATTGATTGTTAAAGATGCTGGAAAAGCATTGATACAAGTTATAGATAACGGTTGCGGTATGACCATAACCGATGCAAGAATGTGTTTCGAACGGCACGCAACTTCTAAAGTTCGCAAGGCTGAAGATTTATTTACCATCCGCACCATGGGTTTTAGGGGAGAGGCGATGGCTTCAATTGCCGCTATTTCTCAGGTAGAAATGAAAACCAAACGCCATGAGGATGAGGTTGGTACACTGATAGAAATTGAAGGTGCAACTTTTATAAAACAAGAACCTGTTGGAACACCTAACGGGACTAGCATTTGCATAAAAAACCTTTTTTATAATACACCAGCTAGAAGAAATTTTTTGAAAAGCAATCCTGCCGAGATGCGTCATATTATAGACGAATTTCAAAGAGTTGCTTTGGCAAAACCACACATCGCTTTTAGCTTACACCACGATGGATTAGAAGTTTATCGTTTGCCATCATCAGCAATGAAACAACGCATTGTTCATTTATTTGGCAATAATTATAATGAGAGGCTGATTCCAGTAGAGGAAGAAACAACTATCATCAATTTAAAAGGATT
Organism: Pedobacter frigiditerrae; assembly: GCF_032678705.1. Classification (NCBI taxonomy): domain Bacteria; kingdom Pseudomonadati; phylum Bacteroidota; class Sphingobacteriia; order Sphingobacteriales; family Sphingobacteriaceae; genus Pedobacter; species Pedobacter frigiditerrae. The sequence goes on along the minus strand of NZ_JAVTSS010000002.1, from coordinate 191,513 downwards.
TATAGGCAAGCCGGAGTTTGCTAAAAAAACCAGAGGCGAGCAATTCTTTTTTGTAAACGATAGGTTCATCAAAGATGCTTATTTAAATCATGCAGTTAATAAAGCTTATCAAGAATTATTGCCTGATGATAATTTTCCATTGTATGTTTTGTTCATCGACATCGACCCTTCAAAAATCGATGTAAATGTTCATCCAACTAAAACGGAGATTAAATATTTAGATGAAAAGTCTATTTATGCAATTATCCATTCGGCTGTTAAAAGGTCTTTAGGCAGATTTAATATTAGTCCGACTATAGATTTTAATCAGGAAACTGGTTTTAGCAATATGATTAGTCAAATGGCGCCAGAAGATATAGTGCCACCAAGTATTGCTTTTAACCCAGATTTTAATCCTTTTGGCGCTACAAAAACCACCACAAAAGAAATTCCGTTTCTAAGAAATGAGAGTAGGGGCAGCAGTATGGCGCCGAGTAAAAATTGGGGTTCTTTGTATGAGGTTACTAATCACCATGTGCCAGAGCAAGCATCAATTGATTTGGGGGAACCAAAAGACCTGCAATTTGAACCAGTGCAAAAGCAATTTATGCAGATACATAATCGTTATATTGTTTCTCAGATTAAATCTGGTGTAATGATTATAGACCAACAAGCTGCTCACGAAAGAATTTTGTACGAAAGATTTTTGCTGCATTTAGAAGATAGAAAGGGTGCATCACAACAAAGTCTTTTCCCACAAACGGTAACGCTTAGTCCGAACGATTATGAGTTGGCAAAAAGCTTGTTAGATGATATTAAAAGTTTAGGTTTTGAAGTAAGGGAGTTTGGTAAAAATACATTGGTTATTGAAGGTATTCCTGTAGATTTAGGAAGTACAAATATTAACGAAACACAATTATTTGAACATTTAATTGAGGGTTTTAAAAACTCGCAACAAGATTTAAAATTAGATAAACGAGATGCTTTAGCCAGAAGTATGGCAAAAAACAGTGCCATTAAGGGAGGAACAAGTTTGGGTCAGCAGGAAATGAATACCCTGATTGAAGAACTTTTTGCTTGTAAAACACCTAATTTTAGCATTAGTGGTAAACCAGTGGTACAAACCATCCCATTGACAGAAATCGCTCAAAAATTTGATAAATAAGGAAAGCTATAATCTTTTAAACGATAGCAAACTAAAACCCATGAAATCACTTTAATAGGTGTAATCATAACAATATGAATAATATAAATATACCACCAGTTGTAAAGAATTTAATCATTATTAATATAATATTTTATGCTGCAACTTGGGTGTTTAAAGCACAAGGACTTGATTTAGCTGATTTATTGGGAGCGCATTATTTTGATTCTCCAAAATTTCAAGTTTGGCAACCAATTACATATATGTTTATGCACTCTGATAAGGACATAATGCATATCATATTTAATATGTTTGGTCTCTATATGTTCGGAAGTATTTTAGAAAATCATTATGGAGCAAAGAGATTCATTAACTTTTATTTAATAACAGGACTGGGGGCAATATTTTTACAGTGGGTGGTACAAGCATTTGAATTATATCAGATTACTGGTTCAATTGTAGATAATGGAAGAATGCAACTAGATTTACTTGCAAAGGGTCAATATAATCCAGAAGTATTTTCTAACGCTCAAGCATCTAACATTAGTTCTGTGTACTTTGGGACAATGGTAGGTGCTTCTGGGGCAGTATTTGGTGTAATGACAGCCTTTGCGGTTCTTTATCCTAACTTGGAACTGATGTTGATGTTTATTCCATTCCCAGTAAAAGCTAAATATTTTATTCCTGGATATATTGTGCTAGAATTATACTTAGGAGTTAGTCGCATTGAAGGCGATACTGTAGCGCATTTTGCTCACCTCGGTGGTGCATTAATTGGTTATATTTTAGTCAAACTTTGGAAAAATAAAAATACCTACTACGATTACTATGACTAATAACATTTGGAACGATTTAAAGCTTAAATTTTTTAAGTCTGGCAATCCAGTTATGCTTTATATTGGTATTAACGCTGCAATTTTTGTGGTTGTTTCTTTGTTGTCTGTTATATTTTATTTTTTAGGTCAAGAAAGAGTTATATACGATTTTGTTAAAAGTTATTTGGCATTTCCATCTGCCTCAAACCTATGGCTAACTCGTTTTTATACAGTCTTAACCTATCAATTTTTCCACGCCGACTTTTTCCACATCCTTTTCAATTTGTTATGGTTGTACTGGATGGGGCAAATATTTTTAGATTTTGTAAAGCCTCGTCAATTCCACTTTGTGTATTTAGGAGGAGGGATTCTTGGGGCTATATTTTTTGCCTTAATATTTAATTTGGTGCCAGTTTATCAGCCTTCGGTTGGCGAAGCTACACTCAAAGGCTCATCGGCAGCTGTAATGGCAGTTTTCACGGCTGCGGCAACATTGGTCCCTAATTATAGCTTGCGTTTGATGTTTTTTGGGGAAGTGAAAATCAAATACCTTTTATTTGTTTATATATTCTTAGACTTCATAGGAGTAAAAGAAGCAAATGCAGGAGGAAGTTTAGCCCATTTAGGTGGTGCTTTATTTGGTTTTACTTATGTTAAACTATTACAAAGTGGAACAGATTTAAGTGCCATTTTTAAGAAAAAGCCAAAATTGAGAGTGGTTAAAAACGATGCACCTAAAAAATCTCAAAGTATGGTGAATCAAAAGGAAGTTGATGCGATTTTAGATAAAATATCTAAAACAGGTTACGATAAATTAACTAAAGAAGAAAAAGATACCTTATTTAAGGCAAGTAAGAATTAATGAAAAAAAGCAAAATAACTTTTTTCGATAAATTGATGATTTTTATAGCCATTGTCCTAGCTATAGGCTTAATCTGTGGTATTCTTGCTGGTAAAAGCGATCCCCGTGAGCATATTTATTTAGCTTTTGCAGGCTTGGCGTATCCATTTTTTCTAGTTGCCAATGCCATTTTGTTATTATGGTGGTTTTTGCGTAAAAAATGGCTTTTAGCATTTTTAACTATCGTGATTATTTGCTCTGGTTGGCATACCTTAATTGCTACTTTCGGTTTATTTGGTAATTCAGGAAAAGATAAAAAAGCTGAAGATGAATTACTGCGAATGATGACCTATAATGTTCATGCTTTTAAGCCCTATGGTGATGAATTAAATGAGACGGTTAAGGAAAATATGTTTGATGTTATAGAAACTCAAAATCCTGATGTGATCTGCATTCAGGAATTCTATACGCAGTATAAAGGACTTTATAATACTGTCGATAGCCTAAAGGAAATATTAAACACCAAGTATTATTATTTTCAACCTACTATGAAAAGCCAGTCTGAGGCATTTGGCTTGGCTATTTTCTCAAAATACCCTATAAAAGACAGGGGTAAGATTGTATTTGAAGAAGGGGCGGGAAATGAATGTATTTATCTGGATTTGGAGGTTAAGGGAAGTCCTTTAAGAATTTATAATGTTCATTTGCAATCTATTTCTTTTAAAGGTCAAGATTATGACTATTTGGATAAAGTTAAGGAAATGGACCCTGAGGTAGGCTCCTCTAAACGCATTGCTAGTATGTTAAAAAGAGCATTTACAAAAAGAAGTGCACAGGTAGATTTAATGAAAGCCCACATGAGAACTTGTGAAATTCCTTATATAGTTGCAGGAGATTTCAATGATACCCCAGCGTCTTATGCCGTTACTAAAATGACAGACTCTTTAAACAATGCTTTCATTAAAAAAGGAAGAGGATTTGGGAGGACCTATAATGGCAAATTCCCTAATTTTCAAATCGATTATATTGCGACAACAAAAGATATAGAGGTAACTAATTATCATATCATAGAAGCGAAACTGTCAGACCACTTTCCAGTACGTAGCGATTTACATCTTAAAACAAAACCTTAAGTGGCTTTCTCATCACAAAGCAATTAAGCTTTTTATTTACATTTGCACAATGAAACAAAACCTACAATTATACAATACTATTTCACGAAAAAAAGAAATTTTTGAGCCTTTAAATGCGCCTCACGTAGGTATGTACGTGTGTGGTCCAACGGTTTACAGTGATGTACATTTGGGTAATTGCCGTACTTTTATTTCATTTGATTTAATCTTTAGGTACCTAAAATATAGCGGCTATAAAGTTCGCTATGTAAGAAACATTACTGATGCTGGCCATTTAGAGGGAGATAGGGATGAAGGGGATGATAAATTTGCAAAAAGAGCAAAATTGGAGCAGTTAGAGCCCATGGAAATAGTGCAGAAGTATACTTTGGGTTTCCGCGAAGTAATGGGAATGTTTAACACTTTGCCGCCAAGCATCGAGCCAACTGCAACTGGACATATCATTGAGCAAATTGAAATGATTAAAACTATTATGGCCAATGGTTATGCTTATGAAGTTGATGGTACAATTTACTTCGATGTAGAAAAATATAGTAAAAAATATAACTATACCATTTTAACCAACCGTAATCTGGAAGATATGTTGGCCAATACCAGAGAGTTGGGAGGTCAAGATGATAAACGTGGCAGATTGGATTTTGCATTATGGATTAAGGCGAAGCCAGAAACTTTAATGCAATGGGTTTCACCTTGGGGTATGGGTTTCCCTGGTTGGCATATCGAATGTTCTGCAATGAGCGCTAAGTATTTAGGGCAAGAATTTGATATTCATGGAGGAGGAATGGATTTAGCGGCAACGCACCATACCAATGAGATTGCGCAATCTGAAGCTTGCAGTCACCATCAACCTGCTAAATATTGGATGCATACCAATATGTTAACAGTTAACGGCACACGTATGTCAAAATCGGCTGGAAATGGGTTCTTACCAGGTGAGTTGTTTACAGGAAATCATCCGCTGTTGCGTAAAGGATATAGCCCGATGACAGTTAAATTTTTTATGTTACAGGCTCATTATCGCAGTACATTAGATTTTTCTAACGATGCTTTAGATGCTTCTGAAAAAGGTTTTAGAAGGTTGATGAATGCCCTAAGTTTATTACCGAAGTTAGTGTCAAGTGAACAAGGTGATGTAGAAATTGACCCGATTCATATCAATTGCGAAAATGCAATGAATGATGATTTCAACAGTCCTGTTGTTATTGCCGAACTTTTTGAGGCGGCTCGTATCATCAACACTGTTTATGACGGTTCAACTAAAATTACTTCAACAGAGTTGGATAAATTAAAAACCTTAATGAATGATTTTGTGGTTGATGTATTCGGTTTAAAAGACGAAGATACAAGCAATGCAGAATTGAATGATGTTTTAGATATGGTTATCGCCCTGCGAAAAGAAGCTAAAGAAAATAAAGATTATACTACTTCAGACTTAATTAGAGTTGGATTGCAAAATATTGGCATTCAATTAAAAGATAGTAAGGAAGGTACAACTTGGAGTAAATCTTAGTAAGATGAATAAAATTTTTATAATCCCCCTAATTGTATTGTGCAGCTTTATTGCTTGTACAAATGATAAAAAGACGAGTGAAGAAACACTAGTTGTTAAATTATCTTCGCCAGAATTTAATGCAGATAGTGCATTTGCCTATACAAAAGCTCAAGTAGATTTCGGACCAAGAATCCCATCGACCGAAGCACATACTAATTGTTTAAGCTATTTGGTTAAAAAGTTCAAATCTTTTGGAGGAGAAGTTTTTGTACAACAAGGAGCAGCTAAAACTTATGATAGTAAAAATCATCAATTAAAGAACATTATTGCTGCTTTTAGCCCAGAGAAAACACAACGAGTTTTAATTACTGCCCATTGGGATGCTCGCCCATTTTCTGATCAAGATGCGGACCCTAAAATGAAAGATAGACCTTTCGACGCAGCTAATGACGGCGCAAGTGGTGTTGCCATTATGTTGGAAATGGCTCGTCAAATTCAACAGAAACAACCAAATGTTGGTGTAGACTTTATTTTATGGGACATAGAAGATTATGGTAGCTCTAATGATGAATCTACAGATGATACTACATGGTGCATAGGTTCTCAATATTGGGCTAAAAACCCACCAGTAAAAGGGTATAAGCCCATGTATGCCATTAACTTAGATATGGTGGGTGGTAGTAATGCACAATTTACACAAGATGAGGTTTCTAGAAAGTATGCACCAGAAATAGTTCAAAAGGTTTGGAGCATTGGCAATGAAATTGGGTATTCTGCTTATTTTGTCAGTGATATTTCGCCTAGCTTAATCGACGATCACTATTGGGTAAATAAAGCTGGAATACCTTGTATTGATATTATTGATTATTCTGCTAATGGTGTTTTTTATAAAAATTGGCATACTCAGTTGGATAACTTAAATAATATCGATAGAAATACTTTAAAAGCTGTTGGTCAAACTGTGCTTGAGGTTATCTTTAGAGAAAAACCTGCAGCCTAATGTTTAATTGTTAATTTCTTTTTAGCTGATATAATCTTTCAAATCATATATTCGCAACACCATTTTTATTTTAAACGATGAAGAAAATAATTTACTCCCTTTTAATAGCAGCGATTAGTGTAAGCGCTTATGCACAAAAAGCAGATGGTACAACAAAATCATTAGTAAATGCAGAAAAAGCATTTGCAGAAGATGCTGCTAAAGACGGAGCCAATGCGGCTTTTACAAAGTATGCCGCCAACGATGCTTTAGTTTTTAGACCAAATCCCGTTAATGCTAAAAAGTTTTACGGCACTGCTCCAGATATGAAAAACTTAAGCTGGACAGCTAATTATGCTCGAGTTTCTAGAAGTGGAGATTTAGGATTTACGATTGGAAGCTATGTAGTTGACGGAGAGAAAAAATCTTACGGACACTATCTTTCTGTTTGGAGAGTGAATAATGGCAAATGGGAATTCATTTTAGATTTAGGAGCAGAGACCAATAAACCATTAAAAAAGGCTACTCAAACTTATATTGAACCTAAAGATCATGTTTCGCCGAAATTTGCAAATGATAAAGAGTTAAAGGCTAGTAAGGAAATCATTAACTCAACGGAAAAAACTTTAAATGCAACTTTGAAATCTTACGGACCAAGCGCCTTTGCTGGTTTCTTGAACAAGGATGCTCAATTGTTTTTCCCAGGAACAGAGGTGTTAATCGGTAAAGAAAACATTCAAGCGTTTAACAACAGAATGATTGAAAAAATCAATTTAAAAACAACTTCATTTGATAAAGCGTTAGGTGCTGATATTGGTTACACTTATGGTGTAGCAACAATTGATTATAAAACTGATTTACGTGAAACTTTTCACTATATTTATATCTGGGAACGCCAAACTGATGGAAACTGGAACATCATGTCTCAAATTTATACCTTGGCAGAACGCTAACCATCCCTGATAGCTATCGGGAACAACCAAATATAAACCTTAGGATTTCGGCATTGCCGAAATCCTTTTTTTGTTTAGAAATAGTCATTGCGAGAGTCGGTTTTTCACCGCTCGAAGCAATCTGCTCTGGAGGTGGCATTAGTTTTCCCTTCGCTCTTAGCAGATTGCTTCTTCGTTTTACTCCTCTCAATAACAACTTAAACTTTGGCGTTATTATTGATTACAAATCAACCATGAAAAAACTCCTACTTTTAACCTTATTTCTTTCTTTGTTTTTAACAACTTGGGCACAAAAGAAATTCGATGTTCAAGGACACCGAGGCGCTCGAGGTATTATGCCAGAAAATACTATCGCAGGAATGATTAAAGCCATAGATTTAGGAGCCACTACCATAGAAATGGATATTGTAATTTCTAAAGATAAACAAGCTGTGGTCTCACAAGAACCCTATTTTAATCACGAATATAGTTTAACGCCAGCAGGAAAGCCAATTTCGTTAAAAGACGAAAAGAAATACAATATCTTTAAAATGGATTATGAAGAAGTGAAGAAGTTTGATGTTGGTAGCAAAGTTCACCCTCGCTTTTTAGGACAACAGAAGTTTAAAGCTCATAAGCCATTATTAGGAGAGTTAATAGACTCGGTAGAAGCTTATGTGAAACTGCACAAATTGACAAAGCCCGACTATAATATCGAAACCAAACTAATTCGTAAAGGTGATGGGGAGTTTCAACCTAGTCCAGAAGAATATGTAGAAATTATAATGGAAATAGTAAAAAAGAAAAAACTTGAAAAACGTGTGATTATTCAATCTTTTGATATCAGAACTTTGCAATATCTACATCAAAAATATCCTAAAATGAAAACTTCTTTAGGGATTGATGAAAAGGAAGATTTTGAAAATAACATAGCAGATTTAGGCTTTACACCGACAATTTATAGCCCATATTCGGTTTTGGTTGGGAAAAACCTAGTTGATAAATGCCACAAAGCTGGTGTAAAAATTATCCCGTGGACAGTAAACTCTGTAAAGGATATCGAATACATGATGAACCTAGGTGTTGATGGAATTATAACGGATTACCCAAACTTAATGGGGCAAATTAATAAGGGTAATTGATAAAATCAATTACCCTTGGTAAGCATAAATCATATACTGATTAGCATTTTGCTTATCAGAAATACGTTTCAAGTGTTCTTGAATTTGACTATGCTCATTTTGGCTTGCCGTAGCTAATGCAGCCTTTTTATACTGTTCTTTTGCGTCAACAAAATTTTGTTCTTCTTCCGCAAATAAACCCAAGCTTTCGTAAATATTTGCTTTACAAACCCCTGGTACAGTTAATGCTTTACTAGCAATTTGATGAACCATCTTTTTCATTTTAAGTGTTATTACCAACTTTAAGTAGTGTTCGTAAACATCAGGAAACGCAGGGTCTAAGTCAGCGCAATTTTTATAATAGTAGCCTGCAGTTTGATAATCTTTAAATTGGTAATGATAACAACAACCTAATTGATAATGCGCTCTTGCATAATCAGTATCGCTGTTAATTATTTCCTTAAATAGGTGAAGTGCTTTTGGCAATTCACCATAGTGTAATTCTTCTATTGCCTGTAAATATTTTTCTTCTACAGTGTATAATATGTCCATAAGGATATGTTTTTTGTTAGGCAATAAGGCCAACAATAATTGTGTAATAATAAAATTGATTTGTTTTTAACCTTTAAAGCTATTAGCTAAAGGCAAATTGCAGGGGAAGGAAACTAAAGTTCATACCCGAGCCTATTAGCCAACTAGACTGGCTAAAGCTATTTTTTTGGATATGTTGATTCAGTTTCATTGCTTTATTTTTTTACAAATGTAGATAAAAAAATAAAATATGAAGTTTTATTTTTTGAAAGAGGGACAATTGAATTATAATAACAACTAATAATTTGTATTAGATTTTCTTTGCTAATAAGGTTAAACCTGGTTCTTTAATGGTTAATGAGCTTACTTTCTCCTTGTCAAATTGGAAGGTAATCTCAACAGACGGAGCTCCATTATATGTAAATTTATTTTCACTTGTTTTTAATAACGTACCTCCAAACTTTCCAATTACACCAATTGACACTAACTTTCTCATGTTAAGTCTAATTGTAAAACCATCGGTAGGGCCTTCGCCATATTTATAATCACCTAAATATTGCTCTTTGTCAGACTCGGCAATTACATCATACTTTATGCCATCTGCATCTCCAAGTTTCAGTAAATAATCAAGTAATTTATTAGCTTCTGTAGCGCTCCCAGTTTTAGCCTCAATTCCATTTTTAACATGTTGCATTAAGCTTATGCCATGAGGGCCTAAGGTTCTTTGTAAGCCTGGTACAAATTCAATCATTGTTCTTACGGTGTCAAAAGAACCCAAAGTAGCAAAGGTAAAAATGTCTGGCCTAGCACCTTTTGAAAGTAAAAAATCTATGATATCCTTTCTTCCGACATGGGATGCGGCACCAATTGCTGATTCCCAATCTCCGAAACCCCAATCCCAAGTTGCCCTAGCAAGCTCTGGACGAGCATTTACCAATACCTTTAATTTTTCTAAATCAAAATGAGAAAGTCCAACTACTTCTGAAACTACAGATTCAGCTATGGCTGGATATCGCTTGTTGTCTATTAACGTATGGTTTAGGTTTACGATTTCCTTTGAATATAAAATATGAGGAATGGAAGCGAATAATGCTCCAAAAACAGTGCTTTTGACTGCTAATCTTCTTGAAATAGAATTATCCATAAATTACAATTAATTAAATATAGTGATAAGTTCTATCTAATTTACTTAACTAAAAGCTTACAATTTTATCAAAGATGCAAAAACACCATCAATTACTTTTGACATTCGAGCAATATCTAAGGTTTCCATTGTATCGGTAGGCTTGTGGTAGTTTTTATTTCTAAAAAAAGAAGTATCGGTGAGCATTAATGCACTAAAGCCAAAATTCCAATAGTTTAAATGGTCTGAAAAATCAATTCCTGGCAATGCTGGCGGACCAGCAAACTTTTTTGTCCTTATCGTTTTGGCCGACTTAAATGTTCTACAAAATTTTCTAGTGAATTGCCCAGCACCAAATTTTTTAATTAAGGTGATGTAATTTCCTTTATTGCCATAAATTAATGAAAGCAAACCAAGTGGATAGCTTTGCGATTTCTTCTCATCCTTAAAGTAACCAATCATTTCTAAGGAAATCATTCCGTAAACCTCTGTTTTGTTATCTATTAATGATTTGGCATGAACATAACTACCCATAAATTCTGTTCTGAAAAATGGTGGTTCTTCTAATGAAAAGGCCACTAAATCTATCCGTTGGTTTAGCTTTTGGCCTTTTAACATTCTAGCCAATTCTAATAAACCAACTACGCCACTTGCATTGTCATCTGCACCTTCTTGGTCGCCGCAACTATCATAATGTGCACCAACAATAATTCTTTTTTTATTGGCAGTGCCAAAAGAGCAAATCACATTTTTATAGGTCTGTCCGTTTACTTCATATTCTTGAAAATAAACACTGTCTGCATATTTCTCAAAAACACTTTTAATGTAGTTGGCAGTTTGGTTGAGCTGGTCTACGTTTTGATAAGTGCGAAACTTAGGTGTTTTGGTAAGGACTGTTAGATGAGATTTGATGAGTGTCGTATCTGAGTTGTTGGATGCAAAACAGAAATTGCTCAGTAAGAGAAGAATGATGATTGATATGAGTCTTAATTGATTCATCCTATGTAATTTTTGAATTATTCCTTACACACTATAATTTTTTTAATATGGTAAAACTTTTCTCCATATTCTAACTGAATTTCACCGTCAAATTGTCTTCCCAAATCTTTCATAATAACGGTCCTCTTAGTCAATGTCTTTTTTTCGATATTCGTTAATTCTATATTCCTATCTCTTAAATTAGAGAATTTATAGTAGACTGAAATATAACCACCATGGTGCGCTAATTCTATCTTTTCAAAGTTATTTGAAATTCTTTTTAAAGTGTCATTCTGAATTAACTCATGATGATTAATGGCTCGTCCTTTTGTTTTTATTAGTTGCTCTTGTATCAAATTAGCTAGAACTAATACATCTTTATTGTTATCAGCAATTGGATTTGTAGCAGATACTTCTGATTTGATTCCGCAACCGAATATAAAAATTGTTAGTGCGATTAGAATGACTTTCCTTATTAAAGGACCTTTCATATTATAATTTGAATTTTCTATTTGCCAAGCAATGTTTACTAACTTTTGTATTTTCCAAGCCTTTCAAATTATTTATAAATGGAATATAAACCGTATAATTCCTATGCATTTAGTTCTTAATTCGTAGCACAACCCTTACTTCTCTAAACCTGATAGTAATGGAAAGCCCACATCCCGATTTTACATCGGGAGAGGACTTGTAATGAATGAGCAGGACTAACAATAATTGGAATGCTGTCTTTGCTTTTCGAATTCTTAAAAATTTTAACTAAAGCTCTTCGACAAGCTCAGAGTGACAACATTATTAGAAGACAAAACTAATTAAAACAAATCCTTAATGATTTTTTCTATTGACAAACCTTCGGCCTCTGCTCTGTAATTACGAACAATTCTATGGCGTAAAATGGGCTCTGCAACTGCTTGTACATCTTCAATATCTGGCGCATATTTCCCTGAAATAGCTGCGTGACATTTAGCACCTAATACCAAAAACTGAGAAGCTCTTGGTCCAGCGCCCCAAGAAACATAATTGTTAATTGCTTCTGATGCAAGTTCGGTATTTGGACGAGTTTTGGCAGCTAACTTAACAGCGTATTCTAGTACATTATCAGTAACAGGAATATTTCTGATTAGCTTTTGGAAATATTGAATTTCATCAGCACTGATGATTTTCTCTAATTTAACTTCCCTATTGCTCGTTGTGTTTTTCACAATGGTTAACTCATCAGCAAATGCTGGATAATCTAACTTAATGTTAAACATGAAACGGTCTAATTGCGCTTCGGGAAGTGGATAAGTACCTTCTTGCTCAATTGGATTTTGTGTAGCCAATACAAAGAAAGGTTGAGGTAATTTATGTGTGTGACCAGCCGCTGTAACCGCTTTCTCTTGCATGGCTTCTAATAAAGCTGCCTGTGTTTTTGGAGGTGTACGGTTAATCTCATCGGCCAAAATAATGTTAGAAAAGATTGGACCTTTTATAAATTTAAAATGACGGTCTTCACCTAAAATCTCAGCACCAATTATATCGCTTGGCATTAAATCTGGCGTAAACTGAATTCTGTTAAAATTGAGGTCTAAAACGCTAGCAACAGTTTGAACCAACAAGGTTTTTGCCAAGCCAGGTACGCCAACTAATAAACAGTGCCCGTTGCTAAAAATAGCAATGAGCACAGCTTTTATTATTTCATCCTGACCAATTACAACTTTGCCTATTTCGGCTTTTATTTTGTTGAAGGATTGGTTCAGCGCATCTACGGCTTCTACCTCGTTTTTAAACTGCATTTATTGTTTCTTGTCTGTTTTAACCCAAAGTTTCATTTCATCACAAGTAGCAAACTCGTCATCGACCCTAATATAGGTAGTTTCTTTGCGTTTTTCAAACCACTCGCTCATGATCTTAGCTTCTTTTTCTTTTTGAGCTCTTTCCTTAAACTTTGGGTAATCTTGATCTAAGTTTCCTTTGTGAGGTGGGATCTTAGATTTCAACAAGAAAATTTTATAACCTTCCTTTCCATCTTGTGCATTGTTAAAGGCTACGGGCTTAGATATAGACCCAACTTTCATTGTATCTACAACCACGAATATAGTAGGATCTAATTTTTCTACGGGAATAAATGTTGTTCTAGCTGTTACATTATCTGCATATAACATCATACCTCCATTGTATTGTGTTTCTTTGTTGTCTGAGTATAAAGATGCAGCAGCTGAAAACGGTATCTTTTTAGCTACAATGTCTTTATAGATGCTATCTGCCTTTAATTTAACACGCTCTAAACTTGCTAAGGTTGTAACAGGCTTAATTAAGATATGTCTTACATGGGCTTGTTCACCTCTGCGCTCTATCACTTGCACAATGTGATAACCAAATTCGGTTTCAAATACTGGTGACATTTCTCCGGCTTTTAATTTAAATGCCCAAGCAGTAAATTCTTTTACCATTGTAGTCCTGTCGATAAACCCATAATCACCACCTTCAGATGCTGAACCTGGATCTTCAGAATAAGTTTTAGCTAAGAAACCAAAATCTTCTCCACTTTTAATACGTAATCTAATGGCATCAAGTTTATCGTAATATTTTTGCTTTTCGGCTTTTGTTAATTTTGGATATAAAGAAATCTCACCAATTTCTAGTTCTGTACCAATATCTGGCAAGCTATCTTTTTTGTATCCTTCAAAGTATTGTTTAACCTCTAATGGTGTAACCGTAGCATTTTCGGTTATTTTTTGTTGCATTTTCTCTGCAATAAGACCTTCTTTAATGTCAGGTCTCATTTCGTCTTTATACTGTAGTACAGACTTTTGCAAAAATTGCTCTAATTTTTCTTGTCCACCCATGCGTTGTATTTGGTAACGCATACGTTTATCTAAGGCATCATCAACTTGAGTGTCTTCAACCATGATCGAGTCAATCTCTGCTTGTTGTTTCAATAATTTTTGAACCAACATTTGCTGCAAGAAATAACATTTAGCTTTTTCATCTGCCGGATTACCTTGATTAAGGTAAATGGCGTACTGCTGATTTAAATCTGATAATAGAATAATATTACTTCCAACTACGGCAACAACTTTATCTATATTCGTTTTTTGTGCATTTACATTTAAAAACAGACACATTAAACCGCCTGCTATTAATAAAAATTTCTTCATTCTATTTTTGTTCAATTGTATTTCTATTGCAAAGTTAATATTTCAAATTACAAAGCTTTTAAGGCTTGGCTAGCTTTTTAATTTCGTCTTCGTTTACCTTAACATTATATTTTGTCCTTAAGGTTTTTATCCACTCGTTTTCTAGATGCTGCTGATAATCTGCAATCACTTGTCCACGTACTTCGTCAAAAGTTTTGCCTGTATAAAGCGAGGCATTTTTGTTGTAGAAGTCTAAAATTTGAGTGTCGTTGTCTTGTACCTTGCTCCAAATCTTTTTTTCAGATACGTTAAACATCAAAACCCCTTCTCTGTACTCATTCATGATAAAGTTGTACTCAATATTTTTAGGAGAAGTCTTTTTTTGTGATTTTAAGGCGCTTTCGTAACCATTAATTTCTTTTTTGTAAGCAGTATCTGCATCTAAATTCATTGCTTTTGCATCAACTACCTTTAACTTGAAGTTAATGTAAAGGTTTAGGTATGCGTTTAATTCTTGATAAGAAGCATTCGCTACACCCGCATGGTTTTTTTTATATACCCACATAAATTCCTTCGTACTTATGGATTTCCCATTAACAGAAGCAACATTTTGCGCAAATGTAACGTGGATAAAAAAACATGAAATAAAAATGCAACAGACTTTTCTCACAAAAGACAACAGCTATATAATTTTAATGGATAAAAGTAACAATTTAAGGCACTATAATAAGATATTTAACTAATTTTAACAGAAAATAATTTCATTAAAAATTGAAGATGGCCAATCAACTTACTAGTAACGCCGAAGCTTTGCGTTTATTTTTTACCGAGGATGTTTATTTGGTAAAAGACGATTCTCAAAATGCTTTTGTTGAGCCTGTTACAGTAAAAGCTGAATTGGTAAGTCATATTCCAGCAATTAAACCTATTACTAAGGAAGAAACTCCTAGTTTGCCAATTGTAGAAGAGCCAAAACCTAAAATGCAAAAAGAATGGAATTTTGAGTTTTTGGGTAAGAATCAAAAAGGCATTTTAATTCTAGTAAATGATGCAGCAAATAAAGTAAGCTCACCACAAGGAACAGAATTGTTAAGGAAGTTGGTGAAAGCTATAGAGTTAACAAATAATGATTTTGCGCTGGTTAACTATGCCAATTACCTTGATGCTACGTTTGATGATTTGAATCGAGTTTTTTCTTGTCAATTGTTAATTTCATTTGGTGTAGGAGCCAAAACATTAGGTTTGGCAGAACAGGCTTTACATCAAATGTCTAAGGCTGAGCAAACTAGAATGATTTTTACGGCAAATTTACACGATTTAGATGCCGACCAAGCTAGTAAAAAACTGCTATGGGCTACCTTACAACAACTAAAATAATGGCTAATAGATTAGTTTTCGCTACCAACAACCAACATAAAACAAGTGAAGTTCGTGAGCTATTAAAACCTAATTACGAGGTTTTAAACCTTACAGATATTGGTTGCGAATATGATATTCCCGAAACTGGAGAGACATTCGCTGAAAACGCTGCCTTGAAAAGTACATACGTGGTTGAAAATTACCATATCGATTGTTTTGCAGACGATAGCGGATTGGAAGTGGAAGCCTTAAATAATGAGCCTGGAATTTATTCTGCAAGATATAGCGGGAAAAGGGGCGATGCAGAGAATTTACATTTTCTTTTGCAAAAAATGGAAGGCATGACTAATAGAAAGGCTCGTTTTAAAACTGTAATTTCTTTGATTAAAGATGGGCAAAATTATTTTTTTGAAGGAGTGATTGAAGGAACTTTAAGAACTGAGCCAACTGGCGAAAAAGGTTTTGGTTACGACCCAATATTTGAACCAAACGGCTATAACATTACTTTTGCTGAAATGGAAATGGGAGAGAAGAATCAAATTAGTCATAGAGCATTAGCTATGCAAAAACTAATTACTTTTTTGCAGCAATCAGTTTAATTTTTTTCATCAATTCTTTTTTAAAGTATCAATTTTCAGCTCAGGAGTAATTTCCTTTTTCAAAGAATCCGTAGTTTTTTCTTCTTTTACAAGAGGTTTTACTTCGGTTTTTTTAACTGGTAATATTGGTTTTATGCCTGATGAATCTTTTCCTTTTACTGAAGGAGCGGTTTTCGGTTTACTGGTTGGCTTAGGTTTTACTGGCGCTTTTTTAGCTGGTAATCCTTTTATGATATCAGCTTTGCTAGTAGGCCTTAATTCTGGTTTCCATATAAAACCAGTTAACAATGTTTCTTTAGGTAATTTATCAATTGGATGCGTTACACCCTCATCGCCTTTCACGTAGGTAATGTCGGTAAGTTCCTTGTCATCAAATTTAAAACGAATTCTACCGCTAACAGATTGAGACATGTTTTGATAAACGCCTTTATCGTCTCTGTTATAATAAATACTTTCGGCATTGCCGTCTACATAAACATCTCGCACATTTCCATTGCTAAAAAATCCTGTAATCAGCTTTCCTTTAACTTGGTTAAACTTGGTAGAGTCTGTCTCAACGTTTACGATAAATCCATTTTGTATCACCTGAAAACTGTGGATTTTATCGTTTTTAAAGAATACGTGAATAGTGTCTCCGGTTTGCTGTGTTCCTTCCGACCATAGCATGGGGTTTTTATACCAACGTAAAGTAGAATCGGCAGCGGTATAGAATAAGGAATCGGCTGTTGCCTGCATATTTGTTTTAAAGACTCTCACATTGTGATAAGCCCTAATTGCCCTTGTTCTAACCGTATCTGCAGGATTAAACGCCACAACACTATCTTTTTTGGTTGAAGGTGTTGCGCCTAGCTTAGCTTTTGTTGCTGGAGTATTAATTGCAGGTTTATTTTTTTCTGCAACCCTAGTATTAGTTTTTTTGTCAACTTTTACGGTATCTTTTTTCGCAGTAATGATTGGTTTAGCTACCACAATTTTTCGCAACAAGCTATCAGCTTTTAAGCTATCTGTTCGTATACTATCACTTACAAATTTTAGCCTATCAATTTGCTTTTGTGTTGGTGGATTGTCCTTTAAGTCTTTTGCTTTCTGTTCAGCTAGTTTTCTTTCTTTTTTACTTAATTTTTTGGTGCTGCTGGTCTCAACTGGTGCTGCTTTCTTAATTTTAGCCTCTTCGGCAAGTTGCTTTCTGGCCTCTGCCTTCTCTTTTTCTTTTGCTTCTTTTTCCTTCTCTTCATCAGCACCAACCTGATTGTTTTTTTGAACAATTGGCCTATTTAAAACTTTTAATGATTTGAGTAATACTCTTTGGGTTTCTAAAGTATCTGCTCCCAAGAACAAGGAATCGGGTATTTTCTTTTGGCCAACGGTAATAGAATCCTTCGTCCCCATAGCAAAATAAGCGTTTTTGGTTACTACAACTCGTTCGTCAGCTTTGTAATATTCTCCCAATTGACCTTTTAATAAAGTTTTGTCTTGAGTATCCATAAAAATGATATTCTTTACAGCTTTACCATAGCCTTTTTTGCCATCATAATATAAACTATCACCTTTTAATGATTTTGAGCCTTGTGTATACAAATTCTTCTTGCCGAAATAAGCGTTTTCACTTGCCGTATTGTAAGCTCCGTTTTCAGTGTACAAGTTATCATCCTTTCCCTTAATATTTGTTGGGCCATAAAAATAGGTCCAATTGCTAAAGGTATTGTAACGCATCGTGTCTGTTTTGATAGTAGATTGTGGAGTTACCGTTACCACATTATATCTAAAAAAGGCATCTTTAGTGTTGGCAAAATACCAACCTCTTTTACTTGTTAAGATTACATCTTTATTTACAATTTTACCTCCATCATAATATTGGCCAATTCTTGTTCCAGTATTATAATCAAGTAAGTTTGTAGTTAACTCTGTAGGTGTTTTGTCTACTAAACGAACCTTGCCGGTTAAATGCGCATTCTTGGTATTGCCATCGTAATTTAAAAAATCAGAATAGATGTTTAGTGTATCACCTTGGTTAATATGAACATTACTAAAAAACTCGACATAATTTCTTTCCGTGAAAAAGTAAGCACTATCACTACTTAATATGGAATTGTCATGTAAAAAGACAGGGCTTTTCAGTTTAGTAACTTTTGCCTTGGTGTCAACATTCATTACATTAAAGCTCTGCAAAATAATTTTAGTACGCTGTTGCGCAAATAAAATACTTGGAAAGAGTAAAAAGATTAAGAAAAAGCGTAATTTCTTCACTTTGCAAAGTTAGGTTTTTATTTTAAATTAAATATTTTTAAGCATTTTTGAACCATGTTGCCACTGGAACAGTTTACATCTTACATCAAAAAAAATGCCCTTTTTGCTACGTCTGATAAAATCTTATTAGCGGTAAGTGGTGGCAAGGATTCTGTTTTGATGGCTCAGCTATTTAAACTCTCTAACTATAACTTTAGTATTGCGCATTGCAACTTTAATTTGCGAGACGATGAAGCCCAAAGAGATGAGGCCTTTGTAAAGCTATTGGCGGCAACATTAGGTGTTCCATTTTATGTAACTCATTTTGATACAAAAGGATATGCAAATGAACATCAAATCTCAACGCAAATGGCTGCAAGAGATTTGCGTTACCAGTGGTTTGAAAAAATTAGAGAAGAGGGCAGTTATAATTACATCGCCTTAGCTCATCATCAAAATGACGTGATAGAAACCTTATTGCTAAACTTAACTAGAGGTACTGGAATAAGTGGTTTACATGGCATTTTGCCTAAAAGGGATAAATTAATAAGACCATTGTTGTTTTTATCTCGACAACAAATAGATGAGCTAATTGAAAGTGATAACATTGCCTTTGTTGAGGATAGTTCTAACGAAACAACAAAGTATGCCCGTAATAAAATAAGATTAAATGTTATTCCGCAACTGCGGGATATTAACCCAAACTTAGAACAAACCTTTGCTCAAAATATTAAACGATTTGCAGAAACTGAGGAAGTTTTACGACAAGTAGTTGAACAGAAAAGAGATGAAATTACTAGAGAAGAAAATGGGGCTATCTGCTTTTCTATCGAGCAAATCAAGAAACTTCATCCTCAAAAGTTATTGTTGTTTGAGTTGTTAAGTCCTTATCATTTTACAGATTCAGTTGTTGATGAAGTTTTAGAATCCCTAACTAAACAAAGCGGAACCTCATTTTATAGCAATTCACATCGAGCAACTATCAATAGAGATGATTTGATGATATCGGCCTTGCCCAAAGAGGTGGTTTTTGAACATCATTTTATGCACCCACAAGATGAGTTTGTGAAAGTTGAAAGCCAAAAAATCTCACTTTATTATACTGAATCTAACTTGGTGGAAGATAACCGCAACAAAGCTTTTGTAGACTTTGATAAATTGATTTTTCCATTGATTATCCGTTTTAGACAGGATGGCGATCGTTTTATGCCTTTGGGGATGAAACAGTTTAAAAAGCTAAGTGATTTTTTAATAGGCAATAAAATACCATTGCCTCAAAAAGAAAAAATTCCCTTGTTAATTAATGGAAATGGAGAAATTATTTGGGTGGCAGGCCTAAGGCAAGACAATAGATATAAAGTAAATGCAACAACAAAAAAAGTTGCTATATTCGAACTGTCAAACTGAATGGAACAGAAACATATTTATATCGAAAAACAGTATATCGGCAGGGATTACATCCGCATTGCGATTAGGCTAATTATGGCTGCTTTCTGTTTTGCTGCGTATGTTTACGAGCGTGACCGCGATAATACAGTTGATTTGTTTTTGGTGGTTGGTTTTGGCATTATTGGTGTTTCAATTATATTATTATTCCTTATTCAATATAGCATCCGCATAGAAAATAAAAGTGTGATTATTGATGGTTTATGGACAGCCAAAAAAGTGAAAATAGATTTGAATAGCATTGTTAGTGTACGCAAAGCAACGTATAGTAATTATATTTTCAATAATCCGGTATATAACTTACATAGAAATGGAAGTATCCGTTTTTATTCTTCTGGTAAAGATGCCATTGTTTTAACGGATAGGGATGGTTTAGAGTATTTTATTGGCACTCAACGTCCAAATGAAATGTATTTGGTTATCCAAGCAGAAATGAAGGGCTAGTTTTTACTGGGAATTATTTCCCCAAAAATCAATATTTTCATTATTCGAAAAATCTAAAATCAGCTTTTTTATAGTTCTTAAAGCCTATTTGGCACGAGGCATTGTAATTGTATTTCTTTCTGAAATCTATTACCATGAAAAAGAACATTAAAATTTATTTATCAATTGCGGCCGCTGTTTTATTCAGTATAAGCGCTAAAGCACAAACCTATACGCCGAAGGTTTCGAAGGATTCAGTTGGAATATTAAATGCAAGGCTAGAAGCGCTAAAAGCAAGTGCAAAAGTACAAGAGTTAAAAATAAAGGAATCTGAAGAAGAGGATGAAGTGGAGAAATTACGGATTAAACTTCTCGAAGCCAATGCCAATGCAAAAAACTCTGCAGCACAGAATAGCAACCTTTCAGAGAAACTAAAATCAGCAACTGTTGATTCAAAGGCAATTGAGAAAGCTGCCAAAAAAGCTAAAAATGATACTGCCGATGCACAAAAAGCTTTAGAAAGATACAATAAGCAAATCCAAAAAGTAGAAGATATTAGAACGCAAATACAAGGCGAAGAGCGAAAGTTAACTTATAAAAAACCATGGCTGGTTTATGATTATAAATAATGAAAATGGCTGTCGATAAGGTGGCCATTTTTGTTTTGTAGATTATCAATTTTATTACCAAGAGATAACACAAATTACACAAGATATAAGTTAATTTGTCATATTGATTTATTCAAATCAAAAAGCAAATTAAATATTAATGAAAATAGGAATTGTTTGTTATCCTACCTTTGGCGGTAGCGGTGTTGTTGCTACAGAATTAGGTAAAGCATTAGCTAATCAAGGTCACCAAGTTCATTTTATAACTTATAGCCAACCTGCAAGGTTAGATTTTTTCTCAGCAAACTTATTCTATCACGAAGTTTCCGTTAGGGATTATCCATTATTCGATTATGCACCTTACGAATCTGCGTTGGCTAGTAAATTGGTAGATGTTGTGCGTTTTGAGCAATTGGATATTTTACATGTTCACTATGCCATTCCCCATGCATCGGCAGCATTTATGGCAAAGCAGATATTAGCAACTTATGGTATTAATATTCCTTTTGTAACTACTTTGCACGGCACAGATATCACCTTGGTAGGGAAGGATGCAACTTATAAACCTGTGGTAACTTTCTCAATTAACCAAAGCGATGGTATAACTACGGTTTCTCAAGACTTAAAAGAAGATACCTATAAACACTTCGAAATCCAAAAGGAAATTAAGGTTATTCCGAATTTTATTGATTTTACGCGTTTTAGCTTACAGCCAAAAGACCATTTTAAAAAAGCAATTGCGCCTAATAATGAGCGCATTCTAATTCATACTTCAAACTTCAGAAAAGTTAAGCGAACGCAGGATGTGATTTACATGTTCCAAAAAGTGTTGGAAAAAATTCCTTCTAAATTATTGATGGTAGGTGATGGACCTGAACGTAACTCAAACGAACAACTTTGCAGAGAACTAGGTATTAGCGACCACGTAAGATTTTTGGGAAAACAAGATGCGGTTGAAGAAATTTTATCAGTTTCTGATTTATTTATCATGCCATCTGAATCAGAGAGTTTTGGATTGGCAGCTTTAGAGGCAATGGCTTGTAAAGTGCCAGTAATTACTTCTAATGCAGGTGGTTTGCCAGAACTTAACATTGATGACTTTTGCGGTTACATGTGCGATGTTGGCGATATTGATGACATGGCGAATAAAGCAATTACCATTTTAAGTAACGAAGAAACTTTAAAATATTTTAAAGAAAATGCTTTAATAAGAGCTCAAGATTTCGATTTGAAAAAGATATTACCGATGTATATTGATTATTACAATGAAGTTTTGCAACAATCTTTAATTGCTAAATAGGACTTGCATTGTAAAAAAGATAATCATTAATAGATCCCTTGCCTTTTTATTTTGCTCTCTTATAAGTTGTTATGGTTGTGGCCTTTGGTCCATTAGCATAAGTTATGTACTTAACTTTCAAAGTGGTGGCATCCATTTGTAAAACATCTGCATCCAGAGTGGTTATTCCGGCAGCATTAGGAACTGTGGTAGCCAAGGTTAATACTTTCTTATCACTAGATAATTTCCATGTCCCATTTGTTACGGTTTGCGGTCCCGTTGGGTCACATTTATCAATTCCTTGATCATCGGTTGCAGTTCCATTTGCATTAAAAATATGGATGTCGTCTATTGCGCATTTTGCAAACAGAGCGAAAAGATCAGCTTCGAATATTGTTCCCCCATAATCTATACTCGTTGTGGATGCAGTTAAATTCCATCTTGTTCCAGATAATGTAAATACTTCGGAATTAGGTTTAGTACCAGTTCCTGAACCAGATTCGTCAGGAAAAACAATATCTTTTTGGCAGGAAGTAAGTAGTAATAATGTGGCAATAAAAAGGATTAAATTTTTTTTCATTTTGAGCGTAAGATTTGATTGAAATTAAATAATTACTTGCTAAATAACAAACACACGGGAGTACCTACACTTATTCTTATGCCACTATCAATTAATTTACCGGTTGTTTTATCGCGTTTGAAAATCACCACATCATTGGTGTATTGATGAGCAACTAATAAAAAGTCCCCACTTGGATCTATGCTAAAATTTCTTGGGCCTTTGCCTAAGGTGCTTACAGTTTCAATGAAAGTTAATGTTCCATCTGTCGCAATAGCAAATAATGAGATTGAATTTGAATCACCTCTATTGGTTTCATATAGGAATTTGCCATCGGGAGTTACATGTATGTCGGCACCGTCAATTTTTCCGTCAAAATCTTTAGCTACAGTGTTAATTTCTTGAAGTTTATGTAAATCGCCTTTGGCATAAGAGAATGTCGTAATTGTGCCCGTAAACTCGTGAGCTAAATATGCGAACTTTCCATTGGGGGTAAAAGCTAAATGTCTCGGGCCTGAACCTGGAGTGGTTTTTATTACACTTTTAAGAGTTAATTCTCTAGCGTGCGTTTTGGCAATCTTGTAAATGTAAATTTGGTCTTCTCCTAAATCTGTTGCTATTAAGTACTTTTTGTCAGGCGTAACTTGTACCTGATGCACATGTGCACTTAATTGTCTTTTGGTGTCGATACTTTTGCCTGTATGTTGTAAAACCTGCTTTGGCTTCAAGAACTTTCCTTGAATATCTGTGTAAAAAGTGGCTAAACTTCCTCCTGAATAATTAGCAACTAAAATCTGATTGCCATTTGTAGTAATGAAACAAGGGTCAGCGCCTTCAGAATCCTTCTTGTCCAAAAAAGATAAATTCCCACTTTGCGAGTTAAAACTAAATGAGCTTATCGTGCTATTTTTCCCATCTTCATTTACACTATAGATAAATTTCTTGTCTTTAGAAATAGCCAAATAACTCGGGTTAATTGTTTTTGTAGTGCTTTTTAGCTTTGTTTCTGCAGTTATAGTGTTGTAATCATATACATAAATTCCTTCGCTATTGCCTTTGTTGGTATAAGTGCCAATGATTAAATTATAGTTTTGAGCTTGGGCTATGTTAACTGAAAAAAGGAAGAGTAAGGGGATTAACGTCTTTTTCATTTTATGCGGTGTTATTTAACCGCAAAGTACGCAAAGAAAAACCGCAAAGTAAAAGAGTTATTTAAAACACAAAAGTCGCTAGTAATTTACTTAGCGACTTTTGTGTTATCAGACTGACATTGTTTTATTATTTAATCAGATGCTTAATCTGGATTAATTCATGTTCTTCTAAAAATCTCCATCTACCTCTTGGTAAATCTTTTTTAGTTAAGTTACCATAAACTACACGGTCAAGTTTTACCACATCGTATCCTAAATGTTCGAAAATTCTACGAACAATTCTGTTTTTACCACTGTGAATTTGAATGCCAACTTCTTTTTTACTTGCCCCAGCAACGTAAGAAATGTTGTCAGGTTTAATTAAACCATCTTCCAATTCTAAACCGAATTCTATTTTATTAAAATCACCTTGTGATAAGTTTTTGCTTAACTCAACATGATAGATTTTGGTAATACCATTTTTAGGGTGAGATAATTTATCAGCTAAATCACCATCATTGGTCATTAAAATTAATCCTGTAGTATTTCTATCTAAACGGCCAACTGGGTAAATACGCTCGCGACTAGCTTTTTCTACTAATTGCATAACCGTTTTACGTTCTTGTGGGTCGTCTGTTGTAGTGATGTAATCTTTAGGCTTGTTTAACAAAACGTAAACTTTCTTTTCACGTTTTAACAACTCGCCATTGTATCGAACTTCATCTTTAGCAGGGTCTACTTTGTGACCAAGCTCGGTAACTGGAATATTATTTACTGAAACTACGCCAGCTTCGATTAATTCGTCCGCCTTGCGACGAGAACAAATACCTGAATTGGCGATGTAACGGTTTAAACGGATTAAGCCATCATCTTTTGGTTCTGGCGTTTTTCTTGCTCTAGTTGCGGGAGAAACTCGTTCACCTCTATCTTCTTTACCTCTATAGCCACCTTCATCGCGTTTTCTGTAAGGACGGCTATCTGTACTTCTAGATGTGCCACTTCCTTTTTTATCAGCGAATTTAGATTTATCTCCGTCGGTTATATAGTTATCTTTTTTAACGTAGCTACGTTTCCCTTCTGATGAATCGTCACGTGAGCTACCTTCTTTAAAAGCTTTTGGTTTGTAGCCAGAATTGCCACTTTCTTTCTTTTCCCAAGGTTTAAAACCGCCTTTGTCGTTTCCTTCAGTTCTTGGTTTGTAAGCTCTTGGCTCCCTATCACCCTCAGTTCTAGGTTTGTAATCCCTACTTCCAGTTGCTGGTCTTGGAGAATATGGTTTAGAATCCCCATCTCTATCAGTTCTCGGTTTAAAATCCCTGCTACCAGTTGATGGTCTTGACGAATACGGTTTTGAATCTCCGTCTCTAGTTGTTCTTGGTTTGTAATCTCTTGATGAGTTATCTCTGTCAGTTCTCGGTTTAAAATCTTTTCCTGAAGCTGCTCTTGGGGTGTATGGCTTAGAATCGCCATCTCTTGATGTTCTTGGTTTGTAAGCAGGTCTGTCGCCCGTTGCAAAACCAGCTTTGCGTTTGTCTTTATCGTCTTTGTCAAATCCAGAATCTCTTCCTTCTTTATCACTGTATTTTCCTTTGGGTTTATCTGTTCCGGCAGGTCTTCTGCTTGTACTCTTGTCGCCCGATTTGGACTTGTCATCCCGACTGTTCCTTTTGTTGTCTTTCATTTGATACGCTTTAACTCACATAAAATATGCGGGTGCAAAGATAATAAAAATGAAGCAATGTATTTTGTAAATTTTAGGGTAAAATAGTGTTTTTAAAATCAGCGTTTACGATACTTTAAAGCTAGATTTTGAGAGAAAAATACGTAACTATTTGATAATTAGGTATATGAATTGTATCTTTGCAAAACCAATTATATTTGTTCACCAAAAAAAGGAGGAAGATGATAAAGAAACACATCATTCCATGTGCGGTAATTTTAACATTACTGGTTATGGCGCAAGTGTTTGCTTACACACTACCAACAGTAAAAAAAGATCTAAAGAACAACAATCTCACCACCATAAAAAAAGAAGCTGAAGAGCCAGCATTTACCTTAGCTCAATTAGAATTTGCAGAAGAGACTTTGCCATTGGGCGATACTCGTATCAATAGCAAAATGAAGAGAATTTTAGCTTCATACGGTTACGAGAATCTGCAAACAAATCGTTTACACCGAAAAGCGGCAGAGTGGTTTCCTATAATAGAACCAATTTTAGCGGCTTATGGTATCCCGAACGATTTTAAATATGTTCCCTTAGTTGAGTCTGGGTTACAAGGTGGTACATCTCCAAAAGGTGCGTCTGGTTATTGGCAATTTATGCCTGGCACAGCTCGTATGTATGGATTAAAAGTTAACGGTAGAGTAGATGAGCGTAAAAACTTAAAAAAATCTACTATCGCTGCCTGTAAGTACATTAAAGAATTGTATGGTATTTTTGATAGCTGGACTTTAGTTGCAGCTGCCTACAATGTTGGCGATGTACACATGAAAAGGCAAATTAACAAGCAAAATCAAGACAACTATTTCAAAATGAAATTAAACCGTGAAACAGGTGGATATGTTTACAAGTTAATTTCAATGAAAGAAATTTTAGAAAATCCTGCTCGTAATGGTTACAAGAGCCAAAAAGCATTTATTGCTTATGTTGCTCCAACAGCTGCTACGGTAGAGTAGTCTTTGAGATCTTAAATTTACTGTAAGCCATTTCGAGCAATCGGAATGGCTTTTTTTGTTCTAAGTTTTGTCATCCTGAACGCAGTGAAGGATCTCAAAGTAAGAATTCTCAAAGTAGATTCTTCGCTGCGCTCTGAATGACAAACTTGCTTAATGACAAGGTTTTCTGTTTCGCAAATTTAATCTGCGAATCTGCGGCTTATTCTTTAATTTTAGGCGCAATATGTCTTTGCAAAAACTCCGAGTAATTTCTGTAACCAAACAACCAACCGAAGTCATTAAAATTGATTTTGAAACGGTAAATGGTATAAAACTGAATTACAAAGCTGGACAATTTTTATCCCTCGTTTTTCAAGTGAATGGAAAAGAGCTAAGGCGTTCTTATTCTTTTTATAGTTCGCCAGCTATAGATGAGCCATTATCAATTGCGGTTAAGTTAGTTGAAAATGGAGAGATTTCTAGGTTTATCCACCATCAATTAACCATAGGCGATGAAATGGAGATGGCAGAACCAAATGGACAATTCATTTATCAGCCAGATGCAAAAGAAAAAACAATTTTTCTATTTGCAGCAGGAGTAGGGATAACACCACTTTTATCAATTTTAAAAACAGCTTTAGTTACTGAAACAAAATCTAAAATTGTGCTGATTTATAGCAGTCGCTCGGCTGATGAAACGTTATTCTTAGAGGAAATAGCCGCATGGCAAATTAAGTATCCCGAAAGATTTAAAGTGATACATCTTTTTAGCAACTCTAAGAATTTAATGAGAGCAAGGCTGAATGGATTTCTTATCAACCAGTTGGTTAAAGAAAATTTGGCTTTTGATAAGGAAGATGCCTTATGTTACACCTGCGGACCAGTAGATTATATGGACGTGTGTAGAATTACGCTGTTGGGAAGTGGATTTAAACCACATCAAGTAAAGAGAGAAACTTTCGTTTTGCCAGAAGATGAGGTGGATGAAGATGACGAAACAGAAAAAATAGTCGATAAAAACACTTATGCTATCATTTTACATTTTAAAGGAAATGTTCATCATTTATCTGTGCCTTGGCCTAAAAGGATTTTAGATGTTGCGCTTGAAAACAAAATCAATATTCCTTATAGCTGTAGCGGTGGTGTTTGTAGCACTTGCACCGCAACCTGTACTGCAGGCGCAGTTAGAATGGATTATAACGAAGTTTTAACAGACGATGAAGTTGCCAATGGTAGGGTTTTGGTTTGTACAGGGCACCCAACAGAAAATGGAACAACCATTACTTGGGATTAAGACAACCACATAGACACATAGAGAACATAGCTTGGGTAATAGATATTTATTTTTTAATCTCCCGTCGGCGACCAACCCTCTGAAAGAGGGAAATACGGACGCCATTCCCCTCCTTTGTAGGGGTGCCCAAAGGGCGGGGTGGTGAACGCTGAATAAAAAATTCGAAACTGTAGGCGCCTACCTATTAAAATTAAAGACGTCTCTCAGGCAAAGGCACAAAATCAGTTTCTCCCGGCACAGGTTCAAATTCTTGATGTAGCCATTTTGTTTTCGCGGCTTCAATTAATTCTTTGCTCGTTGCTACAAAGTTCCAATAGATAAAACGCTCTTCGTGAAAAGGCTCACCACCAAAAATGTAAATGCTTGTATTTTCTAACATTGTAAACTCACAAAGTGAATTCTCTTTTGCTACTAACAATTGTTTTGGTGTAAACGTATTTTCTTCACTTTCAATTCCGCCTTCTAAAATGTAGATAGCACTTTCGCCAAAAAGTCGGTCGCCAATTTTAATGTTTGTTTTGGTTGTGCTTTTTAATTCCAATAAATAGAGTGGACTATAAACAGGAATTGGCGATTTATGCCCCAAAACTTCTCCAGCAACTAATTTATATTGAATGCCATTTTCTTCCCAAGTAGGAATTTCATCCGCATCTGCGTGAAAAAACTCTGGCTCCATTTGCTCTAAATCTTTAGGAAGTGCAACCCATATCTGCAAGCCGTGCAACATTTTGTTAGTATGACGAAGGTATTCTGGCGTTCTTTCAGAATGCGCAATACCTTTTCCAGATGTCATCCAGTTTACTTGGCCTGGCTGAACTTCTACCTCAGTGCCCAAACTATCCTTGTGCATGATACTTCCCTCAAAAAGATAAGTTAAAGTAGATAAGCCAATATGTGGATGGGGAGGGATGTCTAAATTTTGATAATCGCTCATTAACGTCGGCCCCATGTGGTCTATAAAAGAAAACGGTCCAACCATTCTTTTTTCACGGAATGGCAATAATCTACCAACCATAAAGTTGCCAATATCACTTGGCCTTTCTTCAATAATGAGCTTAATATTCGACATCAGATTTTTTATTTAAAGATAATAATTTGATTTGTATAAATCTTTATCGTAATATTGCAATATTAAAATACAGTAGTATGGGCGCATCAAAAACAGAACACTTTACAGCTAAGCAAAATGAGATAGCTTCAATCATGAAAGCATTAGGTCATCCAGCTAGGATAGCAATTATTGATTATTTGCTAAAAGTGGAAACTTGTATTTGCGGAGATATAGTAAATGAATTGCCTTTGGCACAACCAACTGTTTCTCAGCATTTAAAAGAGTTAAAAAACGCAGGATTAATAAAAGGAAATATTGAAGGTAACGCGATTTGCTACTGTATTGATGAAGAGACGTTTGCTAAATTCCAAAATTTCCTTTCAGAAGTTTTTGGAAAAATTCAAGTTAAAAAAAGTAATTGTTGTTAAATCTAATCTATAAGAAAATGAACTTATCAGAAATCAAAAACATTTTAAATACAGTGGAGGCTGTAAATTTTAAACTAGAAGACGGTACAATGGTGCCAGAACATTTTCACGTAACCGAAATAGGTGTGGTGAATAAACATTTCATTGATTGTGGCGGTGTAGTAAGAAAAGAGAATAAAGCCAATTTTCAATTATGGGATGCAAATGATTTCGAACATCGTTTAAAACCTGGGAAGCTATTAAGCATTATCAGTTTATCTGAAAAGGTTTTAGGTTTAGAAGATTTAGAAATTGAAGTAGAATATCAAAGTACAACCATTGGTAAGTATAGCTTAGCATTTGATGGAAAAGATTTTGTATTAGTAAACATGCAAACTGCTTGTTTGGCAAGTGACGCTTGTGGGATTCCAGCAGAAAAACAAAAGGTGAAATTAACTCAATTGCCGGTAGCAAATGCTTGTACACCTGGAGGAGGTTGTTGCTAAAGTCCTACCTATGGTGTATTAATAACAACCCATTTTATTTGAAAAAACCACCCCGCCTTTTAGGCACCCCTCCAACGGAGGGGAATGGAAGTTGCAATTCCCCTCTTTTAGAGGGGTGGTCGAAGACCGGGGTGTTTATTAAATCAACATTCTAAGTAGTAATATGAAAAAAATATTAGTGCTCTGCACTGGCAATAGTTGCCGAAGCCAGATTGCCGAAGGGTATTTGAGATATTTTGCAAATGGCAAAGCTGAAATTTACAGTGCAGGTATAGAAACACATGGCGTAAACCCGAGGGCTATAGAAACGATGGCGGCAGATGGTATTGATATCTCCAATCATACCTCCAACAACATTGATGAATACACAAACATGGATTTCGATTATGTAATTACTGTTTGTGATCATGCAAAAGAGAATTGCCCATATTTTCCAACAAAAGCAATTAAACTACATTATAACTTTCCAGATCCTGCAAAGGCTACGGGAAACGAGGAGGAAATTAAAGCTCAGTTTGCAAGCGTAAGAAATATGATTAAAGCTTACTGTCAGGACTTTTTTCAGCATATTTAAGAACATCCCTTTTTGAAACATTTTTCTAGCTTTGCCTAATGAGCTACCTCAACCTATTCGATTTTAAGCAGAAGATAAATTATAAAACAGAAATCTTAGCAGGCTTAACCGTTGCAATGACAATGATTCCCGAATCGCTTTCATTTGCTATTCTTGCAGGTTTTCCGCCTTTAGCCGGATTATATGCTGCTTTTATCATGGGTTTGGTGACTGCCGTTTTTGGTGGTCGACCAGGTTTAGTTTCTGGGGGAGCAGGAGCTACGGTAATTGTGCTTATTGCTCTAATGAAATCTAATGGAATAGAATATGTTTTTGCTGCGGTTGCATTAGCTGGTGTCATTCAGATTTTGGTGGGCATTTTTAAGTTCGGAAAATTTATTCGGCTGGTGCCGCAACCTGTAATGTTTGGCTTTGTAAACGGGTTGGCGATAGTGATTTTCATGTCGCAGATTAGCCAATTTAAAATACAAGGTACAGAAACTTGGCTTTCTGGTTCTGCTTTATACATCATGTTAGGCTTAGTAGCACTTACCATCGCTATCGTTATTGGATTTCCAAAAATCACAAAAGCAATCCCAGCATCATTGGTAGCTATTTTTGTGGTGTTCGCCATAGTGGCTGGTTTTGGCATCCATACTAAAACGGTAAGCGATATTGCTTCAGTTGCTGGCGGATTTCCTCCTTTTCACATCCCAAAAATCCCTTTAAATTTTGAGACACTAAAAATCATTTTTCCCTATGGTTTAATCATGGCATCCGTAGGTTTAACAGAAGGTTTGTTAACCTTAAACTTGGTTGATGAAATTACAGGTACAAAAGGAAATGGAAATAGGGAATGTATAGCACAAGGAAGTGCCAATATATTAAATGGATTTTTCTTCGGAATGGGTGGTTGCCCAATGATAGCCCAAACTTTGGTCAACCTATCAGCGGGTTCAAGAGCTCGTTTATCAGGAATTGTAGCAGCGCTGACCATTTTGTTAATTGTTCTATATGGAGCACCAGTTATTGGTAAATTGCCAATGGCCGCATTGGTAGGAGTGATGATTATGGTGGCAATTGGCACTTTTGAGTGGGCTAGTTTTAAAATCATTAATAAAATGCCAAAGCATGATATTTTCGTTGGCATTTTAGTAGCTGCAATCACCGTTTTGCTTCATAATTTAGCCTTAGCCGTTTTAATTGGTGTAATTGTTTCTGCATTGGTATTTGCTTGGGAAAGTGCAAAACGCATTCGGGCAAAAAAATACATTGATGAAAATGGCATAAAACATTATGAGATTTTCGGCCCCCTGTTTTTTGGTTCTACAGCTGCATTTGCAGAAAAGTTTGATGTAACCAATGACCCAGAACAAATCATCATCGATTTTAAGGAAAGTAGAATAAATGACATGAGCGCAATCGACGCGGTAAATAAAATTACAGAGCGTTATGCAAAATTAAACAAGACCGTAAAATTATATCATCTTAGTGCAGATTGTAGGACTTTGCTTCAAAATGCCGAAGAAGTAATTGAGGTAAATATCTTGGAAGACCCAACTTACAAGGTTGCCAATCGTTAGTGCTTAACAAAAAAGCCTCATCCAAAATTAATTGAATGAGGCTTTTTATAAGATTAATCTATTCTCTATTTCCTATTACCCATTTCCACTAAGCTTCAACCAAACCAGGCACTTTAACCACTTCATTTACATCAGCAGTGTAATCTACACCTGCTACTTGGAAACCAAATAAGTTAAAGAAATCAGTTTTATAGCCAGCTAAATCGCCAATATTTGGTAAATCTTCAGTTGTTGCTTCAGCCCATAATTTTGCAACTTGTGCTTGTACATCCTCACGCATTTCCCAATCGTCAATTCTAATTCTTCCTTTTTCATCTAAAGGAACCGCGTCTCCAGTGTATAATCTGTTTTGGAACAAACGCTGAATTTGCTCAATACATCCTTCGTGGATGCCTTCTTCCTTCATGATTTTATACAAAATAGAGATGTATAATGGAATAACAGGAATAGCAGAACTTGCTTGAGTTACCAAAGCTTTATTAACCGAAACGTAAGCTTTCCCATTTAGGACGGCTAATTTATCAGTAATTGTAAATGCAGTTGCTTCTAAATGGTCTTTTGCCATACCAATTGTTCCCTTGCGGTATACCGCTTCGGTTACAGCAGGGCCGATATAAGAATATGCAACGGTTGTAAAACCATCAGCTAACAAGTTTTCTGCCTTTAAAGCATCAATCCACATTTCCCAATCTTCACCACCCATTACAGCAATTGTATTTTGAATCTCGTCTTCATTTGCAGGCTCAATTGATACTGTAGAAACAACTCCTGTATGAAAATCTACTGTTTTATTAGAGAAAGAACCACCAATTGGCTTTAAAACCGAACGGTGCGTAATGCCTGTTTTAGGATTAGTTCTAATCGGCGAAGCTAAACTGTAAATCACTAAATCTATCTGACCTAAATCAGCTTTAATCAAGTCGATAGTTTGTTGTTTAACTTCATTAGAAAAAGCATCGCCGTTAATACTTTTTGCATATAAACCTGCTTTGTTAGCCTCTGTCTCAAAAGCTGCAGTATTATACCAGCCTGGAGAAGCAGTTTTTCCTTCTTGAGGTGGCTTTTCAAAATAAACGCCAATTGTAGCAGCGTCAGAGCCAAAAGCACTTGTAATTCTCGATGCCAAACCAAAACCAGTTGAAGCGCCAATTACCAACACTTTTTTAGGGCCATTAATGGCACCTTGAGATTTGATATAGTTAATTTGATTAATTACGTTTTGCTCACAGCCTTTCGGATGCGCAGTTAAACAGATAAATCCTCGTACTCTAGGTTCAATAATCATATTTTTCTTGCTAGTATTTTAATATACGTGGTTTTTGTTGCCCACGTTTTCAAATCAAAATTATCCTTATTTTCTTTCCATTCCAAATATATATTAGTTTCCCGATAAATCGGGATTTCGCTTCACTCAACATTAGTTCAAGGTCACTGGTTCATTAGTTCATTTGTCATTAGTTCATTTGTACATGCAAATTGCGTTTTTCAACTGGATTTGTTGTACGTCATGCTCAGCTCGACTGGGCATCTTAATGCATTACGTATTAATCTATCTATTGATATCTTCATCAACCGAAATGATAAACTGAAAATTATTTGAAAAACAATGGCAGCATTTCATAGGAAAAAGCAGTCCCGCCCTCGCTTCTGCCGTAGAGAACGGCATCTCGCTATCCCGATAGCTATCGGGACGGGTTTAGATAACAAAAGCTTTTGCAATTAGTGAGAGTTGCGGAGCTGCCCAATGCAAGCGAGCTTTCCAGGTTCATTGCCGTTGGCTTTAGCCAACGGTATTCAAAAGTATTCCGTCAGTTAAAACTGACGGCAATGAATATTATTACTCCAATGTATTCTTTATCGCCAACGCTATTGCTTTAGCTAACAATGGCGGTACCGCATTTCCAATCTGTACCATTTGTTTAGCCTTCGGGCCTTTAAAAATATAATCATCTGGAAAAGATTGCAATCTGGCCATTTCCCTTACTGTAATTACTCTTGGTTCAATGGGATGGATATTAACGCCACCATGGTTTTCCTTAATGGTACAACTCGCTTCGTTCCAAGGGCATTTTTTCCAAGAATCAGAATAGTTGCTATATAAACTTTTTCCTTCTGGAACAAGGGCCAAACGTTTGCTCATGTCATCACTATGTTTTGTTCTCACATGGTTGAAATCCTCGTCATCTTTTAAGTCAATTAAATCGGCGATAGCTTCTTTTGTGGTTACATAGGAGCCAGGTTCTAGCAAAGGAGTGGGGTGCTGATTAACCTTATTAATTCTATTCGCAATAAAAATTACCCTTTCCCTTTTTTGCGGAACATAATAATCTGCAGAGTTTAAAACAGTCACATTTACTTCGTAACCTAGTTCTCTAATATCCGCCTTAATCTTATCTTCTACCTTGCCTTTAAGCATAGAACGTAAACCTTTTACATTTTCTGCAACAATAAATTGAGGTTGTAATTCTCGGATGATTTCAAGCATATCCTTATAAAGAGAATTACGTTGGTCTTCAATTATACGGCTGCCCGACATGCTAAAACCCTGACAAGGGAATCCCCCAGAAAGAACGGTTAAACTTTTGCCTTTTAGTTGTTTTTTAACTGTATTGATGAATTGGTCTTTGATATTCCTTTGGGTAATGTCTCCTTCAACTAATGGATGGGAAAGGTTAGCACGATAAGTTTCACCAGCTTCTTTAAACCAATCTAAACCACAAAGTTGTTTAAAACCTGCCATTTCAAAACCTTTAGCCATTCCGCCGGCGCCACAAAATAAATCAGCAGAAGTGAAATCGGTTTTAACTGGACTATCCCAGTCATCTGAAATGTCAATCCAATTGATTACATCGGTTTTGGTAGATTTTCGTTTAGCTTTTTCTCCTGACGGTTCGGCAGGCAGGTCTTCTTGAGGAACTACGTTTGCATAAACAGATAGATTGATGAAGTGCTGTAAATCATTTTCTTCTACCCTGTGTAAACCACCAATTTTACTCGATTTTATTTTGCCAGAATGGATGTGTCTTCTAACTGTCTTTTGCGAAACGTTTAATTTTTCAGCTACATCTTCAATTCTAAGAAATTGTTTGTTGTCCATGTTTGTCCCTAATTGTCCAAAGATAAAAAATTTAACCACACCTGCCTGCCGGCAGGCAGGGATAAAAAGAATGAACACAGATAAAAATCAGAATACTAAAGTTTAAAAACTATGTATAAATACAATGAAACAAAGAAATCTAAATCCGTGTTTATCTGTGTGCATCTGTGCTTAAAACTTCTGTTAGAATGACAAACAAACTACATTTTAAGGTTTGAAAATCAATAGCTTTTCTGCTTAAAATTCGTTATTTTTGCAGGCTGTTTTTTAATACAGAAAACTAATAAATTTATGAGCGAAAAGAACATTGACCTAGGCGAGCAAAAAGATGTAGAAGTGTATGGTGCTAGGGTGCATAATCTTAAAAATATTGATGTTAGTTTCCCTCGAAATCAACTGGTTGTAATTACTGGTTTAAGTGGCAGCGGTAAATCATCTTTAGCTTTTGACACCATTTATGCCGAAGGACAAAGACGCTACATGGAAACATTTAGCGCTTACTCTCGTCAGTTTATGGGAGGTATGGAACGTCCAGATGTTGATAAGGTTTCTGGCTTAAGTCCCGTTATTGCCATTGAGCAAAAAACAACTAGTAAAAACCCTCGTTCTACAGTAGGTACCATTACCGAAATTTACGATTTCATGCGTTTGCTTTACGCTCGTGTTGGCGATGCTTTTTCTTACAATACTGGTGAGAAAATGGAACGCATGAGTGAAGACCAAATCCTTAAAAATATCTACAAAAAGTTCGACACAATGCCAGTGAATATCTTGGCGCCAGTTGTTAAAGGTCGTAAAGGCCATTACAGGGAATTGTTTGAGCAGATTCGTAAACAAGGTTATGTTAAAGTTCGTGTAGATGGCGACATAAAAGACATTACAGCGAAAATGCAGGTGGACCGCTACAAAATTCACGATATTGAAATTGTAGTGGACCGATTAATCGTTGACGATAAAGACCACAAACGTTTATTAGACAGCATTCAAACTGCCATGCGTTTGGGTAAAGGCATTATCAAAATAAGCGATAAGGATAACAATGTGGCGCATTTCAGTAAATTCTTGATGTGCCCAACTACAGGAATTTCTTATGATGAACCGCAACCAAATAGTTTTTCCTTCAACTCGCCTTATGGTGCTTGTGAGCGTTGCGATGGTTTAGGATATATTTTTGTTGTCGACAAGGAATCGGTAATGCCAAATATGAAGTTGAGCATTATCAATGGCGGTTTAGCCCCTTTAGGTGAATATCGCGATGTTTGGATGTTCCAAGTTTTAAAAGCCTTGGGTAAAAAATATAATTTCTCACTTTCTACACCTTTGGAGAAATTGGGAGATGAAAATATAGACATCATCTTAAATGGAACACATGACCTTTTAAGTGTTGCCGTTGAGTACAATAAATGGAACGTTCAGAATTATCAAATCACATTTGATGGTATTATTAAATTGTTGGAAGAACAACAAGATAAGAGAAGTGATACCGAGAATGCGAATGACATGGATAGTTTCCGTAAGTTAAAAACTTGCCCAGTTTGTCATGGCGCTCGTTTAAAAAAGGAAAGTCTTCACTTTAAGGTTGATGGTAAAAACATCTTCGAGCTTGCCGAAATGGATATTTTCAGTTTAAAAACTTGGTTCGCTGAAGTTGAAGCTCGTTTAAATGAAAGACAGAATACCATCGCCAAAGAAATTCTTAAAGAAATTAGAGCTCGTATTGGTTTCTTGACTGATGTAGGCTTAAATTATCTATCGTTAGACAGAACTGCTCGTACCCTCTCTGGTGGCGAGGCACAACGTATTCGTTTAGCTACTCAAATTGGTTCTCAATTGATGAATGTAATGTACATTTTGGATGAACCAAGTATTGGTTTGCACCAAAGAGACAACGAACGTTTAATTGGCGCTTTGAAAAATCTACGCGATTTGGGCAATACCGTTTTGGTGGTTGAACACGATAAGGACATGATTTTAGAAGCTGACCACGTGATAGATGTTGGTCCGGCTGCGGGTGTACATGGCGGACAAATTGTTGCACAAGGAACGCCAGCAGAGATTTTAAAATCTGGAACTTTAACGGCTTCTTATTTGAATGGCGAAAAGGGAATTCAAGTTCCTAAAAAACGTAGAAAAGGAAATGGCTATAAATTATCTATCATTAAAGCAACTGGACATAACTTAAAAGAAGTGTCAGTTGATTTCCCTTTGGGTAAATTTATTGCGGTTACAGGTGTTTCAGGTAGTGGAAAGTCGAGTTTAATCACTGAAACCCTATATCCAATTCTAAATCATCATTTCTTTAGGGCTAAAAAACATCCGCTTCCTTACGAGAAAATTAACGGTTTAAAGGAGATAGACAAGGTAATTGAAATTGACCAAGCACCAATAGGTCGTACACCAAGGTCAAATCCGTCTACTTATACTGGCGTTTTTTCAGATATTAGAAACTTGTATGTAATGTTGCCAGAGGCGAAGATTAGAGGTTACAAACCTGGTCGTTTCTCGTTTAATGTTAAAGGTGGAAGATGCGAAACTTGCCAAGGTGCAGGAATGAAAGTTATCGAGATGAATTTCTTGCCAGATGTTTCTGTTCCTTGTGAAGAATGTGGCGGTAGAAGATATAATCGCGAAACTTTAGAAGTTCGTTATAGAGGCAAATCTATTAGCGATGTTTTAGACATGAGCATTGAAGAAGCTTGTGAGTTCTTCGAGAATATGCCAGCTATTTATCGTAAAATTAAAACTCTAAATGATGTTGGTTTAGGCTATATCCGCCTCGGACAATCTTCTACAACTTTATCTGGTGGTGAAGCACAACGTGTTAAACTGGCTACCGAACTTTCTAAAAAAGACACAGGTAAAACCTTCTATATTTTAGATGAGCCTACTACAGGTTTGCATTTTGAAGACATCAATGTGCTGTTGGGTGTGTTGAATGAATTGGTTGAAAAAGGAAATACAGTTTTAGTAATCGAGCATAATTTAGATGTGGTAAAAGTTGCCGACTGGGTGATTGATTTAGGAGAAGAAGGTGGAGCAGGAGGTGGTAGAATTATCTTCGAAGGTACGCCAGAGGGATTAATTCAAAACCCAATAAGCTTAACTGGTAAGTTCTTGAAAAAGGAAATGGGAGGGTAATTCACTAATCGTCATTGCGAGGCGCGAAGCAATCTTAAAGCGATGTTACTGGACAGAAATGCTCTTTTCGCAATTTAGAACAGCGAGGGTTAGCCGATTCGTCTTTGCCAGCTCGACTGGCAATCGTAATGCGTTTTGTTGTAAAAATAAACATTAGTAAATAAAATACAGAAGCCTGATTATTGTTAGTCGGGCTTTTTGCTGCAATCTTTTTGTGCTTCGACAGGCTCAGCATGACAAAAAGGATTTTCGCTTCAATCCCGTTTAGTTAACAAAGGTTTGTGCTTAGAACTTAAAGAGCAATCTGGGTAATCTATTGATAGTAAGTTTGAAATTGTAAATCTCAGAACATAATTTCACTATTACTTCAGAACAAACTTAATTGGAAGAATGTATAAAACAGCAACTTTTTTGCCATTACATATGCCAGCATTCCATCGAGGCAAATAATCTAGAACTTTAAGCGCCTCTTTGTTAGGGGAACAAAAATCATTATCCTTAAAAGGGCTTTTTTGAATTTTTTTATTAGAAAGTCTGCCATTTGACTCGACAATAAATGAAACATAAACTGTTCCCTGAATGCAACATTCTGCATTTGGCCACTTTAGATTTTTTGCAATTATTCTAAACATAACACCTTCCCCTTCTTGGAAGAATGGCATTTTATCAGCCATAATATAATAATTCCTATTTAGAAGGGTGTCAAATTTTGTGACACATTCTATTTTTTCGGTTGTTTTACTAACTAATTTTGACTGCCCTAGAGCATTTATAGATGTTGTTAGGATTGCTATTGTTGCAACCAATATGTAAGTAAGATATGTTCTCAAATCCAGTTTTAGTTTCAAGATGCTATTTTCTGAAAAAATCCATAATAATCATCTATTGAGTAGTAATATCAGAAACAACCGACAAATATCTCCCATGATGGCTAACAGAAGCAAAATGACTTTTTCCATTCGTTTTATCAACTATACTTGGAATACCATTTGCATCTTTCTCTAAAGTATAATGCTCGGATTTCGAATTAAAATCTGATAGGTAATCATCGGCATTTGCTAAGAAAGAAGATTGAATATGATTTAGATTTTCAGCCTTTGCAGCTGCGATAGTATGAATTAAATTATCCTTAATCTCACTTTTAGTATAAAATGTTTTGCCTTCAAAGGTCACAATGCCATCATTTCCATAGCTTGTAACATTAAACTTTTTAGGACTATAAAATCGCTCTTTGGTTTCGCGATTAACGATTTTGTAAGCTGCTTCTTTCATACTCCAAAATAGCCAAACCATTGTTTCTGGATTTGAAGAGTTCAGAATCTCTTGTTGTTCTTGAGAAGAGAAAAGCTTGTCTAAATAACCTTTTCTCCGCCAGTTACTTTGTGTAGTGGCTAATTTAAGGTCAACAATGTCATTACCCAGCATTAGCTGCTAACTTTTCTTTGATAACTGCAATGGTTTCTTTCACATTTATCATTTTTGTCATCGAATCATTATCTATCTCAATACCAAATTTCTCCTCAATATCTAAAATGATATCAACCAAGTTTGCAGAGTTAATTTTTAAATCGATTAACAAATCGGTGTTTTCAGTTAAAGTTTCTAAAGCTTCTTTATGATCGGTATATGGGGTAATTATTTCTTTTAAATCGTTAATTATTTGATCGTTATTCATTATTATATTTTTTAAAAATGATACAGGCATTTACATCGCCAAAGCCAAAATTTGCTTTCGCTAATGTCGATATTTTTTTATTTATTAAGGTTGTTGGGATGCGACTTTTGTCAATTAATTCTTCAATTTCTGGGTGTAAATCTTCGCAATTGATATTTGGAAAGATAAAGTCTTGGTCAATTTGTAAAACAGATGCCACACATTCAATACTTCCAGTTCCGCTTAAAGAATGACCAATCATAGATTTTACCGTATTGATGTAAGGAAAATCATTGCCGTATCTATTTAATGCTTTTGCCCAGTTCTCTATTTCTAAAGAATCCTTTGAAGTTGCTGTTAAGTGACCATTTATTGTGTCAATTTCTTCAGGTTTGATGCCTGCACTTTTCATCGCTTCAGTAATACATCTTTGTACAGCTACAGGGTTTGGCGCAGTCATAGAACCTAAACCACGTTGACCGCCAGAATTGATATTGCCACCTAATATCTCAGCATAAATTTTAGCGCCTCTTTTTAAGGCGCTATCCAAAGATTCTAAAACTAAGGCACCAGCACCAACACTAGGTACAAATCCACTAGCGGATGCACTCATTGGTCTACTGCCTTTTTCTGGCTCCTCGTTATGCTTGTAGGTGCAAACCCGCATTGCATCAAATCCGCCCCAAATGTAAGGGCCTTTATCGCTTGTACTTCCTGCTAACATTCTTTCTGCCTGCCCGTTTTTAATACGTTCATAAGCCAAAATAACAGCCTCTGTACCAGTAGAACAAGCAGACGAATTAGTAGTTACCATATTCCCTAAACCTAGTTTGCCACCTAAGAAAGCACTAACCCCACTTGCCATGGTTTGCACTACGGTTCCACTTCCTAGTTTTCTAACTTGTCCATTATCAATTATATCTATACCTATTCTAAATTTATCAACACCAGATGTTCCAGTGCCGAAAATGGTACCGCTGTCCCAATCAGGCTCATCTTCAGTTGGCAGCTCTAATCCTGCATCTTTCCAGGCATCTAGGCCAGCAATTACGCCATATTCAATTCCTGAGCTTTTTAAGTTTCTTAACTCAAGAGGAGTAAAGTAATTTAATAAATAGCCTTCAGGTATTTGCGGCTCGCCAACAATCTGACAAGAAAAATTCAAATCTTTTAGCTCTTGGTCGTGCCTAATTCCCGATATACCATTTTTTATAGCATGTGTAAAATCAGCTACATTTATTCCATTTGGAGAAACAACTCCTAATCCTGTAATTACTACTCTTCTATCCATGTGGTTTTACCATTGACATACCAGCAATTTCACCTTTACAAACAACTTCTCCAGCTTCATTTTCCATAACGACATTACAGCTTAATTTATTGAATCTGTAATAGTTTTTTTTACTCGTTACGGTTACCTTTTCTGATGGAAAGACTGGTCTTAAAAAATCTATTTTACTTGAAGTCATCATCACTACAAGCTCTGATGGAGCCATTAAATAAGCACCTAAACAAGCCAAGCCAATTTGTGCCATGGTCTCCGTTAAAATCACCCCTGGTGTAACTGGATAATCCTTAAAATGACCTTCATAAAAATATAAATCCTTGTGAAAAGTGAAGGTGCCTTTTATGCTATTTTCATCAACTTCTAGAATTTCATCTACAAACAGAAAAGGTTTTTGATAAGGGAGATGCGTTAAAATTTCTTG
The DNA here is from genome assembly GCF_032678705.1 of Pedobacter frigiditerrae. Lineage (NCBI taxonomy): Bacteria > Pseudomonadati > Bacteroidota > Sphingobacteriia > Sphingobacteriales > Sphingobacteriaceae > Pedobacter > Pedobacter frigiditerrae. Next base: position 150,050 of record NZ_JAVTSS010000002.1, on the reverse strand, counting down.
TTTCGTCATGTTACCACTGCAATAAAATCCGCTGTGCGGAGAAGCCTGGACCAAAGCTAAGCATTAAACCTGTATCTCCAACATTTGGTTTTAAATCGATAAATCTTTCTAACACATATAAAATAGTGGCGCTAGACATGTTGCCGTATAACCTTAAAACCTCTTTAGTTTCGTTAATGTTTTTACCTAAATCAGCAAATAATTCCTCTACAATTTGTACAATTTTTTTACCACCCGGATGAAAAATTAAATGGTCGATATCCTTAATTTCTAAGCCGTGTTTTGCCAAAAAGGGATGAATGATATTTGGAAAATTCTCTGCTATGGTTTCAGGTACCTTCTGGTCTAAAACCATTTGTAAACCTGTATTCGTCATCTTAAAACCCATCATTTCTTCAGCATTGTAAAAGTGATACATTTCCTCCGCTATTATTGCTGGACCTTCATCTTCATCATAAGAACTCATCAAAACACAAGCAGCTCCATCGCCAAAAATGGCAGCACTAACAATGTTTGCCATCGAATAATCTTTCAGTTGAAAAGTGGCTGATGGAGATTCTACCGCAACAACGGCAGCTCGTTTGTTAGGGTTAGACCTTAAAAAATTCTTGGCATAAATCATTCCAGATACACCAGCCGCACAACCCATTTCTGTAACAGGTAACCTTACTATATCTTGGCGTAAATTAAGTTCATTAATTAAATACGCATCAAGGGATGGAATCATAATTCCAGTGCAACTTACCGTGATGATATAATCTAAATCTTCAGCCTTCCAATTTGCCTTTTCCAATGCGGAGGTTAAACATTCAGCGCCATATTTGATGCCTTCCCTGATATAGATTTCGTTTCGTTCCTCGAAACTTAAATCGCTAAAAACTTCTTCTGGAGATAAAAAAGCGTAACGTCTATCAACACCAGCATTTTCAAATATCTTTAATACTTTTCTTACAAACCGAGGCTCTTGTCCTTTTAACCAAACGTCAAAAAATGGCATCAACTCTTCCTTAGACCTTGAATATTTAGGCAATGCCTTGCTTATCGCTTTAACTTTTACGCTCATGCTGTTTTAATTATCCATTGGTAACGGAAAGCCCACTTCCATTTAATAGAAAAGTATTTTGGTTTCAAGGCTTTTGAGTAAGCCAATAAATCAGCTTTTTTAAATCCTCTAAGTATCGAAACTAACCCATCTTCTCTAGACATATCGTTTAATCCAAACGCGAAACATAAGGCTTTAAATAGATAATAAGCCATTTTGTTCCTATTCAAATCATTAATTACTATACCAACCTTTGCCAGTTGCATATAGTTTTTCAAAAAGTTTAAAATTTCTTCATCCTTAAAATGATGTAAGGTTAAAGTGCAAAGCATAATGTCACATTCTTCATTTTCATCATTAAAAATATCTTTGCATTCGTAACTAATGTTCTCATGATTAGCAGATAGTTTCCTTGCGTAATCTATCGTAAAACCATTAGCATCAATTCCCTTCAACAAAAATTTAAGCTGATGTTTTTTAGCATAATCTGCCAAAGCCCTTAACATATCGCCGCTGCCGCAACCTATATCTGTAATACGAATAATTTGCTCTTTAGGTTTCTTTTTAGTTAACGATTTCACGCCATCTAACGTCACCTTATTTCCGCCCAACAGCCTGTTAATGCTTGCAATTTTGTCTAATGCATCTCTTAATATTTCCCCTTCCATATTAAAATCATCCATTATTTCGGGGGCATCGCTTCTGTATTTGGTATCAATCATTGCCTAGTAAAGGTTTGCCGTGGGTTCGTTTAATAATTTGCTTTAATAACCAAGGCATTTTTGTAATCACGTTAATTAAAAAGTCGGTGAGTATTTCTCTTTGCAGCAAGCTAGACAAAATACTTCCAGTCTTTAACCTTGAGTTAAATGTTTTGTTCCAGATTTTGGTATATTTTTTTTCAAGCTTAGCTCTGGATTTTATATCTCCGTTAAGGTAAGCTATTAAAGTCTCCGAAACTATTTTGGCGCCGTGAAAAGCCATCGCCATTCCATTTCCACAAAGTGGATGAATGAGACCTGCTGCATCTCCAACCATTAAAACGTGATTGGTAACGGCTTCTTTAGCTCCAAAAGATAGCTGACTAATAGTTATTGGTGTTTCAAACAATAGCTCACTGCGTTCTAAAATATCCTTTAAAACTTTGTTCTTCATCAACACATATTGCTGATAGGACTCTATATTTTTGTGCTTTTTAAACGTTTCATAATCGGCTAAGTAGCAGATGTTTATTTTATCATCTTCTACTTTTGAAACGCCACAATAACCTCCTTTAAAATTATGCAGAGCGACAATATCATCTGGGAAAACACCGTTATAATGTGCTTTGATTGCCAAAAATGGAGCTTTTTTCTTGATAAAGGGCCTATCCAATTTAATGTCTAATGATGAGCGTTTCCCGTAGGCGCCAATTACTTGGTTAGCAGTAAAGGTGATGTTGTTTGTGGTTTTAACTGTAAATAATTCTTCATCAAATTGAACATCGGTTACGCTTTCTAGAAATACTTTAACACCTCTATTCAACAATAATTGATACAAATAATTATCAAGCGTAAATCGGCTGATGCCAAAACCACCTAATGGTAAATTTGTATAAGTGCTTTTTCCAGATTGAGTGGTTAAATGAAGTTTGTTAATATGAGTTGGGTTTAAACTTTCTACATCAACTCCCAGCCATTTTAAATAGGGTAAAACTTCATTAGATATGTATTCGCCGCAAACTTTATGATTTGGGTAAGCATTTTTCTCAATTAAAATAACATCTAAACCCGCTTTGTGAAGATGTAAAGCTGCCGTTAATCCAGCTAAACCACCTCCAATTATCAAAATATCTGATTTAAAATGCATTAATTATTTTCTTGAAAAACAATTATATGCAGAAAAGGTGTTGATTTCTTTATGCATATTAAAAATTGTTGCTAAAAGGAATATTTGTTTAAATTAGAGAAACCAAATTAACCATCTCTTTTTTCATGGCTCTCCAACAGTTACCATTTATTAAATGTAAAGTCTTAGCCATTGTATTTTTGGTTTTTTCATTGAGCTCAATAGCTTTTGCTCAAAGCGCCAAAACTAATGCACAAACTTCAAATATAGATTCATTAATAGCACAAGTGCCGGGTTTAATGAGGAGCGATAAAAAATTGGCGCTTCAAAAGATGCAGCAAATCCAAGTCTTATCAACAAAGGCGAATTACAAACATGGATTAATTGAAAGCGCATTTTTTCGCTCGTGGTTAACCTACAGATATGGTTCTGCAGATGCCTGTATTAAATCGATAGACAGTGCCATTAAAAACATTCCGAATATTTCAAGTGATGCAGCCGAAGTTAAATTTTACATTTTAAAAGGGCAGTGTTATGTAAAAAAGACACAGTTTGACCAAGCGGTAAATAACTTCAGCACTGCTATAAAAATAGCCGAACGCAAAAAAGATTTTGCCAGCAAAACAGGAGCCTTAATAAGCGTGGGTTGGGCTTATATGGAAGATTCGAAACCTAAAGAGGCGATTGGGTTTTTTACTGAAGTTTTAAGCATAAATCCAGAAAAAACATACAGTAACAGAGCTTTGGTTCTTTGCAATATTGCAGCTTGTTATAACATGTTATCCAATTACGCTGCTGCAGAAAAATATGCTTTGCAAGGGATTGAGGCCGCAAGAGCTTCTGGTAGTATGGTAGACTTAGCTAATGGATTAAATATTTTAGCAAGAAGTAATTACCAACGGGGGAAATTTGATAAAGCAATTATCTACTTAAAGGAGGCGAGCAAGGCAAGGGAAAAGGTAGAAGACCCAGCTATGTTGGCATCCGATTATTTAGAGCTAGCAGATGTGTACCTTAAAACAAAACAAGCTGATCAAGCTATTTTATATGCAAAAAAAGCGGAAGCGATTAGTTATGTGAATAAAATAGATTTAAAACTTGCGAATTCATACGAAGCTCTAGCTGGTGGTTTTACAGCCATCGGCGATTATAAAAACGCAGCTCGTTATTACCAAAAATTGTTGGCTCATAAAGATAGTACTGGTACAGGTAATTACAGCAAAGCGCTGGCCGAACTACAAGTAAAATTTGCCACTGAAAAGAAAGTGACAGAAAACCTAAAGCTAAAAAAGGAAAACCTAGAAAGTAAACTAAGCATTAGCAACAAACAAAAATGGCTAACTATATTAATAGCAGGCTTGCTAGGAGTAGTTGCTACCGCACTTTACATTTTTTACCTAACCAGAAGTAAATACAGGACCCAACGAGCATTAGAACAACTAAACGAGCAAAGAAATAAGACACTTGCCGTTATGCAAACTGAAGAAAGTGAGCGAAGAAGGATTGCTGGAGATTTACATGATGGGGTTTGCCAAATGTTGGTTGCCGCTTCGTTACAGTTAAAAAATGCCAAGGGCGATGAAGAGAAGTTAGCTAAAATTGATGATTTGTTAGACCAAGCAACTGCAGAAGTAAGGGCCGTTTCGCATCAAATGACTCCAGAATTGTTATTGCATTATGGATTATTAATGGCTGTGCAGCAGGGAATTGAGCGTTTAAATGATGCGCAAAATAAATGTAAATTTACTTTATTTGAGCACGTGGAGTTTGAAGATGTTGATGAAATGTTGGCAGTGGTAATGTACAGGGCATTTCAAGAATTAACCAATAATGTATTGAAACATGCAAATGCCACCGAAGTTAGTGTACACCTGATTATTAATGAGGAAGAAGCATTGTTGATGATTGAAGACAATGGGGAGGGATTTGATAGCAAAACCAATAAATTTGGATTGGGATTAAAGAATTTGGAAAGCAGGATAAAATTATACGGTGGTAGTTTAAATATTGATACGATGTTGGGAAAAGGAACAACCTCAATACTTAAGTTTACATCGCCTACGCGTAAAAATGTATTAGTTTAAAAAAACAAATTTGGAAAAGGTTAAAGTTTTTTTAGTAGATGACCACGATATCTTAATGGATGGCATTGAAGCTATTTTAAAAGATGCTGATGATATTGTTGTGGTTGGCAAGGCAAATTCTGTTGAGATGGCCGAACAATACATTAAGGTTAAACAACCTGATGTAGTGTTAACGGACATCAGTATGGGTAAAAAATCGGGATTGGATTTAACCAAGTTTCTTCAGCAACACTACCCTAAAATTAAAGTTGTTATTCTTTCTATGCATGATGATTACTTTAATATCTCGACCTTAATTAAAGCTGGAGCCTCAGGTTATTTACTTAAAAATGTAAAGAACGAAGAACTGCACAAGGCTATTGCAAAAGTAATGAACAATGAAACTTACATTCAGCAATCTATAGCTTCTAAATTTGTGAATGGATATGTAAGGGATTCACAAACCGAGAAAATAAACAATTTATCTCCTCGTGAAATAGAAATAATTAGGCTTATCGTAGAAGAAAACACCACAATTGAGATAAGTAAAAGGCTTTTCATCTCTGAACATACAGTAGAAACCCATCGTAAAAATATCTGGCGTAAAACTGGCGCTAAATCTATCATCGGTCTGATTAATTATGCAAAAGAGCATCAATTAATAGGCTAAACTTTAAATACCTACCAAAGGGGATTTTAATCATATCAATAGGTGCTAAATTTATTGATAATGAAACAATTTAAGATATACCTCATTTTATGCCTTGTTGCGATAAGCTTTAGTGCTTTTAGTCAGAAAAAATTTGTTGGCACTTTTTCAAATGGATTTAAAGGCGCTAAACTTTCTTTTACCTTATCAGCTGATGGAAAGCAATTGCAAAACTTTACTTTTGATGGTTATTGGCGATGTGGCGGTTCAACCGAGCACATTAAAGCTGGTCCAGAAAAAAGCTTTCCCGTAATCAATGGCAAAATTCAAGGTGTAATCCTAGACCCAGAGAATGGAGGTGCATCTGCCTTTCGCTTTAACTTAGAAGGAGCTGTAAATGGCAAACAAGCAAATGGCACTTTCAGGATGAGTATTACGGGCTTGAGTTGCGATACTTATAAGTTAAATTGGACAGCCGTAGCGATTTAGAATTTTCCAGTTTTTAAGCCAAGCCCTTTTAAATAACCATCATTCGTTGTACAATTTGAAAATTTGCATTGCTCCAACAAATGATCTAGAGCTTTTTCAATAACAGTCCTATCTGTCGGTGCATATTTTCTTAAATCGGCAAAACTATTTTTAGGCTGGTCGGCATATTTAATAATAAGATTATAGTTTTCTGGAATTGGAAAAGTAACAATTCCTGCTTTGGCATCCATCTTTTTATATGGCCAAAAATGCCAGCTAATGTTGTGTTTTTCCATTAATGTTCTAAACTCTAAAATCCATTGGTCTTTGTTTTCACCAGTTTCGCCAACATAAATAGGCACATTGTATTTATCTCTAAAATCTAAATAATCTTGTATCACATCTTGTGTAGTGGCCGTCCAATATTTATGAAAAGTATAGACTAGTTTATTGTCAAATGGCTGATTGAAAATTTTAAAGTTTGAATCCCATTGTGCTCCTCCCAGAAATATCAAATGGTTTTTGTCGACCTTTCTCACTTCAGCTGTTATGCTTTTATATAACGGTTCTAAATATGGATTTAACTTTTTGATGTCGAAATAATGCGCAATTGGTTCATTCAATAAATCGTATCCAATAACTGTAGTTTCATCCTTATAATGCAAGGCGATTCTTTTCCAAATGCTTTTAGTTAATTCCTGACTGGCTGGATTTTCAAATAAGAAAGGATAACCATCACTGTCATCAATATTATCTCCTGTTTGCCCACCTGGTGCACAATGCATATCTAATATTACAGGCAAATTCTCTTCCTTGCACCACTTAATTACTTTGTCCATTAATTCAAATCCACGATTTGGGTTGTTAGAACCTAGGTAACTCTCGGTGGTAAACATTTTATAGTGAAAAGGAATCCTAATTGAGTTCATCCCAGTAGATTTCAAATAATGAATATCTTCCTTTGTGATATAGTTATCTAAATATTTTTTCCAAAATGCTGCGGTTTTATCTGGGCCAATCAGTTCAGTAAAAACTTGGTTAATCATTCTTGGTGAGCCAACATCCTTAAATTTAAACATGTAACCCTCTGGGATTAGCCAGTTGCCTAAATTGGTTCCCGTTAACACAATCACTTTGCCATTAGGGGCGATGATATCCTTTCCTTTAACATTAAAAAAACGATTGCTTTGTGCGCTAAGTGATAACGGCAAGAAAAATATAAGGACAAATTTAAATAGAGCTTTCATTGAAATGTTATGTTTGGTAGCCCTAAATTACTGCTATTAAACAACTATTTTTCAAGAGTTTACGCAAAGGTTTGCACATAAAAAAGCCACCTTGCTATAGGCAAGATGGCTGTAAGTAATTCAGAATTAATTAATCTAAATTTTGTGTTCTGTTAAAGATTTGGCTATCTCTAGTGTTTTTTTGCACCGTGATAGCGCCAAATAAAGCAAGTAAGAAAGCAAAGGCATAAAATCCTTTTTCACTGGGCAAAATGTCTGCATTCCATAATCCAATAATTAACAAAGTGATTGTTAATAGGGTAGAAAACCAACTTATTCCATAGTAAATTTCGGTTACTGGAATGCCTTCTAATTTATCTCTTACTGCTTTTTGTAAAGATATAACGGCAAAAAGGCCGAACATCAATACGGTAAAATAATAACCTTTTTCGTTTAGTAGCATATCGGAGCGCCAAAGCCCTACAATAAAGCCAATCATGCCAATTCCAAGTGCTATCCATGCGGCTGCTATGAACGCGTTTGATGGTTTTTGATTCATCGTTTTTAAATTTGGTTAGCGATTTAATTATTGATAATGAGATGCTGATGAACCGAAAATGTTACGAACTCAAACAAAAGCGACCATAATTGTATTTAGTTAGTAATTAATTAACTTAGTTAAATGCAAAATCTAATAACCGCAAATCAAATGCATGAGGCTGATAATTATGTAATTATCAATCAGCCTATCTCTTCAATTAATTTAATGGAAAATGCATCAAAAGCCTTTTGTAAATGTTTTAAAAAAGAGGTCGTAGACAAAGATGCACAGATATCTATTTTATGTGGACAAGGAAATAATGGGGGAGATGGTTTGGCTATTGCTAGGTTATTGCACAACGATAAGTACAAAAATATTTCGGTGTATGTAATTAAATTCACTGACAACCAAAGTGAAGATAACAAGCAAAATGTAAAGCGCCTATTGAAGGTAAAGGTTCCGGTTACTATTGTAAAAACCGCAGAAAGATTAAGAGAACTTAAAGCAGATATTATAATCGACGCAATGCTTGGCTCGGGCCTAAATAAACCATTAAAAGATGATTATGCAGATTTAGTTGCTTTGATAAACGCTTCAAAGGCGAGAATTATTTCTGTTGATGTACCTACTGGATTTCCTACGGAAGGAGAAATACCCGAAAACTATAATGGCATTAAAGCTGATTTAGTTATCTCCTTTCAGCGCCCGAAAATTAATTTTTTCTTTCCTGAATCTGCCAAGGCATTTGATAGCTGTAAAATAGTAGATATTGGTCTTGATGAAAATTTTATTCAATCACTACCAAGCAATTGGAAATTGTTAGAAAAATCGGATATAAAAAAGCTTATTAAACAAAGAGCAAACTTTAGTCACAAAGGTACTTATGGCCACGCTTTGCTAGTTGCGGGAAATACGACAACAATGGGTGCAGCAATTTTAACTGCATGTGCTTGTTTAAATGCAGGAGCAGGTTTAACCACAATTTGTATACCACAAAGTGGATTAACGGCACTTAATACTGCGCTGCCAGAGGCGATGACTTTACCACGAAATGAACATTTAGCCATTGAAGATTTTGAGCAATATAATGTAATTGGCATTGGCTCTGGTTTGGGCCTAGAACCAGAAAATGAGGAATTGTTCGACAAGATTATCAATTTGAACAAACCTATAATTGTGGATGCAGATGGACTAACAATTTTAAGCAAACGAAAAGACTTACTAGACAAATTATCAGCTCAAAGTATTTTAACGCCACACATGAAAGAGTTCGACCGTTTGTTTGGTGAACATAAAAGCTGGTGGGCTAGAATTAAAACGGCTCAAAAAGAAGCGAAGGGAAGGGATTTGGTAATTGTGTTAAAAAACCAATATACGTTTATCTGTTTGCCAACTGGCGAAGTAAGAATCAATCCAACTGGTAACCCAGCTATGGCTTCTGGCGGAATGGGAGATGTATTAACGGGAATCATAACTGCGTTTGTAGCGCAAGGATATTCAGCTGAAGATGCTGCAACAATGGCCGTTTATTTACACGGAAGAGCTGGAGACAAATTAGCAGAAAATAGATTTGTTGTAAGTGCTCATCAAGTTGCTTTGGAAATTCCAAAAACGATGAAGAGTATCTTAAGAAGCTAAAATGGGTTATGCAATTGCATAGAAACCTTAGTTAATAGCACAGACTTGGCTAAATAGACCTGATAGCAGCGAACACGAATCCCGATTTTTCTTCGGGAGAGTAAAGCGAATAGCAGGACAAGCCTTAATAGTTGCATTAATTTGCTCTTCCAAAAATAATTGAGATTCTTCCCTGCCTGTCCGGCAGGCAGGCTTCGTCAGAAGGACAAAAGATTATATGCTTACACCACCCATTACCACCATTTTCTCCATGGTCGGATTAACACTACCACCAGTAGGTTCAATTGTAACGGCAAATGCTTGTGCTCTTGGTATAGTCTCCATTTGTTGAACAGCGTCTTTGGCATTGTCGCCAAATACACCTAAACTAACAGGTTTTCCATCAACCAAAGCCCATAGTTGGTATTCGTGAGCTTTATCTGTTTTAGGCAAATCCATCGCCGAATGGTTAATCAATATATTTTTATTCTTTTTATTCCAATAAACCAACATTTTAGCCTTTGGAGAGTTTGCCACACCAGCCAATTTAACAGTTGCCCACTCGGTGGTTTCTGTCATGTCTATTTGGTTTTGCATACCAGCATTGTCAAACTGAAGCTTACTAACTGTGCTTGCAAATTTATCTTTCTCAGAACTCAAGCTAACGATTTGATTATTAGCCAATTTTAGTTCGTTATAAACAGAGAATAATGCCGCAACACTAATTACTAATAAAGCAACGCAAGCAACTAAAGCGTAACGTAAGGTTTTAATCCTCACATCATTTTTAACTTCATAAAGAGGAACTACTTTAGGTTCGGCTTTAGTTTCGGTAAATTGTGATAAAATTTTATCCTCTAATGCTGCAGAAGGGGCAATTGCATTTTCGAGTGCATAAGCCTCCATCGCAAGTTCTATCGCAGTAATTTCTGCTCTAACCTCCGCATGTTTGCTGGCCATTGCTTCAACTTCAATACATTCTGTTGCAGTTAACTGCCCTAAAACGTAAAGTTCAAGTATGCCTGATTCGATATATGCTTTTACTTCTTCCACTTCCACCTCAATTAAATTTTTTCCTCAATTCTAAAATAGCCATTCTTACACGAGTTTTCACAGTACCCAAAGGTAAATTTAATTCTTCTGCTGTTTCTACGTGTGTATAGCCCTTAAAATAAACCATATCTAACACATCCTTAAATTCAGGTTTAAGTAATGTTACCATATCTTTTAAACCTAAAACATCAGAATTAAAACTAACCTTCTTCTGCTCGTCGATAAAATCTACGTTATTTTCAATGTCTTGGTTTTTATTAGAATTTTTAAAATCTTTCGAACGTAACTTATCTATAGAAAGATTACGGGCAATATTCATCATCCAAGTAAATAAACGACCTTTTGACGAGTCATAACCACCTGCAGAATTCCATATTTTAACGAAAGTTTCTTGTAAAAGGTCTTCAGCAACCTCAGTATGTAGAACAATACGTGATATTACGCCTAACAAAGCACCGGAATACATATCATACAATGCTTTAATTGCGATAGTATCTTGTCTTTTAAGGGCGTTAACCAGTTCTTCTTCTGAGAGGGATATTTTTTTTGCTAGTGCCAAGGGTGCTAATATACAGAAAGTATAACAACGTAAAACATATTTTTGTTTAAGTTAAAACCTAAAGCTCTAAAAATCAAATAAATGTTTTTCTGCGTGATAAGAAGAACGAACCAAAGGACCGCTCTCTACATACCTTAAACCTTTTGCTAAGCCAATTTCCTTGTATTTTGCAAATTGCTCTGGGTGTATCCAATCTACCACAGGATGATGGTTTCTTGTTGGCTGTAAATATTGCCCTAAAGTTAAAATATGAACACCATTAGCAACTAAATCATCCATAGATTCTAAAACATCATCTTCAGTTTCGCCTAAACCAAGCATGATACCTGTTTTAGTTCTCAAACCAAATTCTGAAATTCTCTTTAGCGCTTCTAAACTTCTATCATATTTAGCTTGGATGCGAACCTGTTTTGTTAAACGTCTTACCGTTTCCACGTTGTGGCTCATTACTTCTGGTCTTTCTTCTAAAACGCGGTATAAATTATCCCACTGCCCTTTAAAATCTGGAATCAAGGTTTCTAATGTAGTTTGTGGACTTTCGCGTCTGATTGCTTGTAAAGTTTCAGCCCAAATAATAGAGCCACCATCTTTTAAATCATCGCGGTCTACCGAAGTAATTACGCAATGTTTAACATTCATCAGTTTTACTGAATTTGCAATACGATTTGGTTCGTCTGTGTCTACAGCTAATGGTCGGCCAGTAGCAACAGCGCAAAATGAACACGAACGTGTACAGATATTACCTAAAATCATAAATGTAGCCGTACCTGCGCCCCAACATTCGCCCATATTAGGGCAATTGCCACTCTCGCAAATGGTATGCAATTTATGTGTGTCTACAAGGCTTCTCACTTGCGCATATTCCTTGCCAACAGGTAATTTAACCCTTAACCAATCTGGCTTACGAGCTTTTTCTGTAACAGCAGCAACTACAGGAAGTTCAATCATGATACAAAGTTACATAATAGGATTGAAATGTTGCAACCTTGCAATGTTGAAAGGTTGTAATGTTTTTTAGATATCAATATTTTGAAAAGCAGTTTCAGTGGTTATTTTAAAGTCAGCCCTTCTTTACGTTTCAATTTTTGAAGCTTCAACACAAAAAGATTTTCACTTCAATAAGGTTTAGATAATAAAGGTCTGTGCAACTACCAAAAAATCATACCAATTTCAATACAAATTTTTATATTTGTTTACTCTATCCAAATAGTAAATTTGTAGCTCGGAAAATTAATAATTAGCACCCTTTTTAAAACACAATGGCATTATAAGTGCTTTTGAAAAAGGTTTATAAGTATAGTAATGAGCAAAAAGAAAAAGACGGTTGTTGAAACCGACGCAGATGTTATTTTAATTGGTGCTGGTATCATGAGCGCCACTTTAGGTTTACTTTTAAAAGAATTAGATCCAAGTTTAAGCATTGAGATTTACGAGCGCTTAGATATTGCGGCGGCCGAAAGTTCTGATGCTTGGAACAATGCAGGTACTGGTCACTCGGCATTTTGCGAATTAAACTACACACCGCAAAAGAAAGATGGTTCTGTAGATATTAAAAAAGCAGTTCAAATTGCTGAATCTTTTGAAGTGTCTAAACAGTTTTGGGCTTATTTTGTAGAGAAAAATATCCTTTCTGACCCTTATCTTTTTATTAGAAATATTCCTCACCTAAGCTTTGTTTGGGGCAAAAAAAATGTGGAGTTCCTTAAAACAAGATTTACTTCTTTGCAGCAATGTAATTTGTTCAAGGATATGGAATATACAGAGGAATCAGCTGTTATTCAGGAATGGTCGCCTTTGGTGATGGAAGGCAGGTCTAAAAAGGATAAAGTTGCCGCAACAAAAATGGATTTAGGTACCGATGTAAATTTCGGTTCTCTTACCCGTGAAATGTTTAGCTATTTGAGCAAACAATCAAATGTAACCTTGCACTTTAATCACGAAATACGTGAGTTAGATAAAGTGGATAATGGAGATTGGAAAGTAACCGTTAAGGATTTAGAATCTAGAAAGAAACGTAATCGCTGCGCTAAGTTTGTATTTATTGGCGCTGGCGGCGGTTCATTACCTTTATTAGAGAAATCTGATATCCCAGAGGGAAAAGGTTTTGGTGGTTTCCCTGTTAGTGGGCAATGGTTAAAATGTACAAATGAAGAAGTAATTGCTCGTCACCACGCAAAGGTATATGGAAAAGCAGCCGTAGGTGCTCCACCAATGTCTGTTCCCCATTTAGATACGAGAATTATCAACGGCAAACAAGCTTTGTTATTTGGTCCGTATGCAGGTTTCTCTACTAAGTTCTTAAAAAATGGATCGTTTCTAGATTTACCATTATCTATTAAATTCAATAATATCCGTCCAATGGTTTCTGCTGGACTAAAAAATATCGATTTAACAAAGTATTTGATTGAGCAAATTCGCCAATCGCCTGAAGATAGATTTGAGGCTTTAAAAGAATACCTGCCAAGTGCAGAATTTAAGGATTGGGAATTAGAGTACGCTGGACAAAGAGTACAGGTGATTAAAAAGAAAAAAAGCGGGGGAGGAATTTTAGAATTTGGGACAGAGGTAGTTAGTGCTGCTGATGGTTCAATTGCTGCTTTGTTAGGCGCTTCACCAGGTGCATCAACTGCGGTTTCTATCATGCTAGATTTATTAGACCGTTGCTTTAAAGACCAATTGCAAACTCCAGAGTGGCAGGCTAAAATAAAAGCGATGATACCGACCTACGGCCAAAATTTAGCAGAGAATAATGAGCTTTGTGAGCAAACTAGAAAACATACATCAGCTGTACTAAAATTAAATAGCTTGGTAGAAAGTTAATCTAGTAAGTTGTCAATCTGAGCGAACCTGTTCCGACTTCTTCGGGAGTCGAAGATTATATTTCATTATAAAATGATTGGCTTGTTTTTATTACATTTAACTAATGAATAAATGGAAGCTACTTTTTATAATTCCTATAACCTATATCATTTGCACAATTGTTGTTAACGTAATTGGGGTAAATAGAGAACTAATTATCCCTGTTAAAGCTGCAAGTTCTAAAAATTGGGATCTAAAAAGTTATTGGTACTACCCATGGGGTGTTTCAGGAATTCATAAAGGCATTGATATTTTTGCGCCACAGAGAACCCCAATCTTAAGCCCTGTAAATGGTTTCATTACTTCTTCTGGTTATAGTAATAATGGTGGAAATTATGTTAATATTATAAGTGCAGACTTTCGGTTGTATTATTTTGCACACCTAAATACATCAGGAATTAGTCAATTTAGATTCGTTAAAAAGGGACAGCAGATTGGGGCGGTTGGAAATTCTGGAAACGCAGTTAGTAAACCATATCATCTACATTTTTCTGTTTTTTCTTTTATTCCAATACTGTTAATTCGTTAAAAGATTATGATTGCGCAACAAAATATATGTATAATCATTTTGACAATAAAAATAAAGCATTTGGTTTTTGTATAAGTTCTGGAACTGGTTCAGGTACATATAGCCCTACTAACGAAGGTTTTAATTTTACTTCTGACGCTGCTGCTGCCAATATGTATGTTATGGAACATGAGTTTATTCATGCTTTTCAAGATGATACATACACTGGGGGTACAGAACAATATGGCCTTGGTCCTAATGGCCCACAAGATGGCTTTGTAAATATCGAGTTTGAACAGGCATTGATGAATGATATGATAAATTACGGAAATACAACCGCATTTGACCTTAGTAGTGCCACGCAAGCGCAAAAGGATGCTTATCTGTTATGGATTAATCAAGTAACAAGTAATGGTACAACGTATCCTAAATTAAAGCCTAATGGTACATCTGCTGAAATTGCTGATTATAATGCTTTTATGAGTTCTTATAATTCTTTTTTGGCGGCATATAATGCATTGTCAGGTAACTTAAATCATAGCGTAGCATTAAATCTATCACCGCAAGCCCTTATTAAACTTTTTAATAATATTAATAGAAATTGTCCATGAAAAATTTAATTTTTATACTCCTAACGTTTGTGTTTTGCTCGAGTTGTTTCGCTCAAAATACTTTAAAAGATGGTAAATACACACAAGATGGTAAGGTCTTTAAGGTAACAAAGAGTACTTACCAAAATAAAATTTCATTTTCTGTAAGTGTTATTGGTAGATTTTGGGATAAACCATCTCCTCCTCCAAAAGACCCAAATGGTTTTCGTACAAATAAGAAAGATATTCATTTCGATATAGCCAACGTTCAAAAGATAATTAATGATATATTGATTGATAAGAGAGAAGGTTTGCAACAAAACAAAGATAGAATAGATTTATCGTTTACTTTTTTGCAAGAGAGTGGAATTATAGAAAATATATCTTATTTTTTTAATGGGAGCACAATGATTAATTTAAAAGATATTGCAAAAATAGATAAACAACTTAAGAAAAATATTAAGGCAACTTTTACTGGTAATGAATATAAAAATTTCTATTTAATACCTTATGGGATGGTCAGTATTACTTTTTAGAGAATTTTTAATTATAAAATGATTTAATTTCTTCTCAATATTTTATAAGGCTTTATTATGTCATTCAAAAAAAATGCTTTAGTTTTTTTTATTTCTGTTGTTGCCTATAATTATGGCTTTGCTCAAAAAATAGGTGATACAGTTACCACATTAACCGATACCATAAATATTTATGGAAAAGTGATTGATGAAAAAGGTGAAGCCTTAGTTGGTGCTAATATTATCTCCAGAACTGTAGATGAAAAATATAATAACAGGACAGCAAAAACGGATATCAATGGCTTTTTTTTTCTAAAAGGCATCAAACCGATTGATACATTAATATTTTATTATGGTATAGATGATAAAATCATTATAAATAAGGGCAGTAGGTATTTATTAGTAAAAATTGTAAGTCAAACAAGAACATATAAAGTTGGAGAAGAGCTTTCCATTTCGGCTAAAAAACAATCTTCAAATCCAAAACTTCTAATTAAGAGAATTGTAAAGGAACCTACGTCTTATTTCGATGGAGTTTATAGTCCAATTCCAGCATTATACAATCACGGTATGAATAAGTTATATCAATTTTTAAATAATGCTATGGTATATCCTAAAGCGGCTATCGAAAATAATATTGAAGGAGTAGTTGAAGTTGAATTTACTATTGATGAGGATGGGTCCGCTAAAGATTTTTTAATTATAAGGGATATAGGTTATGGGTGCTCAGTAGAAGTGGTAAGAGTTCTCAAAACGATGAAAAAGTGGATTCCAGCTATGAATGAAGGTAAATATTATCCGCAACGAATTTCATTGGAAATACCCTTCAAATTAATAAAATAAGAGAGCTAATGAAATCTATAAATTAAATCTTATGCTGTTATAGATTCCGCAATTTCTTCTGCAGAAATATCACTATGCGACGAATCTAAAATGCATTCACCATCTTTAATTAATAGCGTTTGTGGCGATTCATGATGAACCTGAAAAGTTTCGGCAATTGCTGCAGAAACATCTCGATGACTAATCAAATCTAAAAAGTAAAGTTGTGTATCTGCTGGGATGGCTTCCCAGTCTAATTCGAAATTTCTTTTCGCCATTAAGCTAATTGAACAACGGGTACTGTGCTTAAAAATAACACTGTACCCATTAGTATTTTTAATGGTATTAACCTGTTCAAGGTCATTAAGACTTATCCACTGCATTTTTTATCTCCTTCTTTTTCCCTCTGGGTAAGAGCTATAAGCAGGACATAGGCGAGAAGAGCATGATTCTAATACTGCGATAGCGCAGAACACAAATAATAATAGAATAGCTACTTTTTTCATCGATGATTGTTTTAAGAATTCCTTTTTATAACTCTAAATTACAAAATTTTATGAATAACAAGCAAGCTTGTTAAATTGTTGCAGAAAAATGGGCCATTTTTAAAGCAGTTATTGCCGCCTCATCTCCCTTATTTCCATGTTTGCCACCAGCCCTATCTATAGCTTGTTGCTCATCATTAGTAGTTAAAACTCCAAAGATAACTGGCTTACTGTGTTTAATACCAACATTTGTAATTCCATTAGCTACAGCTTCACAAATAAAATCAAAATGTTTAGTGTCTCCTTGTATCACGCAACCCAAACAAATAACTGCATCTAACTTTTTCTTTTTGGTTAATAAGATTTCTGCAGCTCCTGTTAACTCAAAGCTTCCTGGTACTGCCATAGAAATGATATTCTTTTTATCAACACCATGCTTAATTAAAGTATCATAAGCACCTTGATACAGTGCACCAGTAATTTTTGCATTCCATTCTGCTACAACTATAGCAATTTTAAAATTTGCACCGCCCGGAATGGTGGTATGAGAAAAATCTGATAGATTTTTAAGATGTGAAGCCATGGTACAAAGATAAATTTATTGTTGAATAAGTTGAGGAGGTTTATGTCGTAATTTCGTCATTGATACATGCTAATAATTCTCTTAAATAAATTCTAGAATGAGATTGCTTCGGGCGATGAAAAATCGACCCTCGCAATGACGATAAAGAGCACAAAAAAAAAGACCCTGAGTTAACAGAGTCTTTTAAATCCGCTTTGCGGAAAATTAGTTTGTTTGTGCTTGTACGCGAGCTAGATACTCATCTATCATTGTTGCCTCTTGGCTATCTGGATATTGAGATTTGATTTTTTCATAAGCTTCTTCAGCACCTTTAAAATCTTTTAAAGTTTCATTCACTAAACCTAATTTTTTAAGGAACATTGGAGAAGTAAATTTGTTGCTCGCTTTATCAGCTGCTTTTTTGTAATAAGTAGCTGCTTGTTTGTAGTCTTTTAATTCACTATAAGCATCGCCTAATAAGCCTAAAGCCAATGGGTCTGCAACCGGACTGCCAGTAGCTGTATATTTACCTAATGCCTCAGTAGCTTTTTTGTACTCGCCTTTACGTAAATAAATACCGCCTAAATAAAGGTTAGCTAAGTTAGCAGATTTAGTATTGTCATATTCTTCAGCAATTTTTTCTAAACCATAATTGCCACCTTCGCCATTAATTGCTTTGTTAGCTAAAGAATCTACACCTACATATTGCTCTGATTTGAACATTTTAGCAGCTGCTTCATCTGCTCTGCTTGGCAAATAAGACGCGAAATAATATAGAGCAATTGCTCCTAAAGCAAGTATAGCTACTGCTATAAATAACAAACTTTTACCGTTCTCCTCAAGGAAAGTTCCTTTTCTCACTGGTTGTGTTGTTGTAGTATCTGTTGTAGACATTTGTTTTTTAAAAAAAATTGAGATTGCAAAAATACGTTTTTAGATGAAAGTATCAACCCCTTTTTTAACTATTTAATTAAACTTTAGTCGATTAGGAACAACAAAAAAAGTAAATTGCGGCGTATATTTTATGTGGTTAAAAAACATTACTCTTCTCAACTTTAAAAATTACTCATCTGCAGAGCTAACTTTTGCAAAAACAGTAAATGCTTTTGTAGGAAATAACGGCGCTGGCAAGACCAATTTGCTTGATGCTATACATTATTTATGCCTGTGCAAGAGTTATTTTAATCCGATAGATAGTCAGCAAATTAAAACAAATGAAGACCTTTTTTTAATACAAGGTGATTTTGACCGAAAAGAAAAAAACGAAAAGATAACCTGTGGTTTAAAACGAAATCAGAAAAAGAGTTTTAAACGAAATAAAAAAGAGTACGATAAATTGGCAAATCATATCGGGCTTTTCCCGTTGGTGATGATTTCTCCATATGATGTGAATTTAATCATGGATGGGAGTGAAGAACGTAGAAGGTTTATTGATAATGTAATTTCACAAACAGACGCCAATTATTTGGATGAGCTCATTATTTATAATAAACATCTTTTAAATAGAAATGCTTTGCTAAAACAAGTTGCAGCAACAAGAAAGTTAGATGTAACATTATTGCAAATCTTAGATGAGCAATTGATTTTGTCAGGAAATAAAATTTATGAGAAGAGAAAACAATTCTTGTCTGATTTTATTCCACTTTTTAATAAACACTACAGTTATATCACAGATGATGCTGAACAAGTTTCTTTAAACTATCAATCTCAATTAAATGAGCAATCTTTTGATAGTTTATTAGCCAATTCTATAGAAAAAGATAGGGTTTTAGAAAGAACTACAACTGGTATTCATAAAGATGAACTTTTGTTTACCATCGGCGATATGCCTTTGAAAAAGTTCGGCTCTCAAGGACAGCAAAAATCATTTTTAATAGCATTAAAACTTGCTCAGTATAGCTATTTGCAAAAATTTAAGGGATTTAAACCTTTGTTATTATTGGATGATATTTTTGATAAATTGGATGATTTGCGAGTACATAAATTAATGGAAATGGTTTCTCATCATGACTTTGGGCAGCTATTTATTACTGATACTGGAAAAGAAAGAGTGCTTTCTGTTTTTAATGAAATTAAAGTTGATGTAACTTTGTTTGAAGTTGACAATGGAATAATTAAACATGCGTAAACCAAACGACATATCATTAAAAGATGCGATAACAAAAATGTTATCGGTTTATCGTTTGCGTGGTAAATATGATGAAACTGGAATTGTGGTACACTGGCCAGAATTAATGGGTACAGCAGTGGCAAATAGAACAACTCAAATTTATGTTAGTCAGGGCAAATTATTTGTTCGCATCGAATCATCAGTTATTAAAAACGAATTATTGATGGTGCGAACTGGAATAATTGATAAGTTAAATGAACGAGCAGGTTCTAAAGTGATTTCGGAGATTGTTTTTCTGTAAAGATGCCGTTTCAGAAATCTTTATCGAAGAATAATATTGAGAGGTCGTCATTCCCGTGAATCCCGATAGCTATCGGGAGGGAATCGTAATGCTTATGAAAGGTTAAAATTATTTCTTAACAGACGCATTAAGATGCCCACTCACTTGTACCGAATTTACTTCGGTAAGCTGAGCATGACGAAACCGCCAAATTGATTCTTAATACATCGCTTTAGCTTTTTCCACCGCCAAAAACTTTAGAAACTAACCAAATTATTAAGGCTAATACGATAACAACTATTATTACGCCAGACCAAACTCCAGCTTTAAAGATTCCTTCAACTAATTCACAACTACTTAATGTGGTTGCTAATAAGGCAACAATTGCCAAGGCGCTATATTTTCTCATGATGTTTTGTTTTAATGTGGAGATAAAACAGAGAAAATGGCGAATAGTTTTAATTATGCAGGATTTACTTGCTATGGAATGCTGTCTGTGTAAACTAAACCCTATTGAAACGAGCACGTAGCGGTAAGCCTTTTCGGTTACCACGAAGTAAAGTGGAAAGAGGGGCTGCATTAGCCATAAAAAAAAGACCCATCTTTTTCAAATGAGTCTTAAATTTTTAAGCAGTGGTTTTATTGACCTACCTTGATTAATTCTACTTCAAATATTAAAGTGCTAAACGGAGGAATGCTGCCATCTGGAGTAGCTCTACCGCCATAACCTAAATTATAAGGTACAAAGAAACGATATTTTGATCCTTCTTGCATTAACTGTAAACCTTCTGTCCAACCAGAAATAACTTGATTTAAACCAAATGTTGCAGGCTCATTTCTTTTGTAAGAACTGTCAAATTCAGTTCCATTTAATAAAGTGCCTTTATAATTTACAGTAACTTGGTCTGTTGCGCCAGGTTTTGCGCCTGCTCCTTGTGTAATAACTTCATATTGCAAACCACTTGCGGTTGTTTTAATGCCTGGTTTTACCTTGTTTGCTGCTAAGAATTGATTGCCAGCATTAACATTTGGCATGTATTTTTGCTTGTCTTCTTCTTCTTTTTGTTTGCTAAAACTGGTGAAAAGATTATTGATAACTTCTTGACATTGTTGTTGGCTTAATGTTGGGTTAGCTTTTGAGAAAACATCACGTAATCCTTTATTAAATAATTCATAGTTTATGGTTTTTAAACCACCTGATTGAAAGCTGCTACCTACATTTATCCCTAATGCATAACTTGCCGAATCTAAAGTGTTTTTAAATAATGGAACTTTATTCGCAACAACCTTCGATACGCTTTTTACGGCAGTTGTAGGTTTTTTTACTGTTGTAGTTTTTTTAGCAACTGTTTGGGCATTTACGGTCAAACCCGCTACAGCTATCATTCCTGTTAATAATATTCTTTTCATTCTCTTATTTTAAGGTCGAAATATAAATAAAAAAATAAGCACCTTAAATTAATGAGGTGCTTATGTATGTAATTTAACTGATAGTTTGCTTAGAAACGTTCGTCAGCAGTAAAGAAGAAATCTCCTTCAATTTGAGCATTTTCATCAGAATCAGAACCGTGAACTGCATTTGCATCAATAGATTTTGCATATTTCTGACGGATAGTTCCTTCAGCAGCTTCAGCAGGGTTAGTTGCACCAATTAAAGTTCTAAATTCTTCAATAGCGTTGTCTTTTTCTAAAATAGCCGCAACTATAGGTCCAGAAGACATAAAGCTCACTAAATCATTATAAAAAGGACGAGCACTGTGAACTGCATAAAATTCACCAGCTTGTTCTGGCGTTAATTTTGTGTATTTCAAAGCGATGATTTTAAAACCAGCTGCAGTGATGTCGTTTATGATAGCGCCAATGTGCCCGTTTGCAACACCATCAGGCTTAATCATTGTAAATGTTCTATTTGTACTCATTGTATATTTAATCAAAATTTTTTGCAAAAGTACAAATCTTTAACTTAATATTAAAGGTTACTGAATTAAAGCACTCAATTAAACCTAAAATTATTAGCTTTGCAGGCGAAAAATTATGATATCAATCTCTGAACTAAAGACATTATTGGTTACGCCACAAAAGATTGTGATTACTACACATCACAAACCAGATGGAGATGCAATGGGCTCATCGTTGGGTTTATATGCCTTTTTAATTCAAAAAGGACATCATGTAAACGTAATTACACCAACAGATTATCCAGATTTTTTACATTGGATGCCCAATAATTCTGATGTAATCATTTACACAGAGGCACAAGAAAAGTCTATAGAATTGGTTAATCAAGCAGATTTAATTTTTTGCTGCGACTTTAATACCTTAAGTAGAATAAATGAATTAGGTGAGCATATTCGTGAGGCACCAGGTTTAAAATTGATGATTGACCATCACTTAGAGCCAGAAGATTTTGATGATTATCGCCACTGGAATATTAATGCCTGTGCTGCTGCTCAATTAGTTTATGACTTTATAGTAAATGAACTTAATGAAGCCGAGTTGATTAATAAAGATGTAGCTAGTTGTCTTTATACAGGCATCATGACAGATTCTGGCTCGTTCCGTTTTCCATCTGCAACATCAACTGTGTATCGAATTGCAGCGGATTTAATTGATTTAGGAGCAGAACATTGGAGAATCCACCAGTTGGTGTATGATAATGCATCTGAAAACCGTTTGCGCTTTTTAGGTCATTGTTTGACTAACAAATTAGAGATTTTAAGGGATTTTAATACAGCTATAATTACAGTATCTGCAGATGAGCTAAAAAATTATGATATTGCAACTGGAGATACAGAAGGTATTGTAAATTACGCCTTGTCTATTAACGGAATTAAGTTAGCTGCATTTATTATTGAAAGAACTGATAAAGTTAAATTATCTTTGCGTTCTACAGGCGATTTTCCAGCCAACGAAATCTGTAAAAAATACTTTGCAGGCGGTGGGCACAGAAATGCAGCAGGTGGGGCATCTGATAAAAACTTATCAGATACAATAGCAGAATTTAAATCGATATTACCAGAATATAAAACTCAATTATTACAATAAAAAAGATGAGCAGAAAGCTCTTCAAACCAAATTAAAAACAGATAAAATATAATGAAAAAAAGTTTAGTAATTCTTTTAGCGGCTACATTAGGCTTAGCTTCTTGCAACAGAGAGAAAAAAGGTCCAGGAGGTTTGTTGTATACAATTCATCATTCTGAAGGAAAAGAAAAAATTAAAGTAGGTGATGCAATTAAAATGAACTTTGTTCAGAAAAACGATAAAGATTCGGTTTTAGCTAGTACTTATGAGAATGAAATGGCTCAGATATTCCCAGTTCAGGCAAAAACTTATGCTGGTGATATTAATGATGTTTTATTAATGTTTGGTGAAGGTGATAGCGCAACTTTTAAAGTGAACTTGGATACCATGGCTTTCTATACTAAAAACCCTAAGCCAGAACAGTTTAAAAATGATAAATACATCACTTTTACAGTTAAAATTGAAAAAGTAATCGCTAAAAAAGCAGGTGAGGCAGATTCGGTTTTCCAAAAAAGAGCTGGTGAATTTTTCCAAGCAGATTACAAAACTACAATGGAAAAAATTAAAGGGGCTGAAGAAGGCAAAATCAAAACTTACATTGCCGATAACAACCTTAAAGTTACAACTGCTCCAAGTGGTTTAAATTACGTAATTACTGCTCCGGGTAGTGCTGATAGACCAGCAATGGGTGATACAGTATTATTAAACTACACTGGAACTTTAACTAAAAAAGATGCTAAAGGAAAATACAAGTTATTTGACACTAGCGATGAGAAAAAAGCTAAAGAAGCAGGTAAATTACAGCCAGGTAAACCTTATGGGCCAACTAAAATGGTACAAGGACAAACTGTTCCAGGTTTTACAGAAGCTTTAACTTTAATTGGTAAAGGTGGTAAAATCACAGTTGTTATCCCTTCTAAATTGGGATGGGGAGAACAAGGTAGTCCACAAGGGGGTATTGGTCCGTATGCACCAGTTGTTTTTGATGTAGAAGTAGTAAACATCATCAAAGGTCAGCCTGCTCCTCCTGCTCCAACTGCACCAGCAGGAGCAACACAACCATAATTAAGTTAATCAAAATATTAAACCCTGTTCTTAATTGAGCAGGGTTTTTTTATGCCTATTTTTCAGCAATGCTGAGAAATAAAAATACCTTTGTATATGCTTTTAACAGATACGCACACCCATTTATATTACGAAACCGATTTAGAAAAACAAGCATTACTAATGGATAGGTGTTTTGCCTTTGATGTAAAACGGCTCTTCCTTCCCAACGTAGATGCGAAATCTATTGAGATGATTGATAATTTGGTTGCAAAATACCCTGAAAATTGTTTTGCGATGGCTGGTTTGCATCCTTGTGATGTGAAGGAAGATTATTTAACGCAATTGCCTTTAATTTATAATAGCATAGCTGATAGAAAAATTTATGCCATAGGTGAAATTGGAATCGATTTGCATTGGGATAAAACAACTTTAGCTATACAACAGGATGCTTTTAAACAACAAATCAACTGGGCTAAAGATTTAGGTTTGCCAATTGTTATCCACTGTCGTGAAGCTTTTGATGAAACTTTCGAAGTGCTAGATGAAATGAAAGATGAAAAATTGAGAGGTATTTTCCATTGTTTTACAGGAGATTTAACGCAAGCAAAAATAGCAATTGATTTGGGTTTTTATTTAGGTATTGGCGGTGTGGTTACTTACAAAAAAGCTGGATTGGATTTAGTGTTGGAAGATATTCCACTAACTAATATTGTATTAGAAACTGATTCGCCATATCTAGCTCCGGTTCCATTTCGTGGTAAGCCAAATGAAAGTAGTTATTTAATTCACATCGCACAAAAAGTAGCTGATATTTATAAAGTAAGCTTAGAAGAGGTGGCAGAGCTTACTACGGAGAACTCGAGGAAGATATTTGGAGTTTAGGTTGTTTAACCGCAAAGACACAAAGATTTCGCAAAGAAAGTGAAGTTAAAAGAAATTTTGTTAAGTATTAGTTAATTTAAATTATTTATAATCAGATAGTTATATTTGATTAAATTAGATAATGGATGAAAATGAATTGTCAAACGAAATTATTGGGATTGCAATTGGAGTACATACTTCATTGGGAGCAGGTCTTCTAGAAAAATGTTTATAAGGAATGTCTTTTTTATAAAATCAATCAATTGGGATTTTATGTAGAAAAGGAAAGAGTTATGCCAGTTGTTTATGAAGATGTTAGGCTTGATTGTGGATATAAGATAGATATTCTGATTGAACGGAAATTAGTACTTGAACTAAAAAGTGTAGAAGCGTTGAATAACGTTCATTTAGCGCAGACGCTAACCTATCTAAAATTAGGAAATTATAGATTAGGCTTACTTATGAACTTTAATACATTTAGATTAAAGGATGGATTGAAACCAGTAGTTAATCAGCTCTAGGTTCTTTTTTTTATTCTTTGCGAAAAACTTAGCGTTCTTTGCGGTTATCTCACTCTAAATTCTCCTTTTCTCTGCGGTAAAAATCCATATCTTTGAGTTGTATGACCAAAATTCTCATCATCTATACTGGCGGTACCATCGGGATGGTTAACGATGCCAAAACAGGCACTTTAATTCCGTTTGATTTTGAACAAATTCAAGATAATGTGCCAGAATTAGCCAGATTAGATTACCAACTTTCTGTTCACTCTTTCGACCCAATTCTAGATTCATCAAATATGAATCCAGATGTTTGGGCAGAACTAGCAGAGCTGATTAAAGAAAAGTATGATGCCTTTGATGGATTTGTGATTTTACATGGCTCAGATACCATGTCATTCACTGCATCTGCCTTGAGTTTCATGCTGCAAAACTTGGCTAAGCCTGTTATTTTAACGGGCTCTCAATTGCCAATCGGGGAGATTAGGACAGATGCTAAAGAGAATTTAATCACTGCTTTAGAAATAGCTGCAACTAAAAAGGATGGCAAAGCGATGGTTCCAGAAGTATGCATTTATTTTGATTATCAGCTTTTTAGAGGAAATCGTTCCATTAAATACAACTCAGAAAAATTTGAAGCTTTTGCATCGCCAAACTATCCTATTTTAGCAGAAGCAGGGGTGAATTTGGATTTTTATCCAAACTATATTTTACCAATTCCAACTGAACCTTTTCAAATTCATACATCATTCAATGCAAATATAGGGGTGTTGAAAATGTATCCAGGCATAACAGAGAATGCAGTTAGGGCAATAACAGAATCTAATGCAGAAGCCATCATTTTAGAGGCATTTGGCTCAGGGAATACAACAACAGCACCTTGGTTTATCACTTGTTTAAAAGAGGCTATTGAAGCCAACAAAATCATATTGGATATTTCTCAATGTAAAGGAGGTTCTGTTCAATTAGGTTTGTATGAAACCAGTAGAAAACTACAAAAAATGGGGATTTTAAGTGGTTCTGATTTAACTTTTGAATCGGCGGTTACTAAGTTGATGTATTTGTTGGGGCAAGATTTGAGCATAGAAGAAGTAAAGAGATTGTTAGAGATTTCTATTGCTGGAGAATTAACAGACTAATAATATTGTTGAATTGTAAGATTGCTTTATTGTTTAGTTCTCAAATCTCACATCTAACTTCTCACATCTATCAAAAGTAAAATTGCTGCAATTATGATTAAAATCATTCTGCTTCTAAATTTATAACCTTATTTTTGCCTTAGATTTGAAGATGTTCTCATATCGCAAATCTCAATACTCAGATCTAAAGGAATGAAAATAGAGCAAATATATACGGGATGTTTAGCCGAAGCGGCTTATTATATAGAAAGTAATGGCGAAGCTGCTATTATCGACCCGCTACGTGAAATAAATCCTTATTTAAAAAAAGCGGCTCAAAATGGAGCGACTATTAAATATATATTTGAAACTCATTTTCACGCAGATTTTGTTTCTGGTCACGTAGATTTAGCAGAAAAATCTGGAGCAACAATTGTTTATGGACCAACTGCAAAAACAGATTTTCCATCGCATATAGCAAAAGATGGAGAACAATTTAAAATTGGCGATTTAACGATTACAACCATACATACACCTGGTCATACGCTAGAATCTACTACTTATTTACTAACTGATGCAAACGGAAAAGACCATTGTATTTTCTCAGGAGATACACTTTTTATTGGTGATGTTGGTAGACCAGATTTAGCTCAAAAAGGAGATTTAACGATGGATGATTTAGCAGGTATGCTTTATGATTCTTTAACTACCAAAATTAAACCTTTGGCAGATGATGTAATTGTTTATCCTGCCCATGGTGCTGGTTCTGCTTGTGGCAAAAGTATGAGCAAGGAAACTTTCGATACTTTAGGTAACCAGAAAGAAGTTAATTACGCTTTAAAAGCGAGTTCTAAAGAACAGTTTATTAAAGAAGTAACCGACGGGATTTTACCTCCTCCGCAATATTTTGCTAAAAATGTAGCGATGAATAAAGGTGGTTATGAAAGTATTGATGAAGTTTACGAAAAAGGTTTAGTTGCTTTATCACCAAAAGAATTTGAAACTGTAGCCAATTTAACTGGCGCTTTGATATTAGATACGAGGGACCCGCAAGTTTTTGCTCAGGCATTTATACCAAATTCAATAAACATTGGTTTAAACGGACAGTTTGCGCCTTGGGTTGGTGCTTTAATTAGCGACTTGAAACAAGAGTTGTTATTAGTTACAGAAGAAGGCAAGGCCGAAGAAGCGATTACCAGATTAGCAAGAGTTGGATATGATAATACCATCGGTTATTTAGAAGGCGGAATTACTGCTTGGCAAGCCGCAGGAAAAGAAACTGATGAAATCAAATCAATCTCTGCTGCAGAATTTGAAGCAGTCTTAAATGCAGATGAGGTTATCAATGCCTTAGATGTTCGCAAGCCTGGAGAGTATGAATCGGAACATTTAGAAGCTACATTAGCTCGTCCTTTAGATTATATTAACGATTGGACAAGTGAAATTAATCCTGAGGAAACTTATTACATTCACTGTGCTGGTGGTTATCGTTCTATGATTGCGGCTTCGATTTTAAAAGCTCGTGGTATAGAAAAAGTAATTGACATTGCTGGAGGTTATAGTGCCCTTAAAGAAACTGAGTTAAAAAGAACTGATTTTGCTTGTCCGAGCAAAGCGATGAAGGTTTAATCGGAATGCCGTCATTGCGATATGGAACTGCTTGTCCCGAACTTTCGGGAACGAAGCAATCTTTCCTATAATATTTTTCTAAAACTAAAGAAACACATTAGGAAGAAAGGTATTGACAAAAATATTAAATAATTGATTTTTTTGGATAGGTACTCATTAAATTCGGCTAACTTTTCTGCTTTTGCTTGAAGTATTCTTGAAGCTTCATTTGTTCCACAAAACATTACAATATAATTTTCTTCCTTAACATTACGCTGGGGAGGATAATATGCAACCCAAATATTATTCTTATCCATTAGAGGATTAAGACTTTCAACTTGACAAACATCTACCGCTTTAACAAAATTCCAATATTTAGCTTTCTCAGTAAACTTGAAATGCACTCCTGTAATAGTGTCTTTAGATCTGATTAAGTTTTTGATTTTTACCTTTGCATATTCAAGTATGATGTTGTCATCTTTTTCATTGCCATTAAATTCAATTTCAATATAATTCCTTGATGAAATTAACTCTTTAAAAGACTGTGAATTGCTAGATTCATCTAACTCATTATGATAAAAGTACGCAACTTCTAAAACGCCAATTTTTTCAAAAGCGTTTTGTTCATTTAGATTCCAAATACAAAGAATGGGTAAAAGAATGAGGCTAATTAATCCAGCTGGATAAAATATTTTATTTCTATTTCTCATCATATATGATGGATGATAAGAAAACTATAATTCCATATTTCAGAACAAAAAAGGCATTCTTAATTAAGGTATCCTCGCATTTTTATCCTTGTTTTTAAGCTGTTCAATTAACTTATTGATGTTTTTCATCATTGTTTCTTCAGTTTTTATAAAGCTTAAATATTTGAGGACGTCTTTTTTTCTGGCTTCGCTTAGTGCGTTAAAATCATCATTTAGCTTTTCCTTTTCAAGTATGGATGAAAGTATTTTTGGCATTGCATACATTTTAACCAGTTCTACTTCGTTTTGTTCTATAGCAAAAGAAGCAACTTCACCTAAGGCAGTTTTGCCACCTTTCATCATGATGAGGTTTACGAACAATCTGTAAAGTGAATTTTTTACTGGAACCAAAGTTTGGATAAAATCGAAATCATTGATTTGACCTTTAATTCTGATGTAACCTTTTTCTGGTTTTAATTGAGCGGTTATATCAGCAGGAACATCAACTGCCCAATTGATTCCTATTTTATAGATTTTTGCTTCAAAATGGTGTTTCATTGTTTATGGATCTGGCTTCTTCCTTTGTTTTCTAAACCCGACAGTAACGAAAATACTTTTACCAAGTCCCCTTCAGGGGATTTAGGGGTAAAAGATTGTAGTGTATGGCGGGACTATCCTGCGGTTTGAAATGCTGACCTTGTTTTTCTAAAATTAACAGCAAAGACACAAAAAGGCAAAGTAATGTTGTTATTTATATCTAACGAATAGATGAAAAAATATTATCCCAAAACATGATGTGCCAATACATTTTGCACCTCATAAACATTAACAGATTTATTGAATTTCTTTTTGATACTTGGCATGGTTTCGCTCGAAATCCATATTTTTAACTCAGCTTCTAAGTCGAAAGTTCCCGCAGTTTCTACACTAAATTTAGAGATGCTTTTATAAGCTACAGATAGATATTCTGTTTTACTCCCAGTTAAACCTTGTACATCTATTAGAATTAAACGCCTATTGGTAAAAATGAAAGTGTCTCTAATTAGTTTAAAGCCAAGTTCAATTTCCTCACCGTTTATTAGCAACTGACCATAATTTTTTTGTAATTCTTCTGGGCTAACTGCTCCCGCATTGCCCATTAACGATGAAAATAATCCCATTTTTCTATTTAAATTTTAAGTTAATCCTTGTGCTTTAGTCTTACGGCTATAAAACCATCCATTGCGTGCTCTACGCCTAAAATATCTTTAGATGTAATAGCTGAGCCGATTACATGATTGCCTGCATTAGGAACTGCAATTTTTTGTTTTAAAGCAGAAGGAGTTCCTAGTTCATCGAACATTTTTAACATGGCATCTACTTTTACAACAGGATCTTGTTCAGTTTCACTTTTGTAATAGTACAACATTAAAACTGGTTGTTTCACTTTAGCAAAAAGTTCTGGTGTCATGCTGCTTTCAATCATTTCCTCAAGCTCTACCAAAGACTCTAAACGATAATTTGTATACCAAAATTTTTTGTAAATAGGGTCTTTTCCTTCTACAATTCTTTCATCACCACCCGTTACTTGCCTCGCAATTTGCAAACCCCAAGGGTTATTCAATAACCAAGCTTTATCGTCATTAATGGCAATATTTGGTGACATTAACACCAGACTATTAATTTCTGGATATGCTGCTGCTAACTGTAAAGCTAAGGTTCCACCTGTTGATGTGCCAACTAGAATTACTTTTTTACCTAGCTTTTTGCCAATAGCATAAGCCTTTTTGCCACTTTCCCAAAGTCGGTCCGCAGTAAAATATTGCATCGGTGCAACGGTATCTAAACCATGGTCGGCCAAACGAGCTAAATATAAATTGGCGTGTAAAGCTTTAGCCAAATAATCATAAGCCGGATTTCCTTCTTGTTTTGAAGCAGAAAAGCCATGCAAATAGACTATTGCATATTCAGTTTGCTGTTTAGAGGTGTCTGCCCAAATAATTTCGGCCTCATTACCTGGTTTAATTTTAAATTTAGCTTCTTGCTTGGCAACATAATTTGGCAATGCCGATAATGTAGGAATGCTTGGTAGTTTAGTGCTGTAATTTGGCCTAAGAGGTTTTGGACCAACAAAATAAACGATTACCAATATCAAAACGATGACAGATAGTATGCTTAAGAATAATTTCATCTATATAAGTTTGATTAAAAATACTGTTTTAATGGAATTTAAGTAAGTTTGCAAACACATTTTTAGCTGAATGCCCGGAATAAATCAGATAAAACAACCTATTGCCGCAGAGATTGATGCTTTTGAAGCCAAATTTAAGGATTCCATGCACAGCGATGCGCCTTTATTAAATCGCATTACCCATTACATTGTAAAAAGAAAAGGCAAGCAGATGCGACCAATGTTCGTGTTTTTTGCGGCGAAATTATGTGGTGGCATTATCGAATCGACTCATAGGGGTGCAGCTCTGGTAGAGCTTTTACATACGGCAACTTTGGTGCATGATGATGTAGTTGATAATGCTTACGAGCGTAGAGGCTTTTTTTCTATTAATGCTTTATGGAAAAATAAGATAGCCGTTTTAGTAGGTGATTATTTATTGGCAAAAGGTCTGTTGCTTTCGGTAAACAATAGCGAGTTTGCTTTGTTGAAGATAGTATCTACTGCTGTACAGCAAATGAGTGAGGGTGAGTTGTTGCAGATTGAGAAGGTAAGAAGGATGGACATTAGCGAGGAATTATATTTCGATGTAATTCGCCAGAAAACAGCTTCTTTAATTGCTTCTTGTTGTGCTTGTGGTGCCGCTTCGGCAGGTGCCGATGAGGAAACAGTTGAGAAAATGCGCTTGTTTGGAGAAAAAGTGGGTATCGCTTTTCAAATTAAGGATGATACTTTCGATTTTGGAACTGATGATGTTGGTAAACCATTAGGGATAGACATTAAAGAGAAAAAAGTAACCTTACCATTAATCTATGCTTTAAATAGTGTAGAAAAACCAGAAAGAAAACGAATTATCAATTTGGTGAAAAACCATCAAGATGACCCGAAAAAAATACAAGAGATAATCGATTTCGTTAATAGCAAAGATGGGGTTCATTACGCCAATCAGAAAATGCTCGAATACCAAAAAGAAGCTTTTGATATTTTGTATCAATTTGAAGAAAGCGATGCAAGAACTGGATTAGAACAACTGGTAAGATATACAACAGAACGTAAAAAATAATGTCGAACGAATTATTATTCATTGGTGGTTTCCTAGTTTTTATTGTGCTTATTTTGGCACTAGATTTAGGTTTATTTAGTAAAAAAGACCACATCATAAGCTTAAAGCAAGCGGGTATCATGAGTTTCATTATGGTCACGCTTGCTTTGGGCTTCTATTTCTTGCTGATTTTAGAAGGACAAGAACTACACGGCATTAGGAATTTTGCACAACTGCAGCAAATCGTCAAAGCACATCAACATCAAATCACATTAATTCCAGGTAATTTTGAAGAGAGCCTTAAGCTTTATAACCAGAATTTAGGGATAGAGTTTTTAACGGGCTATGTAATTGAGTATGCGCTTTCAGTTGATAATATCTTTGTTATTGTACTGATTTTCTCAGCCTTTGCTGTACCAGAAAAATATTACCATAGGGTTTTATTTTGGGGTATTTTGGGTGCCATTATCATGCGTTTCATTTTCATTTTTTTAGGAGCTGCCTTGATTAATGAATTTGCTTGGATATTATATGTTTTTGGGGCTTTCTTGATTTTTACTGGACTAAAAATGTTTTTCTCTAAAGACGGCGATGATAAAATTGATACAGAAAAACATCCAGTAGTTAAATTTGCTTCTAAATTTTTTGCTATTCACCCACGTTATGAAGGGAATAATTTCTTCCATAAAGTAAATGGTAAAAGACTTTTAACACCATTGTTTTTAGTGTTGTTAATTGTGGAGTTTACAGATTTAATTTTTGCAGTAGACTCCATTCCTGCAATTTTTGCCGTTACAAAGGACGCTTACATTGTATTCTTCTCTAACATATTCGCCATTATGGGTTTAAGGTCGATGTTCTTCTTGCTAGTTAACATCATTCATAAATTCCATTACCTAAAAACTGGTTTGGCATTTTTGTTGACTTTTATCGGCGTAAAAATGTTGGCTCATCATTATTTAAAAGAGTGGGGTTTTACAACAGAACATTCTTTGTTAATCATCTTGTTTATTTTAACGGCCAGCATTGTGGCATCATTGGTATTTCCTAAAAAGACTATACAGGTTAAGTAATTACAAATCGCTATATTTGAGTATGGAAACACTTGTTATACACACAGAAGGACCATCTCAAACAAAGAAGGTAAAGGATTTTCTTAAAGCCTTAAATATTAAAGTTGAGGTAGTGCCTCAACAGACTTTGGTTGAAGAAGAACTTCCAACCTATGTGTCTAAGTTGATGAATAAAGCTTTGTCTGAAGCAGATGAAAAGAAGTTTACCAATAATGATGAGTTTTTGAAATCTATAAAAGATAAGTATAAAGGATAATTGGCATTAA
Organism: Pedobacter frigiditerrae; assembly: GCF_032678705.1. Lineage (NCBI taxonomy): Bacteria > Pseudomonadati > Bacteroidota > Sphingobacteriia > Sphingobacteriales > Sphingobacteriaceae > Pedobacter > Pedobacter frigiditerrae. The sequence continues at coordinate 116,897 of NZ_JAVTSS010000002.1, read as the reverse complement.
CCGTTTTATGGACCAAAACAGCCAAAGAGACCTACTTATATACTTTAGAATATCTTAATGAGTTTTGGGGTTTAAAGCACGTAAATAATTTTATTAATAGAACAGAGAAAATCCTAAAACTAATTTCAAATAATCCATTAATATTTAAGTCTGTTTTAGAAAATTCAAGTGTTAGAAAAGGAATTCTTCATCAAAACTGCTCTTTTTTATATCGTGTAATAGAAGATAGGATAGAGTTATTGGTTTTCTGGGACACAAGACAAGAGCCTTTTTTGTAAAAATTCAAATAGTTAATTTCCTTTGCCATCAAAAAAGCTTATTTTCATCAAAAAATAATAATGATGAGAAAATTCTTTTTATTGGCACTTACTAGCCTTTGTTTATCTGCAACAGCACAAGATAATTTCGGTCCGGTTTTTAAAAAAATAAATACCGAAGTTCAATCTAACTCAAAAGCTTATAGCACTTTAAAAGATGCATCATTAACAATTGGCCATAGGTTAACTGGTTCTGCAAATGGTGCAAAAGCTGAAGAATATGCTTATAACTTATTAAAATCTTATGGTTGTGATGTAAAATATCAACCATTTGAAGTAGAAAGTTGGGACAGAAAAACTATTTCTGTTAAAATTGGAAGTACGGCAAACGATTTAGCTCCAATAAAAGCAGTAACTCTAGCTCACTCTCCAGTCGCAGCAAATGTAACAGCACATATAATTGATGTTGGCAATGGATTAGAAGCAGATTATCAACCATTGGGCGATAAAGTTAAAGGGAAAATAGCTTTGATTTATTTAGGTGTTTTACCTGGCTCTCCAAAAGGAACAGGTTCATTGCATCGTTCTGAAAAGACTGCAATTGCAACTTCACATGGAGCGATTGGTGTAATTATCATCAATACGGTTAAAGATGGCGTTCTATTAACAGGAACAGCTTCTGTAACAGGTAAATTAATTCCAATTCCTGCAGTATGTATAGGTTTAGAAAGCGGAATGGCATTAAAGGAAAAATTAAAAGCAGGAAACCAAATTGCTTCCATTGCAATGACTAATTTCTCTGGCCTTATTAAAGCTCGTAACGTAATCGCAACATTCAAAGGCACAGAATTTCCAAAAGAGAAAATAGTTGTTGGTGGTCACTTGGATAGCTGGGATTTAGCAACAGGCGCTATAGATAATGGAATAGGTTCATTCTCGATTTTAGATATGGCTCGTACTTTTAAAAAGTTAAACTTAACCACCAAAAGAACTGTCGAATTTGTATTGTTTATGGGCGAGGAACAAGGTTTATTAGGTTCTAAAGCTTACGTAGCACAAGCTAAAAAAGACAAAACTATAGACCAGATTAGTTACATGTTAAATTATGACATGACTAATGACCCTAAAGGATTTTCGACCACAAGAAAAGAAATGGAGCCTTTGTTAAGAGGATGGGGAGAGCAAATTACAAAGATTGATACTGCATATAAAAACTTAATACAATCTGGTGCTGGTTTGCATAGCGACCATCAACCATTTATGTTAGAAGGAATAACAACAGGCGGTGGAGCAGGTGGCAGATTGCCAAATAATTCTGGGCCGTACTACCATTCTGATGGAGACACATTTAAATTGGTTGATGAACAAGGAATGAAAAATACTGTTCGTTTCTCTGCGATGCAAACTTATGCTTTAGCTAATACACCAAAAATTCCGGTAGGCAAACAAAACGAAGTTGCTTTAGAAGCATTTTTAAGAGCGCAAAACTTAAAAGAGCCGCTAAAAATTGCTGGCGAATGGAGATGGAAAGACTAATTCGTTCATTAGTCATTGGTTCATTGGTGGTTATAATTTAAAGAAGAATAGTTATAATATTTCGTCATGCTGAATTTATTTCAGCATCTTCTTTGCAGGAAAGACTCTGAAACAAGTTCAGAGTGACGAATTGGGATTAACTATTAATATAGCTTTCTAACTGTGATATAGTTTGTTTTTGGTCGGCGATGATAAATTTAACTACGTCGCCAATTGAAACCATTCCTGCAACTTTTTCACCGTCTGCGATTGGTAAATGACGAATGTGTTTATCAGTCATGATTTGCATGCAAAGTTCAATGCTATCTGAAGGTGTAACCGTAATTGGATTTGCTGTCATTACATCACTAATGGCTGTGTCTTTAGATGACTTTCCTTGTAAAACAATTTTTCTAGCGTAATCTCGTTCAGTAAAAATGCCAACTAAACTATCCTCGTTCATGATTAATAAAGCACTGATGTTTTTATCAGTCATTATTTGTAACGCATCTAAAACAGATGTAGTAGGAGCTACACTAAAAACCTGAACAGGCTTAGTGTTTAAAATTTGTTGAACTGTTTTCATATCTGGTTGTTAATTAGCTAATTAAATTTAACTAATAAAAACATAAAAACAAATAGTCATTTTTTGTTTGCTATTTAAGTCGTTGAAAAGGTTTTGTAGAAAATGATGGGTCAGGTTTTCATAGATACTTCAGCCCTGCTATTGCCAATAGTCCTCGGTCGTTCCTCCCTGTGGGCTATTTGGCGCTATCAGGTTTATGAACAAAGATTTGAGCAGTAAAGCATGGGCAAAGGAAAGATTAGGCAATTTGATAGGCAACCTTAAATAGTTGCAATGGCTTTACTAATCTAAACCCGATTAAAGTGAATCCCGATTCTTCATCGGGAGAAACGGAAAGCGGGGCAGAACTTTAAAAGAACTACTGCAAAGCTTTTCAAAAAAGGTTAAAATCTAATTAAATGTGAATTATTCTTTTCTGCCCGTCTTTCCAAAGCTGGTACTTGTCTAGTTCCTTAACAACTTGTTTGTAAACCAAGCTTAAAATAAAAGCGTCATCAACAAAGCCTAAGCCTACCAAAAAATCAGGAATAACATCTAATGGCGAAATGAAATACAATAGTGCAGCTGCAACAGCTACAATCGAACTTTTTGGTATCGATTTATAATCCCCATTTGCATAATCTTTAACTAAAGAGAAAAGGAGTTGCAATTGGTCCCAAACGTTAGCAAGTGCACCTTGGTTTTCGGTAGCTTTTTTGAAACCTGCCTGAACTTTATTAAGGGTTTTATTTTTGTCTTTTAGCAAAGTGCTGGCAATTTTGCTAAAAGTATTGAAGGTTGAGGTAAGTTTATTGAAATTCATATTGATAGGTTTCTAATGTACTATCAATAAGCATACCTAATTAACGGCCGAAAGTATCGTAATTGTCCGTTGCATATTTTTCAAACCTTGTTAACTGCTTTATATTTGTTTTTTCTACAGCCGTTAATTCGCCATCAATGTTATCTGAAACTGGCACATACCACTCTACTGGGTCAAAAAACTGACGAAAGCTCTTCTTTTTAAATGTATAGCCGTGTCTTGCAAAAATGGTATTTCTTAGAATTTCTAAATCAAGTTTTTTCAGGTTCTTAAGTTCTTTTTCTGTTAGCAGTTTTGTAGATGAATTTAATGTGTAAACACTTTCGCTTGCTTGTCTATAATAGTCATCTGTATATTCTTCTACTTTGCCATCTTCTAAAGTATCTAATTCAGTTTTGCTTTTAGAATCTACATAATCAGTATAATCACCTTCACTAGACAACATTAAATTAGGGTTATAAGAAAACTCCTTCCTTACTAATTTAAATGAACGTTTTGTTACAGGTAAATTTGTGTTATATGCTTTCCAAAAACCGATTAAACTATCACCTACTAACTCAAATTCAAATGTGCCATCATACTTATCATCTCCAGGCTCAGCTAAATTAAAGGTAGTTTTGCCATTTCTCCTGTTAATTTTTCCTGATAAGGGCCTCTTGTTTCCCGCAACAATGCTTTGCGCACTAACAGTATCATTAATAATGCTTTTTATGGCAATATTAAGCTTATTGGTCGTTACAAATTCACTGCCATCCTTAGTTTCTTCAGCAACAAAATCTCCCACCCAAAAACCATTTAAATTTTTATCTGCCTGCGTTTGTTCTTGAACAGTTTCCTCTTGAGGTTTAGATTCTTTATTTGTGCAAGCAAATAGAAGTATAGTTATCATAACAAATAGTAGGCTATTTTTTTTCATGGTTAATGTTTTTCCTAATTAAATATTCAATAAGTAAAAGGTTTGGTATCCATCCTAGCCAAGCAATAATTTGATATATATCCATTGGCGAAGGATGAAATAAATATACTAAAATAACCTTCCACATGCGCAAGGTAATGGCAGAGAAAGCTAAGGCAAAACTTCGCATCATAAAATGACGATGGTTCTTAATATCCTTTTTTCGAATATAATAAACGGCCTTAATTGTAAAAAATAGCCAAAGTGAACCTAAAAGGATAAAGGAAATTTTAGATAGGAATCCACCATTTGCATGGTAACCCATAAAAATTCCTGATGGCGCAGCAAAGAATACCACAACAATAAAATACAAATAACCCATCGCTCTATGCAGTTTTTTGTATTTGGTAAGTATTGAATTGTTGAATTGGGTAAATCCGCCAAGTAATGCAAATACAGCTGTGTATACGTGGATGTAAAAAATAGGTAAGTAAGCTTTTACGCTTGTAACTTCCGTTTGTTTAATTTGTAAAAAAGCTACTTCTCTATGATATGGGATATAACGTAAAGTGATTTGAAGCATCAACAAAAAGAAGTATGAAAAGAACAATAACCATATCAGGCTAATATAGTTCAACTTCTTAAACATCTCACAATAGTTCTAAAATCTCATCAACATATTGGCGGTCGTTAGCTAAACGCGGCACTTTATGCTGTCCGCCAAGTTTTCCTCGAGATTTTAGCCATTTGTAAAAAGTATCCGCTGGTGCGTTATGAACTTTAGGCCGACAAAGTGCCATGTCTTTAAAGCGTTTTGCGTCGTAATCAGAATTAATTTCACGTAAGGTTTCATCTAATACATCTACAAACCTGTTAAAATCGTTTGGTTGAGTTTCAAATTCAATAATCCACTCGTGGCCGCCAGCCTTTTCTCCTTTAAAATAAATAGGGCAAGCTGTGTAGTCTTTAACTTTTGCTGAAGTTACAGCGCAAGCTTTTGTTAAAGCATTTTCGGCATTATCTATAATTATTTCCTCCCCAAAAGCGTTGATGAAATGTTTTGTTCTGCCAGTAATTTTAATCCTAAAAGGAGAAATTGAAGTAAATTGAACAGTATCTCCAATTAAATATCGCCACAAACCTGCATTTGTAGAAATAATGATAGCGTAGTTTTTATGAAGCTCTACCTGCTCTAATGATAAAGTCTTTGGATTTTCATCTTCCAAATTTTCCAATGGAAGAAACTCATAGAATATTCCGTAATCCAACATCAATAACAACTCTTCAGAATTATCTTGGTCTTGTATCCCAAAGAAGCCTTCAGATGCATTATAAGTTTCCAAATAATACATATTGTCTGATGGAATTAACTCTTTAAATTGCTCCCGATAGGGCGTAAAATTTACAGCGCCATGGAAATACAGTTCAAGGTTAGGCCAAACCTCTAATAGGTTCTTTTTACCAGTCATTTCCAGCACTTTTTTTGCCAAAACGATAGTCCAAGTTGGCACACCAGAAATATTGGTTACGTTTTCTTTAATGGTAGCTTCCGCCATTTTATCCATTTTTTCTTCGTAATTATCCATCAGGGCGATAGAAATATCAGGTGTTCTGTAATATTCGGCCCACATGGGTAGGTTTTTAATCAGCACAGCTGAAAGGTCGCCATAATGTATATCATCACAAAGCTGATTAATTTGATGACTGCCACCTAAAACTAAACCTTTGCCAGTAAACATTTGAGTGCCTGGACGATTATTACAATAGATAGAAATCATATCCTTACCGCCCTTAAAATGGCATTCTTCTAAGGCTTCTTCAGAAACTGGAATAAATTTACTTCTATCGCTTGTTGTGCCTGATGATTTGGCGAACCATTTAATTTCCGATGGCCATAAAATATTCTGCTCGCCTTTGAGCATACGCTCGATGTAAGGCTTTAAAGTATCGTAATTTTGAATGGGAACTCGTTCTTTAAATTGACTTGCCGTTAGAATAGACTTATAATCATACAATTTACCCCATTCAGTGTTTTCTGCACTGGAGATTAAGGTGTGCAACCATTCTTCCTGAACATCTAAAGGATATTTCATGAAAAGCTCAATCTGATGAATGCGCTTTTTCATGTACCAAGTAAAAATCGAATTTACAATTGCCATTTAGTATCTATAAATTTTTTCTACGCAGTACGAAATTCGAGCCTAAATATACTTTACGAACCATTTCATTGGCCGCTAATACTTCAGGTGTTCCTGATTCTAATATTTTACCTTCGAAAAGTAAATACGCTCTATCTGTAATTGATAAGGTTTCTTGTACGTTATGGTCGGTAATTAAAATGCCAATATTTTTCTTTTTTAGCTTAGCAACAATAGTCTGAATTTCTTCCACGGCAATTGGGTCAACGCCTGCAAAAGGCTCATCCAATAAAATGAAATTGGGATTTGCCGCCAAAGCTCTAGCAATTTCTGTTCTTCTACGCTCACCACCAGAAAGTAAATCGCCACGGTTTTTTCTAACTTTATGTAAGCTAAACTCGTTAATTAATTCTTCTAGTTTTTCGTGTCTTTCTTCTTTGGTTAACTTGGTCATTTCTAATATCGCCATGATATTATCTTCAACTGTCAATTTCCTAAAAACACTGGCTTCTTGTGCTAAATAACCAATTCCTTTTTGTGCCCTGCGATACATGGGGTCTTTGGTGATGTCTTGCCCGTCTAAAAATATGGTGCCTTCGTTTGGCTTAATTAAACCTACAATCATATAAAATGATGTTGTTTTCCCAGCTCCGTTTGGACCTAGTAAACCCACAATTTCTCCTTGGCTTACTTCAAAAGAAACATCATTTACAACAGTGCGTTGCTTGTATTTTTTAACCAGATTTTCGGCTTTTAATATCATTTATTTACGATTATTTTATGAGGGAAGCCTTATGCCTTCAACCCTCTACCTTAATACCTTTAATGTTTAGTTGTAAACGTTTTTTATCTCTCCAAACATTTTCTTCTATGGTATAACAAATAGAAAAAGGTTTGTTTGGTTTTATTAAATTTTCAAATTCTCCTAAGTTAAAACCAATGGTTTCAAAAATAGCTGAATTTTGTTGTTTTACACTTAATTTTAAATGTTTTGTGCCAACAATTTGTGCTTGACCGACTAGCGTGACCCCCTTAGTTAGGAAAACAGGCGCCATGTTTTGTGGTCCAAATGGTGCCATTTGTAGCAAAATGCGATAAAATTTTGCGTCAATTTGTGCTAAATCAATCTCACAATCTACAATAATCTCTGGTGTAAGTAAGTTGTCAGTAATAGTAGATGATACCACGCTTTCAAATTTATCCGAAAAAGGAATCAGGTTTTCTGGTTTTATGGTTAATCCAGCTGCGTACTTATGCCCACCAAATTGTTCCAATAAATCACTGCAAGAGAGTAGGGCTTCATACAAATCGTAACCAGCTACCGAACGAGCCGAGCCCGTGTAATTACCGTTAGATTCTGTTAAAACAATTGTAGGTCTATAATATTTTTCTGTTAATCGCGATGCCACAATACCTATAACGCCTTTATTCCAGTCTTGCTGATAAACAACCGTAGTTTTTCTGTTGATTAAAATTTCACTTTGCTCAATAATCGCTAAAGCTTCTAAAGTTATATTCTGGTCGAATGACCTTCTATCTGTGTTTTGTGAATTGATAAATAGACTTTGTTCATCGGCCAATACAACTTCATCGCTTAATAAAACTTTTACTGCATCTTTTGCATCACCCATCCTCCCTGCGGCATTAATGCGTGGTGCCAGTAAAAACACAACATCCATGATAGAATAGGTTTCTGTTTTACCAGAAATTTGCATTAGAGCTTTTAAGCCACAACAAGGATTCTCATTCAATTTGATTAATCCAAAATGAGCCATCACCCTATTTTCATCAACTATTGGAACAATGTCTGCAGCAATACTAACCATGCACAAATCAAGGTATTGCTCATACATTTCATCTGGTAAATCATTTGCCTGGCAATAGCCTTGTGCTAATTTAAAGCCGATTCCGCAACCAGATAATTCTTTAAATGGGTATTCGCAATCTTTTCTTTTGGGGTCTAATACAGCTATTGCATTTGGCAGTTCTTCTCCAGGTAAATGGTGGTCGCAAATGATGAAATCAACACCTAGCGAATTAGCATATGCAATTTTATCAACTGAGCGAATACCGCAATCTAAAGCAACAATTAAGGTAAATCCATTTTCCTTTGCAAAGTCAATTCCGGTTGTAGAAATGCCATAACCTTCTTTATGTCTATCTGGAATGTAATAAGCAATCTCGCTTGTAAACTGACTAAAAAAGCTATAGGTTAAAGCAACTGAAGTGGTTCCATCAACATCATAATCGCCATAAACCATTATTCTTTCTTGGTTTTGCAAGGCTGATGAAATCCTATCAATGGCTTTTTCCATATCCTTCATTAAAAAAGGGTCATGGAGTTGAGTTAAAGTTGGTCTGAAAAAGTATCTAGCTTCTTCGAAAGTAGTAACACCTCTTTGAACTAATATTTGGGCTAAACATTTATCTATATTTAACTCATTGGCAAGCACTTCACTTATCGCATCATCACCTTTTTCTACCTGTGCCCATCTTTTTTCCATCTATTCTGTATTGTTTTTTGGTTCGTCATGGTAGGTACAACATAGCTATATGTTCATTCTTGTTCTTTATATTTGCACTACCGTTCGTAAATATATCATTTAATTTCTTTCCAAAAAATAGCTATGTCTTTGCAAGTTTACACATTACATGAAGGTTCTTATTCAGTAGATATTTCTAAGAAATTTGTTCCGTTTGACCCAACAAAAGACAACCCTAATGACAGACCAGCTTCCTTGTTTATTCATGTGCAACCATTTTTAGTAAAACTTAAAAACGATTTGATTTTATTAGATACTGGATTAGGTTACAGCAATGCCGATGGCAAATTACACTTGCATGAAAACATTAAAAAGGCAGGCTTTAATCCGGATGATGTTACTATGGTTTTAATGTCACATTTGCATTTTGACCACTCCGGCGGGATGGTGCATGACTACAATGGTAAAATGGAATTAAGTTTTCCAGATGCAACTTATGTCATGCAAAGAGGAGAGTGGGAAACTGCATTTTCCAGTACTTCATCATCATATCATACCGAGATATTTGATTTTATTCAGCGTAATGCTCAGATTAAATTAATAGAAGGCGATGGTCAATTAACCGATGAAATCAGTTACGAATTAACAGGTGCTCATTGCCCATTTCATCAAGTTTTTTTGATTGATGATGGAGAAGATAAAGTCTTTTTTGGTGGCGATGTTTTGCCAGAACCGGAAGAATTGATTAGAAAATTTATTGCCAAATATGATTTTGATGGTCGCAAGGCGATGGAACTAAGGGAAGAATTTGGGCAAAAAGCAGTAGCTCAAAATTGGAAATGCTTGTTTTACCATTCTAAATCTAAAAGCCAAGCTTTTATTGAACAGGATGGAGATAGGTATAAGATTGTATAGATTAAATTAATACATTTCAGAATTAAGAAACTGAAAGACGATTTCCAATTAGCTCGATGTGTTAAAGAAGTTTGAAAAATTAAAGTTTAATTGCTTTAAGCAACTCTGTTAAACGCTCCATAGAAAGGGGTTTAGAGATAAATCCTTTAACGGACTGATAACTTTTTGTTTTTTCTATGTCGTTTTCATAAACAGAAGAGGAGAGAATGTATAGGTCGGCATCTTTCTTAAAATCTAATTCCTGATATGCTTCAATAAACTCCCACCCATTCATAACCGGCATATTAATGTCTATTAAAATTAAATGAGGGAATGCAGCATTTTGAGCAGTTACCTCTTCAAGGTAATCTATTGCTAATTTCCCATTGCTCTTAGCTACCATATCAATGTCGAACCCAGTTTTTTCGACAATCTTTTTGATGATAAAAATATTTATGTCATCATCATCTATTACTAAAAGATTTATCTTACTGTCTAGCATTGAGTGTTTTATAAAAAATAAGAAGGCTTTTCCTTATGGTTTTAAAGTTATAGATAAAAGTGGTATTTCCAATATCTTTTTAAAACAAAAAGACCCGATAAATTTTATCGGGTCTTTTAATTTCTTTTAAAACAGCAGCTTATTTTTTAGCCACTAATTTTACTGAAATGCTAAATTCATCATAAATGAAGTTGTCGCCGATGTTAGCAAAAACAGATTTAGATTTGAATTGAATACCAAATTTAGTTCTATCGATAACAATTTTATCTGCAGTTGCAGTAACTGATTTGTCAGCATTCCAAGTTAAAGTAGCAGGGAAAGTTACTGATTGCGTAATACCTTTAATTGTTAAATCGCCAGTTACATTAACAGCAGCACCGTTGCCAGTTACTTTTTTAATTACGAAGTTTGCAGCAGGGAATTTTTCTACGCCAAAAAAGTCATCAGCTTTTAAGTGTTTATCTAAGCCTGCGTTTGGCTTAGTTCCACCGTCCATAGTTTTGATGCTGGTCATGTTAGCAACAAAACCACCACCAGCTAGTTTTTTACCATTAAAGTCTAGGTTACCCGAAGTTAAGTCTACTGTACCAGTATGTGAGCCAGCAAATTTTTTGCCTTCCCAAGCAATGCTAGATTGTGTAAGGTCTATTTTATAAACGTCTGCCTTTGGAGTAAAAGCAACAAAACTAGCTACAACAGCTAATAATAAGATTGAAGTGATTTTTAATTTCATCTGAAAGTTTTTTAATTTTTTGTAAAGGTATTTAAATTGTTTTAGGTAAAAGTTATCATATGTTAAGATTTCAATTTTTTGACCTTTACAATATGACAGCGTTTTTGTTGGAGTAAATTTGCTTAAAAAGGTTTAATGATTTGTAGGAAAGATGTAAATTGTTTTTTAAGAAGAGTTGGAAAGCACTGATAAGCGCTATTATTTAGGTTAGTCCCGTCTGCCTGCGGTAGGCAGGCTTTCCATTACAAGTCCTCGGCTCGTTCCTCACCTTGCGGGCTTTCCATTTCTCCCCGATAGCAATCGGGACGGGTTTAAGAACAAAGGTAAGTGTTATGAAACTTAGGTATTCTTTATAGTCACAATTAGTTTCTGTACTGAAATAACCAATTAGGAATTTCTTCACTTAACAGAAATGGAATATTTATATTGTTATGGTCGAGTTCTGAAAATGTCGTAAATGTTGTTCTTTTAGATTTTTCTAGTCTTTTAAATAACTCGGCACTTCCTTTATATGGGTTTTCAATATCTTTTTGTCCATGAATAAGCCATATATTTTTATTTTTTATTTCTTTTAAATTTGAATAATCTGGAACAGCAGCAATAGATACCAAGCCAGCAAACATTTTTGGTTCTCTGTTTAAAATATTTTGGGCAGTTGATGCACCCATTGAATAGCCAACTAAATAAATCCTTTTACTATCAATGTTAGGGTATTCTTTTTCTAAGGTTTTGATGAGTTCCAAAACCATAGCAACATCTTCGGAAGACTTTGAAATTAAAACACCATCTTCATTTTCTGAATAATTTGAAGAACGTTTGTTAAACTGTGGTGCCAAGACAAAACATTTGTATTTATCATAAATTTCTTCTCTAAGCCAAATTCTTGATAAAGGTTCTAGTTGATTTTCATTATCATTCCCAATTCGTGTAGAATTATGAAAGGTTATAACCAATGGATATTTCTCAGTACTTGTATAATTTTTTGGTAATAACAAACGATAGGGTAGCTGCTTTTCTCTCGGTTTAAAATTTCGCTTTTCAAATTTTGTTGTTGAAAGACTGTTTAATATTGCCCGTGTTTGAACAAAAGTTGAGCTATCGACTTTGGTATTATTAAAATTCTGAGTTTGGGCAAAACAAGATGTTGTGATAAAAATGAATAAGAAAAATAGAGAAATAGGTTTGAAATGGTTTTGCATATAAATTGAATGGTTATTTTGCTTTTTGGTAGAAATACACAACCTTTTTGGCAACAATTGTCGATAGATCAGACGTCAGTTGGTGGTAAGGACATAGGAGAAGAATTAACCAGCTTATAATTAAAAATGCTTGCTCTTTAATAAATTTATCTAAAAGCTGATTTCAAAGTTGTTATTAAATATAATAATGGAAATGAATAAGTATATTTCGTTTTTGGGTGGAGTATATGTTATGAGAGTTATTATTTTGACTAATTATACTGTGATGATTGAAACACCTTCTCAATTAGCTTTTTTGGTAAAAGTGTTTCAAGAAATGATTTTTGCTTTTTCTCAACCACTATAAATTTCCAGTCATTTTTTCCGTTATCAGAAATAGCATAAACGGGTTTTTCTACATATATCTCAAAAAATTCTGTTTTATCATCGTATTTTACATTTTGGACACCAAATGTTTTTTCGAAGGAAAGTTTACCCAAATTGTTCTTCATTTTCTTTTCTTCTGTAGTCTCATTTCTTTCACTTTTAAATTTGATTCTCATTAAATTAGAATAGGATAAAAAAGAATAGAACTTGTTTTCAATCTTTTCAGAGTTTTGTATTTCGATTATTTTGGCATCTTTTAATTCAAATTCAATAGAAGGTTCGTTAAATGTTTGCTCCATAATTTTTATCATTTGAGCTTTAGGAATGATTTTAAAAACTTCTGGTGTTAAATAATTCATTGATTTTTCAAAGTCCTTACTAAAAAGGGCATTCAAATATTCCTTAAACTCTTTCTCAATCTCTTTTTTATAGTCTTGAGCCATTGCTACGGAACTAGTTGCAAGAAGTAGAGTAATGAGTAATACTTTTTTTAGTTTCATTTAAATTTTTGCTATTGTTAATAGTCCGAATATAATCGTTTAAGTTTAATTACTCGATAATTTGTATCTAATCTACACAGAACTTGCTGGCTCTTTCTTAGTTTGGTGCACAGCCTAATGTTTTCTAAACCTGATAAAGTGGAAATACTTTTTGAAGCACTCATCAAAAAGATTGCCACGTCGTTCCTCCTCGCAATGACGAAAAAGGACGCGTATTGCTCTTCTCAAAAAGATTGTAACGATAGCAGGACTAACATTAATATGAAACACTGAAACTGCTTTTCAAAAGAAGATGTGATTTTAAACCATTTATCTTTAGAGATTCTTCGCGATGCTCAGATCCGATAGCTATCGGATGACAAAGAGCTAAAAAAGCCCGAACATTTGTCCGAGCTATTTATATTATTTGACTGGTGAAGACACCGGCCAAGGGTTAAAAAGTGATATTTTCGATATGTATTTTAAGAAGAGTTATTTTTTAGCTACTATTTTTATAGCTAAAGTAAATTCATCATCTATAAAACTGTTTGCAAGTTCTGGAAAAAAGGATTTCGATTTATATTTAATATCAAACTTAGTTCTGTCAATAATAATTTTATCTGCTGTAGCAGTAACAGTTTTATCTGCATTCCATATAATGTTAGCAGGAAATGTTATGGAATTGGTTATCCCTTTAATTGTTAAATCTCCCGTAATATTTAAGATTGTACCAGAGTCTTGTATTTTTTTAATAACAAACTTAGAAAAAGGAAATTTTTCGACACCAAAAAAATCAGGAGCCTTTAGATGTTTTTCTAAACCAGCACTTTTGTCAGCATCTTTAATTGTAGTCATGTTAGCTATGAAACCACCATCAGTTAATATTTTCCCGTTAAAAGATAATGAACCCGAAGTTAGATTAATAGCACCATTATGACCACCACCTACTTTTTTTGCATCCCAAGAGACAGTAGATTTAGTTACATCTACTATGTAAACATCTGCTTTTGGTGTAAAAGCAAAAAATGTGAAGCTAGCAACAACGGCTAGCAATAGGATTGAGGTGATTTTTAGTTTCATCTAAAAGTTTAATTTGTAAGGGTATTTAAAGTCTTTAGCTAAAAGTTATCATGTGCTAACATTTCATTTTTTAATTGTTAAATATAATATCTTTTGTTGGAGTAAATTTGCTTAAAAATTTATGATTTGCATTTTGAGTTTGTTTTACAATTGTGCCGTAGAAGTAAATGCAGCCTTTTATTTGGGTATCTTTCTTGTCCTAAAGTTATTTGTATGTTGCACAGCTTTTTGTTTTCTAAACCTGAAGATAGAGAACAGGTAGCCAGATTCTTCATCGGTAGAATAAGGCGTGCAGGTGAATTAATATTAAAATGAAACAATGAAATTGCTTTTCAAAAAAATAGCCCGAACATTTGTTCGAGCTATTAGTATTTATTTTTTGCAAGTCCTTCGACAAGCTACCGATGTAAAATCGGCACAAGTTAGGATGACAAACTATAAAGGCAATCGTGCCAAAAAGGCATCCCTGTGGGATAAATCAAAAATCTACAGTTGTAAAACCCTATGCCATCGCTTCTTCTTCCATGTAGCTTTCTAAAGGAGGGCAAGCACAGATTAAAGACCTATCTCCATGACTGTCATTTACTCTACCAACTGATGGCCAGAATTTATAAGCAGCCACATAAGGCAATGGGAAAGCAGCAGTTTGACGGCTGTAGCTATGTTTCCAATCATTTGCCGTTACAACAGCAGAAGTATGTGGTGCATTTTTAAGCGGATTATCTACCTTATCAAAGCTTCCACTTTCTACTGAGGAAATTTCATTTCTAATGGCTATTAAGGCATCGCAAAAACGGTCTAACTCGTGTTTAGGCTCGCTTTCTGTTGGCTCTACCATCAGCGTTCCAGCAACTGGGAAAGAAACTGTTGGTGCGTGGAAACCATAATCCATTAAACGTTTTGCAATATCTACCACTTCGATACCGAAGTTTTTGAAACCTCTACAATCTAAAATCATTTCGTGAGCACAACGACCTTGAGCGCCAGAATATAACACTGGATAATGTGCTTCTAAACGAGCTTTCATATAGTTGGCGTTTAGAATTGCATATTTAGTAGCATCTGTTAAACCTTCGCCACCCATCATGGCGATGTACGCGTGAGAGATAATTAAAATTGAAGCAGAACCCCAAGGAGCTGAAGAAACAGCTGGGATAGATTTTTCGTTATTAATATCAACAACCGCGTGACCAGGTAAGTATTTTACTAAGTGAGCAGCTACGCCAATTGGGCCCATTCCAGGACCACCTCCACCATGTGGAATACAGAATGTTTTGTGCAAGTTTAAGTGACAAACGTCTGCGCCAATATTTGCAGGGCTTGTTAAACCAACTTGTGCATTCATGTTAGCGCCATCCATGTATACTTGTCCGCCGTATTGGTGTATAGTTTCACAAATGTCGATGATGCTTTCTTCGAATACACCGTGAGTTGATGGATAAGTTACCATCAAACAAGAAAGGTTTTCTGCATGTTCTGCAGCTTTGGCCTTTAAATCTTCAACATCAATGTTTCCATTTTCTAAAGATTTAACTACAATAATCTTCATACCCGCCATTGCTGCAGAAGCTGGATTTGTACCGTGAGCCGATGCAGGAATTAATGCAATGTTACGGTGGTGGTCGCCTCTATCTTGATGATAAGCTCTAATAACCATTAAGCCAGCATATTCACCTTGAGCACCAGCATTTGGTTGTAAGCTCATTGCGGCAAAACCAGTAATTTCACTTAACCATTTGTCTAATTCATCAAATACGGTATAATAACCTAAAACTTGGTCGGCTGGTGCAAATGGATGCACTTTACCAAACTCTGGCCAAGTAACAGGAATCATTTCGCTGGTCGCATTTAATTTCATGGTACATGAACCTAAGGCAATCATAGAATGACAAAGTGAAAGGTCTTTGGTTTCTAATGATTTGATGTAACGCAACATTTCATGCTCTGAATGGTGAGCATTGAAAATTTGGTGTGTTAAATAAGCGGAAGTACGTTGTAAGTTTGCAGGAATTGTAGTTTCAACATTTTCTGCAATTGTTAAGTTATCTGAAGAGATGCCTTTTACTTTAGAGAAAATGCGAACTAGTAATTTAACATCCTCGTAAGAAACAGTTTCATCTAAAGCGATGCTTACTAAGTTTCCGTTATAATTTAGGTTGATGTTATTATCTAAACATTCTTTGTGGATAGACCCTGTTAAATCGCCTAAATCTAATTGAATCGTATCGAAATAAGATTTGCTTAAAACGTTATAACCAGCTTCCGTTAAAGATTCTGCTAAAGTAACTGCTAATCCGTGGGTGCGTTCTGCAATTAACTTTAATCCTTTTGGACCATGGTAAACTGCATAAAAACCAGCCATAATTGCTAATAAAGCTTGGGCTGTACAGATATTTGAAGTTGCTTTGTCTCTACGGATGTGTTGCTCGCGAGTTTGCAAAGCCATACGTAAAGCGTAGTTGTTATTGCTATCTATAGTTACACCGATAATACGGCCAGGGATTGAGCGTTTGTACTCGTCTTTGGTTGCAAAATAAGCTGCATGAGGACCGCCAAATCCCATAGGTACGCCAAAACGTTGCGTAGTACCTACCACAACATCAGCTCCCCATTCTCCTGGAGGAGTTAATAAGGTTAGGCTCAATAAATCGGCAATAACAGTTAATTTGATGTTTTTAGCGTGTAGTTCGGTAGCGAAAGTTGTATAGTCAAATACTTCTCCGTTACCTGCTGGATATTGCACTATTGCACCGAAAAATTCTTCAGTAGCAGTAAATTCTTGGTGGTTGCCAACTACCAATTCTATACCGAATGGATTGGCACGAGTTTTTAAAATGTCTATGGTTTGAGCAAATACCAAGTCAGACACAAAATATTTAGTGGCTTTTTGGTCTTTACGCAAGCTGTATTGCATAAACATAGCTTCAGCAGCTGCTGTACCTTCATCTAATAAAGATGCATTGGCAATTTCCATTCCAGTTAAATCGATAACCATGGTTTGGAAATTTAACAAAGCTTGCAAACGACCTTGCGCAATTTCTGCTTGATATGGCGTGTATTGCGTATACCATCCTGGGTTTTCCATTACGTTACGTAAAATTACACCAGGGGTTAAGGTGTCATAATAACCTTGACCAATGTAAGATTTGAAAACCTTGTTTAACGAAGCTGTTTGTTTTAAGCTTGTTAAATATTCTATTTCAGACTTTGCTTTTGGTAAGTTTAAAGGTTGTTTTAACCTTATCTTTTGAGGAACGGTTTGTTCAATCAATTCATCAATTGATTTTACGCCAACAGTTTGTAGCATAGCCGCTGTATCTTCCGCGTTTGGGGCAATATGACGGTCTTGAAAGTCTTCTTGGTAATGGATATTTAAACTCATGCAGTTGATAAAAATAAGTTGCCGCAAAGGTAAGAAATTAGCAACTATTATTGTTACGAATTAATGTAAAAAAGCAGGTAGAATTGGCTTTTTAAATACCTTTATTTAAGCATCAAATCAAACGTTTGAGTTGTTTTATTTTGTTGGGAATTGTGGACTGGGCAATGTTTTTATTTTAATTATCCACAGAATTTAAAGGGGATCGACAACAAATTTAGTTGATGTATTATTTATTCCTATAGAAATAAATCCGCTTGTATGCATAAGCTTTTAAATTCCCTTCTTGTGGTGTTTCGTATAATTCTCTAATTAGCTTATCTGTATCAAATAAACTGCCAGAATGAACAGATGATGTACGGTATTTCCCTAATATGCTATCATAAACCATTGATACAATGATGCGATTATTGTTACTAAACTTTCTAGGAAAAGAGCTTGAATAAAATGTTATTTCTGATCCAATTTTATTAGAAGTAATCAAGTTGATATTCACATTTTCGGAAAAATCATTTAAACTTGGCCAATTTGCATTTTCATAAGTTAAGTATTCTTTTAAAAGTCTAAACTCAACTTGGATATCCATCATACGGCCGCTTTGTAAACCTGGGTTCCAACGTTTCTCAGATTTTATGAATGCTTCAATAGAATTGGATAAGTAATCCTTATTTGCTCTGGAAAGTACCCCTGAACGGTCTACGTTAAAATTAACTTTTTCTTTAGCAAAAACTGAATCTTGTATTAATTGTTTGATTGCAATTTGTTTTTTCAGAAAATCATGTAATCTTTTAGAAAATATTTTTAACCCACCTGGTGGTTGAGGTGAAGACTCCATACTGTAAAATTGATATACAGTTTCATCTTTTGATAGCTCTATATACACTAATGCACTATCTGAATACTGATCGAAATAAATAGTGCCTGTAAGTTTGATTGAATTTTGACTTTTTAGAAATTTGTTTATTCTAATATTTAGCGCATCAGATTTAGAAAGTGGCAACATATCATTGGCATTGCTGATTAAATTATACTTCTTTAACGAGCCACTATATTCAATTATAAAAGGTTCCCTTAAATCATGAATATTTTTACCAGAGAAATGATTTTCTATTGTGCTTTTTAAATTTAAAAGAATTGGTTTTAAATTTGTAGGTGTATCTTGAAGTTTTCCATAGCAAGAACAAGCAAATATTAACAATGATAGCATCAACATTATTTTTCTCATCATTATTAATTTGAAAATTATTAAAATCGAGATCCTTATAGCCTTCCACCTTACTTCACTACTTTCCAGCCTTCTTCTTTATCTAATTTTAGGCGATAGGTTTTGGTGATGAAATTGCTATTATCATCAGCGTTTTTTTGGAATGGTGCAAACGGTGTATTAACCTTTTTAAGCGACACCGTTACTTTTGCATTATTATCATTTACTCTGTTAAAGTTAACAGGCTTTTCACTTGCCAACTCGTAAGTAACAACTTTAACATTTGCTTTATCTTCTTCTTGTTTCAACACTAAATCACTCGCTTTATCGGTTAATTTAATCATATAAACAAAACTGCTGTCTTTAGAAAGGAATTTCTTTTTTGATTCTTGTAATGCTAATGAAACATAACCATCGCTTGCCAAGGTTTTGTATTTCTCTAGCTCAAGCATATCTTTCTGACTGTTGAACTTCATTTCGCCAAAATTGAAACGTGCAATTTTATATTCTGGATTTGCGGTTAAATATTCAGTAATTACTTCACCAGCCTCATCAGCATTAATTTTGGCAACATCTTTACATCCGCTAAAAGCGACAACGAATAAAGTTAAAATAGCAAAGATTCTAGTTTTCATAGCAAAGGTTTTTTCTTAAAGATATTTGGCTTTTTTATCATTTCCAAATTTGGAAGAATTAGTGCGCTTAATATAATGATAACGCCAATCCACCTGATTAAGTTTACTTCTTCGTGTAAAATTAAACTGCTCATCATTACGGCAACTGGAAGCTCTGCAGAACTTAAAATAGAACTTAAGGTTAAACCAATTTTTGGTATGCCTGCTGCAAAACAAAGTGGAGGAATAAAAGTGCCAAAAACAGCTAGGATAATTCCCCATTTTAATAAACTTCCACTCAAGGCTCCACTAATTAAAAATGTAGGTGGTAAAGCGATGAATATTAAAATGCAAGCGCCAGTAATCATCAAAGCACTCTTTTTTAATGGTGGATAGTCATTGCCTAACTTGCCGTTTAACATCAAGAATATCGCATAACAAAGTGCCGCCAACATTCCGAAAATTATTCCCTCTAGGTTGATTTGGTTAACATTTGTTTCGATGTAGCCGCTCGCCAAAACCGTTCCGAAGAGTATAACAACGATAGCCAATATTTGCATTTTGCTGGGTTTCTTTTTATAGATGAAAAGTTCCAATAAAACACTAATCCACACAAATTGCATTAATAAAATAATAGCTAAAGATGCTGGAACTAATTTTACACATTGATAGTAAAACATACTTACCAAGCCTGTAAATGCACCAGCTGCTAGTAATTTAAACCAATGTGTTTTAGATTTAGGATAAACTTTTTTACCAGTTTTTGTTTGGATAAAATATCCCGACCATAATAAAATAGCGCCGAAAAATGCTTGGGTTCCGGTGACATCGCTTAACGAATAACCATCGGCATAAGCTAGTTTTACAAATGTAGACAGGATGCCAAAACTACAGGCACCAAAAAGAACAAGGATTATACCTTTGAGCATAAAAAGGAGTTAAAAGCCTAAAGCATAAAGACCAAAGCTTTGTCTTTACACTTTGGTCTTTATGCTTTAAACTAGTTGTTTTAAATAAAGTTGAATGGTGTTTTCCAATCCGAAGTATAATGAATCGCTTATTAAGGCATGGCCGATGGATACTTCTAAAAGGTTTGGAATGTTTTGAGCAAAATATTTAAGGTTGTCTAAATCTAAATCGTGACCAGCATTAATGCCTAAACCTAGTTCATTTGCTTTTTTCGCTGCCGCTACATAAGGAGCAATAGCAGTGGCTGCATTTTGATGAAACTCGCTTGCGTAAGCTTCTGTATATAATTCGATTCTGTCTGTGCCAGTTGCTAAAGCGCCTTCAACCATTTCGATAACTGGGTCTACAAAAATTGAAACACGAATACCTGCATTTTGAAATAATGTAACAATTTCTTTCAAATAAGCTTTTTCCTTGATGGTATCCCAACCATGATTTGAAGTGATTTGGCCCAAAACGTCAGGCACCAATGTTACTTGTGCTGGTTTATTAGCTAAAACAAGGTCGATGAATTTTTGCTCTTTGCAATTACCCTCGATATTAAATTCAGTTGCAATAACGGCTTTTAAATCGAAAGTATCTTGGTAGCGTATATGTCTTTCATCTGGACGTGGATGTACGGTAATTCCTTGTGCGCCAAAACGCTCGCAATCTAAAGCTACCTTAACTAAATCAGGATTGTTACCGCCTCTGCTATTACGCAAAGTCGCAATTTTATTAATGTTGACTGATAATTTTGTCATAAGTTAATTTTTTACCGCAAAGAATATAGGAGTAACCGCAAAAAACACAAGGGTTAAAGCCTAAAAAAGACTAGTGCTTTTTCAACGAAAATCTTTGCTGTCTTCGTTATTTATTTTTTTTCTGGCAATAAAGTAATGGCTTTCGCTTTAAAACGATTGTTTACAATTTCACCAGTTACGGTTGCTTTACCAATTACATTGCAAAAACCATGTTTCTCATCATGAGCATCTCCGAAATCATCTACACTTTTTCCATCAACAAAGTAAGATTGTCCATCAACACGAATAGCTAAATCGCAACTTTTACCTTTCATTTTAAATTTGCACTCTCCACAAGCAATTTCTACAACTTTATCTTTAAGTGAAGTCGGTAGTTTAGTTGTTTTTTGTTGAGGTGTAGTTTGAGCATTTGCTGCAAAACTAAATGAGGTTAGACATAAGGCAACAATTAAAGCTTTCATATTTTAAAGAATTAAGTTTGATTAAGACAAATGTAGGTTTTTAAGGTTCATGGAACTTCAGTTATTTGTAAAATGAAGTTTTGAGCTGATAAAAAAATAATTGATATATTAGATAAATGAAAGTTGTTGCGCTGTCTATTATTATTTTAGTTTCTTCAATAGTTCTTGTTACTTGTAAAAAAGTCAAGCCTGGAATTTCAACCTCAGTTTCGGGCTTTGCTATTGATAGTGCTAAAAATAAAAGATTAGCCAATGCCTCAGTAGTTATTTATGGCTGTAGAATAAATAGTATGAATGGAACTAGGTTATGCGCAGACTCTTTAATAGGTATTAAAACTGATGTAAAAGGAGATTTCGATATGTCTTTTGTATCTGATGGTAAATATATTGGGTATGATGTTGAAATATCTTATAACGATATAAACTATGAACCAAAAAATTCTGTTAAGTTAAATCCTGGCGTAAAAAATTCAGTGATTTTATCTGCTATAGAATTAAGTAATCTAAAATTAGATTTAAAGATTTTAAGTAACCCGATTGGAGAAATTTCCGTTCGTTCATCTAAAACATCATATTTTCTAAAAGGAAGTTCTAACGATGTTGTCTTATATTTTAAGGTTTACCCTAATGTGAAAAATGATATTCACCTCACTGTTTGGGATCCTAAAATTGGAAGATACAGGAAGATTATAGAAAATATTTCTATTGGATTATTGGATACAACTACATATCAAAAAATAGTTCAAACTACAAACGATTTTCCTACTAATTGAAATGAGATATTCAATTAGCGAAATTCTGAGTTGATTAGTTAATTGTGCAAACGCATTTTTTTTCAGGAAATTAAAGTTATCCTTAAGAATGTGGCTAA
This sequence comes from Pedobacter frigiditerrae, assembly GCF_032678705.1. Classification (NCBI taxonomy): domain Bacteria; kingdom Pseudomonadati; phylum Bacteroidota; class Sphingobacteriia; order Sphingobacteriales; family Sphingobacteriaceae; genus Pedobacter; species Pedobacter frigiditerrae. The sequence goes on along the minus strand of NZ_JAVTSS010000002.1, from coordinate 94,727 downwards.
AGCCGAATTGTATTTTGCTTTTAATCCGTTGGCTAAAGCCAATGGCAATGAAATTTTAGAGTTGCCATTTGCCGGTATTTATTGCCGTCTGCTTTAGCTGACGGAACAAATAAAGTTGTTGAAGGCTTTAGCCGCATAATTATTGCGATTTTGTACTTCCCAAGAACGGTTTGCTTTGTAAAATAAACCCAATTGAAGCGAACACAGAGGGTAGCCTTTTCGGTTACCCGAAGTAAAGCGGAAAGTGGGGCTGAACTAACCGAAGAGCTACTGCCTTACTTTTTCTAAAAAAAAGAGACATGCAAAATGCACATCTCTTTTCAAAATCTCACGGATGAGATTGCTTCGTTCCTCGCAATGACGCCGAAGGGACTAGTATCTATAAGTATCTGGTTTGAAAGGACCTTCTACTGCAACACCGATATAATCTGCTTGGTGTTGGTCTAAAACGTCTAATTCTACACCGATTTTTTCTAAGTGTAAACGAGCAACTTTTTCGTCTAGGTGTTTAGGCAACACATAAACTTTGTTTTCGTATTTACCTGGGTTAGTCCACAATTCTAATTGAGCTAAAGTTTGGTTAGTAAACGAGTTACTCATTACAAAACTTGGGTGACCAGTTGCGCAACCTAAGTTAACCAAACGACCTTCAGCCAAAACGATTACGTCTTTACCATCGATTGTGTATTTGTCAACTTGTGGTTTAATTTCCACTTTAGTATCGCCATAAGCACCATTTAGCCAAGCCATGTCAATTTCATTATCGAAGTGACCGATGTTACAAACGATAGCTTTGTCTTTTAATGCTCTGAAGTGTTTTTCACGAACGATATCACAGTTACCAGTTGTAGTTACAACGATATCTGCTTCTTTAATTGCCGTGTCTAAACGTTTAACTTCGTAACCTTCCATTGCAGCTTGTAAAGCACAAATCGGGTCAATTTCAGTAACGATAACACGTACGCCTTGTGAGCTTAAAGACTCAGCAGAACCTTTACCCACATCGCCATAACCGCAAACAACAGCTACTTTACCAGCCATCATTACGTCAGTAGCACGACGAATTGCGTCTACTAATGATTCGCGACATCCGTATTTGTTATCGAATTTAGATTTAGTTACAGAATCGTTAACGTTGATTGCAGGTAAGTGCAATGTTCCGTTTTTCATTCTTTCATATAAACGGTGAACACCTGTTGTAGTTTCTTCAGATAAACCTTTAATAGCTGCAATAAGCTCTGGGTATTTATCGAAAACCATATTGGTTAAATCGCCACCATCATCTAAAATCATGTTTAATGGTTTACGGTCTGGACCGAAGTGTAAAGTTTGTTCAATACACCAATCAAAATCAACTTCGTTTAAACCTTTCCAAGCATAAACTTGAATGCCAGCAGCAGCGATTGCAGCAGCAGCGTGGTCTTGAGTTGAGAAAATGTTACATGATGACCAAGTAACTTCTGCACCTAATTCTACTAAAGTTTCAATTAAAACTGCAGTTTGAATGGTCATGTGCAAACAACCCGCAATACGAGCGCCTGCTAAAGGTTTAGATGGTCCGAATTCTTTACGTAAACTCATCAAGCCTGGCATTTCTGCCTCTGCTAATCCGATTTCTTTACGGCCCCATTCTGCCAGTGAAATGTCCTTAACTTTGTAAGGGATGTACGTTGTCTCTACTGATGACATAATTATTTGTTTTTAAATATGATGCAAAGGTAAACCATTCCCTTATCAATAACAAAAAAGTAGCCGTTAGAAGATTAAACCTTATTTTAAACTGACAATAAAATATTTCCCTTATTTTTACAGCATAAGGGCTAAACTTTCAATGACCGACCATTACTTTAATCATTCGCTTGTTAGATTACACTATTATAAATTTGGTAATGGGCCAAAGGCGATGTTATGTTTCCACGGTTTCGGTATGCACGGCAAGCAGTTTTCTATTTTAAAAGAAAAGTTTGGGAACGATTATACCTTTTATGGTTTCGACCTATTTTTTCATAAGGAAACTAAGTTGCAGAATCAGTCTATAGAACATTTAAAAAAAGGAATTTCAAAAACTGAATTTTGTAAGCTTATTATTGATTTTTGTGATGCTCATCAAATTGATAGGTTTTCTGTCATGAGTTATTCTTTAGGTACTTATTATGCTACGGTGCTTGCAGAGTTTGAAGCAAAAAGGATAGATAAGCTCTTTATATTAGCGCCTGCATTTTTAAAAACTTTGCCTATTATTAAAGTTTTCGCTAAAAACAAGTTTGCGAACTTATTTTTTAGGAAGCTTTTTTTAAGTGAGCATGGTATTAGCATAGCATTAAATTTATTCAGAAGAATCAGGATTTTTGATTTGAAAAGTTATCATATTTTGCAAAAGGAGATGGCAACTGCCGAATTGCGTTATGCATTTTATGCAAATGTTACTTATTTGCGCCATTTAGAAACTAAGCCAAGTGATTTAATCAAAGCGCTAAATCTTAACCAGGTAAAATGTTATTTTGTATTTGGAGAAAGGGATAAAATGTATCCACAGCATCTGGCTGATGAAATAATACCACAATTGAATTTTGGCAGCAAAATTATTTTAGACGAAGACCACGATATGGTGAATAAAAATCTTCCTTCAAAAATTTATAGTTTAATTTATGATAATTAAGCCAAAACCATTTAGTCCGAAAATGATACTTTTTTTGGGTAGAATTTTAACCTGGTTCATGGGCTGGAAATTTAATAAGTTAAAAATTCATGATGCAGAAGTACTAAAAGATCATTCTTATGTGTATATGTGCAACCATTTTGGGTTTTGGGATGGGTTTTTTGCCTGTTATTTTTGCTTAAAATCAATTTATAAGCAAGAACCTAATTTAAAAGGGTTTTACATGATGTCTTTAGAAGCGCAAATGAAAAAAAATATGTGGTTGAGGCGAATTGGTTGTTTTTCTATTGCTCCAGGCACAAAATCGGTAAGTGAGAGTTTAGACTATGCTGCTGAAATTTTAAATGAGCCTGGGCATTTATTTGTTTTGTTTCCGCAGGGCGATTTAGAATCTTGTCACGTAGATTATATTAATGTTAAACCAGGCATTGCTGAAATTTTGAAGCGAGTAAAAGGTAGCTGTCAGTTGATTTGGAGCTCAAATATGATAGAATATTTTGAGAGCTTAAAACCATCAGTTACTTTTCATGGATTAAACTGTGGAACTAACCACGATTTTAATTTGGAGAAATTAACTAAGGAGATTAATGAGCATCACAAAGCTTCCATTAAAAAACAGTTTAGATTTAAGAATAGAGTTTAAAGACATTTGAAAAACTATTAAGTATTCGTTTATGATGGTTAGCGAGGGTAAAGGCTTTATTCATTGGTTGCAAAATCATTTGTTGGCTTGCCCGATGAAACAAACATTTGGCTTTGATTGCCCTGGTTGTGGTTTACAACGTTCCTTTATTGCCTTAATTCAAGGAGATTTGATAGGTTCATTTAAACTTTACCCTGCAACAATCCCCTTTTTATTTGTAATTATCTTTTCCATAGTTCATTTAAAGGCAGATTTTAAGTCTGGTGCACAAATTATAAAAATAGCAGTCGGATTTGTAGCAATCATTATCCTAATCAATTATATTTATAAAATATTTACACATCAATTAATTTAACGCTATGTCTGAAGAACAATTAGAACCACAAGAAACACCACAGCCAATTCAACCACCAACACCGCCACAAAATAATCCATTTCCACAGGGCGGAGGATTTAACGGAATGCAACAGAATTTGCCAAATGCCACTATTTCACTGATTTTAGGAATTTTATCAATTCCCGGTTGCTGCTGCTACGGTATTTTGGGTTTAATTTTGGGTATTGTTGCATGGGTATTAGGAGCGGGTGAAGTGAAGAAATTCAACTTAAATCCAAATGCTTATACAGCTTCATCATTAAAAAATGCAAAAGCAGGTAAAGTATGTGGTATCATTGGAACTGTTTTAGGTTCAATATATCTATTAATAATTATTGTTATGATTGCAATGTTTGGTTTCGCTGCTATTCAAGACCCTAATTTTGCTAAAGAGTTTGTAGAAAACATGAAATAATTGTTTTATTATCAAATAACTGAGGGATGCCAAGAATATTGGTATCCCTTTTCTTATGGCTGTAAGTCAGCAGATTGTTATTTTATGATGCAATAATTTTTGACGCATAATCTTTATTATCTTTGCATATTAATTAATAAAAGAGAAAAAGATGTATCCTGAATATTTAGTAGAACCTATGCGTGCTGAGTTAACCAACGTAGGTTTTGAAGAATTAAAATCTGCAGAAGCAGTAGATAGCGCAATTAAAGGCGAAGGAACTGTATTTGTTGTAGTAAACTCTGTTTGTGGTTGTGCAGCAGCAAATGCTCGTCCAGCAGCTAAAATTGCAGCAGCAAATGCTAAACACCCAGATAAATTGGTAACAGTTTTTGCTGGTATGGAAAAAGAAGCGGTTGATAAAGCTAGAGGTTATATGATGCCTTTCCCTCCATCATCTCCTTCAATGGCGTTATTTAAAGATGGTAAATTGGTGCACATGATAGAGCGCCATCAGATTGAAGGACGCCCTGCGCAAATGATAGCCGATAGCTTAATTGGTGCGTTTGAGCAGTATTGCTAAGGTAATTTTTCCTAAATACATAAACCCATCTTGTTCTATAGGATGGGTTTTTTATTGAAATCTGCCTTTCAACGGTTAATATAATTGCGATATTGAGTTACATCACCCTGAATTTTTCAGAAGTTTAAATTGATTTTAGCCTTCAAGAGAGCTTCGCTGTTTATTTCAGGGTCTTTTTGGCAGGAAAGATGCTGAAATAAATTCAGCAGGACGTATCGGTTAAGCTAAATGCCCTAAAAATCTTTATTGAGTAGCTTCTCTAATTCCCCGAAAGAAACATTCATTCTCACCCTGCCTTGTTTGGCATAAGCAATTTCTCCAGTTTCTTCAGAAATGATAACGGCTACAGCATCGGTAGTTTCAGAAACTCCAATTCCTGCTCTGTGCCTTAAGCCGAAATGGGTTGGTAATTTATCGTTATCTGTTAATGGTAGAATACAACTGGCACTTTTAATCTTATTTTCAGAAATAACTACAGCACCATCATGCAACGGACTATATTTTTGAAATATACTTTCCAATAACCTTTTAGAAATTTTAGAGTCGATAATTTCGCAACTATTATTAAAAAGTTCATCATCATAAAACTTAACGAAAACGATTAAGGCACCAGTTCTTGTTTTTTTCATGCTCTTACAAGCATCTATAATTGGCTTAATCCTAATTAGGTTATCTCGTTCTAAATCTTTGCTGCCAAATAAATAACCCCACCAAGCTTTGTTTTTTTGTAAGGATGTGCTTTTTCCTATGTGTAGTAAAAATCTTCTAATCTCTGGTTGGAAAATAATGACCAATGCCATGATACCAACTGCCATAAATTTGTTAATGATAGCAGATAACAAATCCATGTGAAGGCTTTTCACTAGGTGGTAAAACAAGAATATGATGAGTAAGCCTAGCAGTAGATTTACCGCAAGCGTATTTTTGATTAAGCTGTAAATGTAATAGATTAAAATAGCTACAACGATAATATCAATTGCACTAATCCACGTAAATTTCAGAAAATCAAAATCAAGACCTTTCATTGTGCCTAAGTTAATTAATTAAAGGGTTTTAATCAATTAAAAAAGCTGTTATTCGGCAAAAATGAAATTTAGCGTTAAAATGTTTGTCGGAAATGAAAATATGGGCGGATGATTAAGGATTTTTAATTCTTTCTGTCAGTTTTATACATTCCACTGCTTCTTTTACATCGTGAACCCTTAAAATTGAAGCTCCTTTTAGTAAAGCTGCTGTGTTTAGTATGCTTGTCCCGTTTAAAGCATCAGCTGATTTATTATTCAAGACCTTAGTTATCATCGATTTCCTAGAAAAACCTACTAACATTGGTAATTCAAAAATTGAAAAACTTTGCAGTTGTTGCAAAACTTCATAATTGTGTGTAATTGTTTTTGCAAATCCGAAGCCAGGGTCAATAACAATATCTTTTACTCCTAATTTTTTTAGCGTTGAGATTTTTTCAGAGAAATAATTTAAAACATCTAATGTTACATTTTCGTATGTGGGATTTTCCTGCATGTTTTGAGGAGTTCCTTTCATGTGCATCATTACGTAAGGAACTTGCAATTTGGCAACTGTTTCAAACATAGCGCTATCTAAATTGCCAGCAGAAATATCATTAATCATATGGGCACCCGCATTAATGCTTTCTTCTGCAACCTTGGCCCTAAATGTATCTATCGAAATCAGTGATTCAGGAAATTCTTTAGCAATTGCCTCAACTATAGAGATTAACCGTTGCAACTCTTCATCTTCACTAACATCTGCTGCACCAGGACGAGAAGAGTAAGCACCAATGTCTATAAATTTTGCGCCTTCATTTATGAATCTTTCAGTTGTTTTTAAAGCCTCATCAATGTTGCTTATTCGGCTGTTTCCATAAAATGAATCAGGGGTAATATTTAAGATAGCCATTACCACTGGGGTACTTAAATCTATCAGTTTCCCTTTGCTATTTAGTGTTACTTTTCGGTTTAAAAATGTATCTTTAGCCATCATTTAATACAAAAATAGGTATTAAAATAGCTTTAAACTAAATATTTTAATTGTTTTGGCAGTAAACACATCACACGAGTACGATAGCGTAATAGCGGTATGTAAATCGCTTTTTTTAAAGAAGACAAAAGATTATGGAACGGCTTGGCGCATTCTTAGGCCTTCGTCTATAACCGACCAAATTTTTATTAAGGCGCAACGTATTCGTACGCTCGAAGAAAAGAAAGTTTCTAAAGTGGGAGAGGACATTACCTCAGAATATATTGGTATTGTAAATTACTGTGTAATTGCAATGCTTCAATTAGATTTAACCGATAGCGACCCTAATGAAATGGAAGTTGAGTTGGTAGAAAATCTTTTTGATAAAAGAGTTAATGAAACTAAAGAATTGATGTTTGCTAAAAACCACGATTATGGTGAAGCTTGGAGAGATATGCGAATTAGTTCTTTAACTGATTTGATATTGATGAAGATATTTAGGGTTAAGCAAATTGAGGACAACTTAGGCCAAACGGTTGCTTCTGAAGGTGTAAAAGCAAATTATCAAGATATGTTAAACTATGCAGTTTTTGCATTGATTAAACTTGGCGTTAAATAACGGTTATCTGTTAAAGGTTACGAGTTACAGTCTAGGCTGTAAAAAATAAACGTCTAAAAATAGGAATTAAACTATGTCTCAATTCTCATATCTCAATTCTCACATCTAATTATGCAAAAAGTAGCTCTAAATTTCTCTAGGTGGTTTGTCGGAATTTTATTCATCTTTTCGGGCCTAATCAAGGCTAATGACCCACTTGGCTTTGGCTATAAACTACAGGAATACTTTGAAGTTTTCCATATGGATTTCCTAAACAGTTGGGCAACTGGTATAGCCATCATTTTATGTGTTTTAGAAATTGTTTTGGGTGCCTTACTGCTATTTGGCTTTTGGAAAAATCAAGTTACAAAGGGTTTACTTGGCTTGATCCTATTTTTTACGTTCCTAACATTTGTTTCTGCAGCATTTAAAGTTGTAACTTCTTGTGGTTGTTTTGGAGATGCTATTCCGCTAACACCTTGGCAGTCGTTTACTAAAGATTTAATCCTTTTGGTATTGATTGTTTACCTATTCATCAACAGGGAAAGGATAAATCCAATAACCACTAATGTGAAATTACAAAAAAGCTTATCTATTGGAGTTTTTGCAGCTTCATTATTATTTGGAATTTATACCTATAATTTCCTTCCAATCATAGATTTTCTACCTTATAAAGTTGGTTCAAGTATTCCAGAATCGATGAAACTTCCGCCAGGTGCGGCGCAAGATGAGTACTTGATTATGTACCAGCTTAAGAACAAAAAAACTAACGAAACCAAAACAATGAGCGATAAAGATTACATGGCTCAAGAAATTTGGAAGGATGAAAACTGGGAAGTTGTAGGTACACCCGATAGGAAGTTAATTAAAAAAGGCTACGATATTAAAATCAAAGATTTATTAATTACTGATGCATCGGGAACAGATTATACTAAAGAAATTGTAGAAAATCCATATTATAATTTAGTTGTTGTAGCCTATAATTTAAAAGATGCGAATGAAAAGGCAGTTCAAGAAATTAATGCTTTAGCTTTAAATGCTACTGACCAATTTAACATCAGAACAGTTTTATTGACCTCAAATTCTGCTCAAGACGCAGATGCTTTTAGTAAGAAAAATAAACTTTTTGCTGAGGTGTTTTATGCTGATGCTGTTCCGCTTAAAAGTATGGTAAGAGCAAATCCTGGTGTTTTATTATTGAAAAATGGCGTGATTATTAATAAATGGCATTTCCAAACCTTACCCTCATTCGATAAGTTATCAGAAAAGTATTTTAGTAAATAAATGGGAGCATACGCATTAAGAAAATTACTTTATGGCTTCGCAGTAATGGGAGGTGTAATTTTAGTGGTTTTTGTGCTGTTTAATATTTTGCCTGGCGACCCAGCTAGAATGACAATGGGTCAGCGTTCAGATGTACAATCTCTAGAAGCAGTAAGGAAAGAATTTGGTTTAGACCGTTCTAAACCTGTTCAGTTTTTTCTTTACATCAATGATTTATCTCCACTAAGTATTCATCCATTTACAAAAGAAAATCAGGAGAAATATCATTACCAAAAGCTTTTTAAAGTTGGGAATGATGTTGTAGTAATTAAAGTGCCTTATTTGAGAAGGTCATATCAAACTAAAAGAGATGTAACAACTATCCTTTCAGAAACTGTACCTAATACGTTTGTACTAGCGCTTACTGCAATGATTTTTGCAACGATAATTGGTGTTTTACTGGGTGTTGTTTCGGCAGTGCACCAGGGAACTTGGATTGATAATTTAGCAAACGCATTTGCTATTTTAGGTATTTCTGCTCCATCCTTTTTTGCAGGAATTATCATCGCTTGGTTATTTGGATTTCTATTGGCAGATTACACAGGTTTAAATATGAGTGGTAGTTTATATAGCTACGACCCTTTCAAAGGACAAATTATCACTTGGAAAAACCTATGGTTGCCAATGGTTACTTTAGGATTAAGGCCATTAGCAATTATAGTTCAGTTAACACGCAGTGCGATGTTAGATGTGCTGGCTCAAGATTACATCCGTACGGCTAGAGCTAAAGGATTAGGTCGTTATGCAATAATTTATAAACACGCATTAAGAAATGCCTTAAATCCTGTTATTACGGCAATTTCTGGTTGGTTCGCTTCTTTATTGGCTGGTTCTTTCTTTGTTGAATATATTTTTGGTTATAATGGCCTAGGTAGAACAACAGTTACAGCTTTAGAAATGTCTGATTTCCCAGTTGTAATGGGCTCTATATTATTCATCGCTTTTGTGTTTGTCGTAGTAAATATATTAGTGGATTTATTATATGCTTGGGTAGACCCGAGAGTGAAGCTTTCATAGATTTGCGAAGTGAGATATGAGATTTGAGACCAGTTTGCCAAAACAATAAAACAATTTATCTATACAACAATATTTTAGAATGAAAGTCTTCCTTATCGGATTCATGGGCTGCGGGAAAAGTACCAAAGCAAAACAGTTAGCTGCAAGATTAGAATGCCCAGTAATTGATTTAGATGCTGTAATTGTAGCGCAAGAAGGGAAAACCATTGCCGAATATTTTGAGGCTTATGGAGAAGCTTCATTCCGTGAGTTAGAGAGTAAAACCTTAAAAACTTATCCTTATCCAGAAACTTGTGTTGTGGCAACTGGCGGAGGTTTGCCTTGCTTTTTTGATAACATGGATTGGATGAATGAAAATGGCAAAACTGTTTATTTGCACATGGAACCTTCGATGTTGGTTTCACGTTTGCATAACCGCCAAAAAAGACCTTTGATAAAAGATTTTGATGATGAGCAACTTTTAGCTTTTATAGAAAAGAAGCTTGCAGAAAGAGACCCATTTTATACTAAAGCTCAGTTGATTATCAACGCTTTTGATTTGGATGCGGAAACTTTGGAAGAACGTTTAAAAGAAAATTAGTTCATTGGTTCAATTGTTCATTAGTTGTTTTGTACTCCAAACTCTCAACTCCAAACTACTTAGTCATATCATCAAACTGCTCTTCGATATATTTAATCTTTGTTTTGCCGTGTGGTGTTGGCTCACCGTAATCGTTAATGTTTACAAAGACAATTTTATCAATTGTTAAAATGCTCTTGCGGGTAATTTTATTTCTTACCTCGCAACACATTGTGATAGAAGTTGTACCGAATGATGTAGCTGTCATTCCCAACTCAATAATATCTCCAAGTTTACCAGAACTTACAAAGTTAATCTCAGACATATACTTGGTTACAACCTTTGGATTTTCGAGCTGTACAATCGCATAGATTGCTGCTTCTTCATCAATCCATTTTAAAAGGCTACCACCAAATAAGCCGCCATTAGGATTTAAGTCTTCGGGTTTTATCCATTTACGAGTGTGAAAATTCATAAGCTTTGAGATTTAAGCTAAGATAAGAAACTGGACAAGCACATTCGTAAATAAATCGTCATATATCGATATAGAGGGGATAACTTAGAACCTACAATCAAGAAATTCAAAGATTTCTCAATCGCGAAAGCTCATTTCGAAATGACGACATTTTAGAATCCTAAAATCATCCCATCCAAAAAATCCTAATAAAGACAATTACTTCAACTCGCTCAAATAAGCTTGTGTTTGTTTTTCAATTGCCAAAGTTGCAACCTTAATTGTTGAACCTATTCTAGTGGTTTTTGGAGCAACAGCCATGGTTCCAATAGTAGCTAATGCATCGGTATAATATTTACCCCAAACCTCAATGATATGTTTTTCATCGGCTACTGTTTTGCCATCGGCGATAGCTTTTTTACTCAACTCAAACTCAGTTTTTAAGCGAACTAATGCATCATTTTTTACTTGGGCAACAGTAGCTGATGCCGTATTTTCATCAGCAGTTACTAAAGTATAAGCAGCCGTTAATGCACAAACGCCAACATTTTTCATTGTTGTAGCAGAAACAGCACCTATTCTATCATTGTCAGTGTGGTAAAATACATCAGTAAAGTGCCACATCAATAAACCTGGAATTTTATTCTGTAAAAATGGAGTATGATCACTTCCACCTTCAAAAGGATTGTAATTAACTACCCAATTAGCAAACTTGCCTTGCGTTTTGCAGATGTCAAAAATGAAATCGTTGTAGTAGTGCGGAAAAAGGTCTTTCTCTTTCACATCACCAGCACCCCATTCGCTGTGTTTATCGGTGCCACGCGTCCAAATTGCAGAAGGGTCTGGCATTTTTTCCAACAAGAAAGTACCACCAGTTTTTTCAGTGTCTTCACCAACCATGTCTAAGCTCATTCCCCACAAAATTCCTTTCGCTCTTGTGGTATCTTCAACTATATACCTTCTGGTAGATACAATTTCATCGCCCCATAAAAATGTTAAAGTACGTTGAGGTTTTAATTTGCCAGATTTAATCAATGTAGCAGTTACTCTTGCCATTTCTGCCAAAGTACCAACGCCTGTTGCATTATCATTCGCCCCAGGTTCTTGTACATGAGCACTATAAACAAAACGTTCATCAGGTTTTACACTTCCTTTTACATTTGCAACAATGGTTAATTCTTCAGCTTTGTAAATCTTAGTTTCAATATTAACTTTTAATTCTACTTTTCCTTTTAAACAAGCAGCTTTCAGTTTTTCCTTCACGCCATAAGATAAAAACAGCGACCAAATTCCTGCATTTGCGGGCATACTTCCAAACGAAATAGAAGTCTGGTGTTTTTCTGGCTGATTATATTTAGGAACCGAATAACCCATTACTCCAATTGCACCAGCTTTTGCTGCCATTGAAATTAATCTTCCTGCAGCAGCATCTGCAAATACGATTTTTCCTTTTAAATCTTTTCCTTCCAAATCTGCAGCAGCTCCTTTGCCCACAAAAATTACTTCTGCGGTAATTCCTCCAACAGGTGTTGATGGACAATTAATTGGAATCATGTTGCGATTAGTCTGATAGGCAATTAGTGGTAACGACTCGCCAACTATGGTTACACTTGCATTTACTGGCTCCCAAGTATTTCTATTCATTGGGCGTTTTTCAATGCGATAAGTCATTGGCGCCTCAAACTCATTGTTTTTTTGTTCAACAAAGCCAGCTTTTTTCAATATATCTTCCACATGGTGGATGCTGGCATTAAAACCAGTATTGCCTGGTATTCTAAAATATTTTTCTACGAAAGCAGTAGTTTCATATGCATTTTTCTCGTTGAAGTTAGCACGTGTGAGCTTGAAATAATTAGCAGTTTGATTTTGTGCAAAGGCACTAATGGATAATAGAATTAAAGCAAAAAAAAGAATTCTTTTCATAGGTCGTTTCTAAAGTCGAAAGGTAATAAGTTTATTGTGAAAAATAATTATCAAATTGCCTAACTCTGTAAATTTATCTTTATAAACGCTTGGCGCATTAATTGCGTTTAATAACCATAAAATACAATATAGAATTGTCATGTTAAAAAAAACCATCATCACGCTCGCCATTATATTAGCCGTTTTGTTTGCAGCTGCGGCTTGTATCCCCTTAATTTTTAAAAAGGAGATTGTTGCTAAAGTAAAATCATCTATAAATGATAAGGTAAACGCTAAGGTAGATTTTGCAGAATTTGATTTAAGCCTAATTACTTCTTTCCCCAATTTGGGTATAGAATTGAACAATTTAACTGTTGTTGGAACCGATAGTTTTGCGAAGGACACATTGGCAAATATTAAACAACTTAAGTTAAATCTCAATTTAATGAGTGTAATTAAAGGCGAGACCTACGAAATTAACTCTGTTAATTTGGATGAACCTATAATTTATGCTAAGGTTTTAAAAAGTGGTAAAGCCAATTGGGATATCATGAAGCCAGATAGTTCAACAACAAAAGTTGATACGGCTAAAACAACATTCAAAGCTGCACTTCAAAAGTATACCATTGAAAATGGGAAGATTACTTATGATGATGCTTCCCTAGGATTTTTTATGCAAGCCGAAAATCTAAATCATAATGGTAAGGGCGATTTTACTCAAGATATTTTCACCTTAAATACTCAATCTGATATAGAAAAATTAACCGTTAAATATGGAGGTATTCCATATTTAAACAAAGTGAAATTGGATGCAGGACTGCCTTTGGACATCGATATGAAACAGATGAAATTCACTTTCGGCGAAAACAAGATTAAGCTAAATGAACTACTGCTTTCTGCTGTTGGTTATTTGGCAATGCCGAATGAGAATGATATGGTAATGGACTTTAAATTTGATGCTCAAAAATCTGATTTGAAAAACTTTCTTTCTTTAATCCCGGCTATTTATGCTGCTAATTTTAAGGATTTAGAAGCAACAGGGAAATTTGCAATGAACGGAACTGCAAAAGGTACATATAACGATAAATCCATTCCTGCCTTTAACGTAAACTTGGCTATTGAAAATGGTAAAATCAAGTATCCTTCTTTGCCATCTGCGATAAATAACATTCAAGTTAAATCTACTATCTCTAATCCTGATGGAGTTTTGGACAATACAGTTGTAAATGTTCCAGCGTTCCATTTAGAGTTTGGTGCAGCACCAATTGATGGTCGTTTGCTAGTTAAAAATCCAATGACAGACCCATTTGTTGACATGGCTTTAAAAGGGAATTTAGATTTAAAACAATTAACAGCCATTTTCCCGATGAAAGATATGACTTTAACAGGTCTTTTAAATGCAGATGTTCAAGCAGCGGGTCGTAAATCTTCAATTGATAAAGGTCAATATCAAGATTTTAAAGCAAGCGGACAAATGCAAGCTAGCAACTTTGTTTACACTGGGAAAAATGTGCCTATGCCGGTTAGTGTGCCATCGGCGAAGATGAGTTTTAGTCCACAAAATATAACGCTAAGCAATCTGGTTGCAAAAGTGGGTAAAAGTGATTTTGCTGCCAATGGTACAATTAATAATTATTTGAGCTATGTATTTAAGAAAAATCAGTTATTAAAAGGGAATTTCAATTTAACATCAAATTTAATAGATGTGAACGAGTTGATGGGCCCGCCAAAAGCAACTGCAGAAACAAAAGCAGCAGATGCAAAAATGACAGTTTTTGAAGTGCCTGCAAATATTGATTTTAATCTTGGTGTAAAAGCGGCTAAGGTTAATTACGATAAGTATGACATCAGCAATGCGAAAGGGGCTTTACAAGTAAAAGATAAAACTGTTTATTTTAAGGATATGGCGTTAAATATGTTAGCTGGAACTGTAAAAATGAATGGCTCTTATGCAACTGTAGACCCTAAAAAACCAAAAGTAGATATTGATTTTGGTATAGAGAAAATGGATATACAGCAAGCATTTAATGCTTTTAATACCATTAAATTATTAGCTCCAGTAGCTAAGTTTACTAAAGGAACATTTTCTACTAACTTAAAATTCGATTCAGATTTAGACCAAAATATGATGCCGATTTATTCTTCAATAAACGCTGAAGGTTTAACAAATATCATTCAGGCTTTGGTAGAAGGTTTTGAGCCTGTAAATAAATTAGCCGCAGCTTTAGGCTCAACGGATATGAAAAAGATAGAGTTAAATAATGTTCTAACTAAATTTAAGATTGCAAATGGTCGTTTAAATGTTTCTCCATTTGATATTAAGGCCAAGGGCATTGTCATGAATGTAGCTGGTTCAAATGGTATAGACCAAACTATGGACTATAATTTAGCTTTAAACGTGCCAAGGGCGATGCTTGGTGCAAGTGCCAATAATGCTGCAAATGCAGTTATTGCAGGTTTAAACAGTAAGGCTGGAACGAATCTATCGATGGGCGAAACAGTAAAGGTTAATGCTGTTTTAGGCGGTACGTTCTTAAAACCAACTATCAAATTAAAATATGGAGCTGGAGATGGCACAGCCAAATCTGCATTGAATACAGTTGTTTCCGAAAAGAAAGCTGAGCTGCAAGCCAAAGCTCAGGAAAAAGTAGACACACTAAAAAAGAAAGCTGTTGAAAAAGCAACTACTGAGATTGGCAATAAATTAAAAGGTTTGTTTGGAAAGAAAAAAACGGAAAATTAAAGCTTTTGTCATTCTGAGTGCAACGAAGAATCTCTGCAATGAATTCTCAGGTGAGATTCTTCACTTCGTTCAGAATGACAAAATTACTTGTCTATCGGTCGGTGTCTCACCGACCGAAATTTTTAACGTTTTCTTCTCATTTGCTGGTCAACAGAAAATGGACCAGAGCCTACAACCCAGAATAGAACCAAAAGAAATAGAACAATTACAGAAAGCCACAATTCTGAATTTAAACCAGAAAAGCCATTTGAAATATTAACAAATAAAATGGCACAAATTAAAATAGGAATTTGAATAACTACGGCAAATCGAGTAACCAAACCAATGGTGATTAAAATGCCGCCAACCAAATGTGCAAAAGCCACCAAATGAATGGCAACACTCGACATCATTTCTGAGAAACCAAAAACATTATTTTTTAACAAGAGTTCTTGCTGTGGACCAGTATCGCTAATTAGCGAAATACCTTTTGTAAAAATTATTAAGCCTAATACGATGCGAACAACATCTAACCATTTTGCGTGATGGGCATCGCCCCAATGCTCAACTTTTTGGATAACGTTCATGATAAACCTCCTTTTCTAAGCTATATGAAGTTACAAAAATTATTGAGATTTGCAAATTTATTTGCTGGTAATGAATGTTTTAACTCCTAATCTAAATTCCCCGCCGCTCGCTCTTTCCTTAATAATTTGGCAAGGTCAACTTTAGGGTTGCTTAACAGGATGATTTGAGTTCCCTTTTCCCTTGCATACTTATTCTCTATTGTTCCAACATTCTTTATCGTTTCAAATAAGGATAAGTCCCTTGTAGAATTTAAATTCTCCACAGTCTTTATTCTGATTACTGTTTTAATCTCTTTGTCTAAATCTAACCAGTTTACATAATCATCAGTAAATGAATTAGCCTGTAAACCTTTAATTTTCGAATAATAATTTATCGCACCAGTTTGGCCATAATTATCACAAAGGATAAAAATGCTTTTTTTATCGGGGATGCTATTATAGATAGAATCAGTTTTAGCTGCTAATTCTTTCCAACCTAACATGTCAGCAAAATCTTGAGATATTGGATGTTTTTTGCCATCTTCCCATGTATGCTCACTGAATGGTTTATGTTGTTCGGCATTCTTAACATACGTTTCTGGTGTATATATTGGCATTGATGTTTTTAACAGGCCATAAAAGAAAAATAAGATAATCGCAAAAGCCAAATAACGTAAATAAATCTTCCAGCCTTTATCCAACAGCAAACTCAAATAAACAGCACCAAAGGCGAAGAAAATAGGATATAAGCCAATTGCATAATAATCTTTTGCTTTGAAGTAGATAAATAACGCTATCGTAAAAATATAAACAGCTGCCAAAAAACGATAAGGTTTAAATGGAGCATAGCTGAAAAAAGAAATGAAAGCTGCGATAAGAATAAAGATAGACCCAATAAAAAAGAAAACCTGTTCTTTTAAAAAATCCATTCTGTTTACATGAACTAATTGTGTATCTGCCAATTCTTTCATGTGTTTTAATACAGGAAAATCATTCTGTAATTGCCATATCAGGTTTGGACTTATCAATGCCAATGCTAAAAGAATGGCGTAATAAAACTGAGCTTTTAAGAATAATGCTCTGTGTTTAGTTAATAATAGTGCGGGTAATAATCCCAAAATGCAAAAAACAATGTTGTATTTGTTTAAAAATCCAATAGCAAAGCTGATGGCTAGAAAGTACAGCCACTTGTAATTATTAGTTTGGATGAAACGAATTAATTTAAAGTAAATTAACGTCCAACATAAAATATCCAAGGAATTGGGTTGGTAAAGAATATTTATCCTTAACAAAACCGAACAAAGCAAACCTGTAGCGGCTAGTGTGCAGGCAAATAAACCTCCTTTTAAACTTTCTATTGTTTTCCAAACTACAAGTAAGGTTAGTGCTCCAAATAAGGCTGGAAAGAACTTAATCCAAAAAACAGAATTACCTAATTGAAGTATCAGCCAAGAAATCCAAGAAGTTACTGGCGGAACAGAATGAAATCCCCATGCTAAATGTTTTGCTTGGTCTAAATGCAAAAATTCATCGCGTTGCAACTCATAAACAGGGTTGATGACCACATAATGCAAAACCATTTTTAATAATATAAATAACAAGAGTAAAATGGTTCCTTTTTTCATTAGTGATTTTGTAAGGTGTCTAGCACTGTTTTGTCTTTTTCGCTGTGATTAATAGCATATAAATCTACCAGAAACTTAATCAAGAAAAACGGTAATATAATGGCGTATTTATTAAGTAGACCTAAGCTAAAACTAAAGTTTACAAATTTCCCACTGGTAAACGCCCATAAAAAAGCGCCAAAAATGATAGATAAATGAAGGGTTATCAGGTGCCCACTCATTGCAGTAAATGTTGGAATGGGTTCATCTCTACGCAATGATGTTGACCTGATTTGGAGAATTTCTCGCACAATAGCTATCATTAAACAAACGTTAAATGAAATATCATGGAACATAAATATTTGAACATTTTTAATTAGAGCATCTTTCTCGTCTTGGGCTAAATGGAAAAACAAACCAAATACCAAAACAATAAAAACAGAATAGATAAAAAGAAAGAAAAATCTTGTTTTAATATTGCTGATGGCTTTTTGCCTTGTAAATTCCCTAATATTTTTAGGGTCTTCTCTATGCATTCTAACTTGAATAAGTAATGATACATTGCGGATTAACTCATCAAACCAAAATAAGTAAATGATAAAAAATATACTGGCACTATTATAAATTATGCTATAAATGGCATAGGCGCTAAATAAAAGCATCATAATGATATTGATATTTCGTTGCGCTTTATTCATGTTACCTTTTGCCTGCTCTTTTTTCTAATTCTTCAATTGGCATATTCATCATTCTGCCAACTGGAGTTTTACCTCTATAGGTTATTACTTTTAAAACTTTAGCATCTACAGGAGGAACTAATGGGGTTGTATATTTTGGATAAAATCTATCAGGGAAAGAATTGTCGAAACTATAATAGATATCCAAACCTTCAACCTCTGTTGTTAACGTAATTAATAAATTTCTATCCGCAGTTCTTCTAACCGTAAAAATAGGGTCGTAAACACTTGGAGCATATTTAGTTTCAGCAATATCTAAACGTTTAAAATGTTCTTCAGTACGAGCAAAAAAGTTAGTCCAGTTTTTTTTCTCTTTTGGCGACCAAACCGATTCTGCAATGGCAAAACCTCTCGGCCAAGTCATGTATTCTGCCTGACGAATGTTATAAACCTGTTCAGTCCATAAATTGGCTTGTCCACCTTTGATAAATTTCGGGTCTACACCTGCAGGAACAGGGTCAAACTCATAAGATTTACTTAAACGTAAACTAGCATAAACTTTAGGTTCTGTAATCGCATCAGCTTGCATGTAATCTATGTAGGCAAATTGAGTAGGGCTCATCACTACTTCGTGACCAGCCTTTGCTGCATCAATACCATGTTGCATATTGCGCCAACTCATTACGGCTGCGGTTTGCGAAACACCGCCTTCTAAAACCTCATCCCAAGCCATGAATTTTTTACCTTTAGATTGAATGATAGTTTCTACTCTTCTTTCAAAATAAGCCTGCACTTCTGGAATGGTTTTTAAGCCTTCACGTTTCATCAACTCCTTAATTTGGTCATTCTTCTCCCAAAAATTACGGGCAACTTCATCGCCACCAACATGGATGTATTCAAAAGGGAAAAGCTTAGCAATTTGAGAAAATACAGTATCTAAAAACACGTAAACCTTTTCATTTGCCGGACAAAGCGTATTGTCTACCAGACCTAAAGGTGGCGCACCTCGGCTCCAATCCATAATCTTTTCGCCACTACGTACTTTATAATTTATCGCCTCTGGTGTACATGATAATTCTGGGTAAGAAGCAATGGCTGCCAAGCTGTGTCCAGGCACATCAATCTCAGGCATAATATTTACAAAACGAGCTTTGGCATATTCGACCAATTCTTTTATATCTTCTTGAGTATAAAAACCACCATAATTTCTTGGCTCATCAGCTGTAGGCGTAATAAAATCTCCAAATGTGCCAATGCGTTTTACATTCCAAGCACCAACTTCAGTTAACTTTGGTAAACCTTTAATTTCAATTCGCCAACCTTCGTCGTCAGCTAAATGCAGGTGTAAAATATTGTATTTATAGCGCACCATTGCATCTATATACTGTTTTACTTCTTGTTTGGTAAAAAAATGTCTTGCTACATCGAACATTAAACCTCTCCAACCTAAACGCGGATAATCAGTGACCTCAACACAAGGCATTACCCATTTAACACCTTTAACTTCTTCCTTGCTTTCTATTTCTTTAGGCAATAATTGTATTAACGATTGTACGCCATAAAATAAACCTGCAGGTTTGTTAGCTCTAATTACTACTTGTTTTACCCCAACAGAAAGATGGTATCCTTCAGTACCTATACTTGCATCTTCTGTATCATTTATAATTAATTTGATAGTTGGATTAGCTGCTAGTGGATTGATAACATTTACGTGATATCCTGTAGGTATTGAAAGGCGCTCTTGTAGAAAGGCAATAGTTTGTTTTAATTCTGGAGACTTACCCACTTGAATAGTGATGCTATTAGGCAAAACGAAATGTCCCGCCAGCTTAGTTAAGTTTGCTGGTGCTGGTATAATTGCAATTTCGTTGTTTGCAAAACTTTCTAAATCTGTAGGAGTTTCTGAATTACCTTCTATAGCTTGAGCGAAAACAATGAAATTGATGGATAATAGAAAAATGAATGAAGCAATGAATTTCATAATAGGGATTTGCCGATTAAATTTGAAATCGCAATTTATTAAATTTAGCTTAAATAGCTTGGCTGTTTTTGCGGAATAGATAAGAAAGGGGTAAACCAATACAAACTATTAGAATAATTATATTGGTAATTAGGCCAGACCAAGAAAATGGAATTTGTGAAGCCTTAGATAAGGGAACAATAGCTAAATTCATAACTATCCAAACAAATATTCCATATAAAATGGCGATTAAAATTATGTTTTTCAACCAGGACCAAAGCATTTTGTAAATAACAGAGAAGAAAAGAGTAAAGATAAAAGCAATGATAAAATGTAATAATAGTCCGGTAAGTATCATTTCAATACCACCTGCCATTGCTTCTTTACCAAAAATAGCACTGGCAATATATTTTAAAACTATGGTTGGATTTTTTCCTGTTTTATAATAGAAATTTAAAAATGCAGCGATGATATCTAAAGTTCCTGCCAGTAAACCTGCTTTAATAATTAGTTTAGAGTTCATGGTTAATTCAGTTTAAAATATTGAAGATAAGTATTTTAAAAATATTTTCTATCTCTTAAATAAAACTCATTGATGAAAATCAGCACCATAAACATTGCAGCAAAAACGATGTTTAATTTTCCGAATAGCAATAAATCTGGAGCTAAAAAGAATTCTAAAACATTCATAGTGCCAATGATAAGAATTTGTAAGGTTGAACAAATTTTAGCTTTTATCTTGGTTAAAATCCAAAAGAACATTGCAACTTCTAATAAACCAATTATCATTGTTAAATTTGGTGCAACCTTATTTCCTAAAATCGTTGCTACAATTTCTTGATGCCTTGGCACGAAATTTAAAACTTTGCAAAATAAACCATTCACAAGCCATACAATGGCTATAAATAGTGTTAAGAAATATGAAATAGACTTTTTCAATTAAAGATTTACTGGTTTTCTAATGCCATAAATCATTTCATCGTAAACTGTTCCGTTTTTGTAAAAGGTTTCTTTTAATTCTGCTTCTAAAGTAAAACCTGTCTTTTCTAAAACTCTCTGCGATTTAATATTCGTGTCAAAAGTTCTGGCAAAGATTCTGGTAATGTTAAACGTTTTAAAGCCATAACTAACCATTAACTTTATGGCTTCAGGAACAATTCCATTGCCCCAATATTCTTCTTCAATCCAATAGCCCATTTCTGCATTTTTGCAGTAAAAATCCGCTTGCGGATGTACGCCAATAGAACCTACAGCTTCACCATTAACCACTATCGCAAATATTTCTTGAGGCGTAGCCGATAATGCTAAGTTGATAAAAGCAATGCCGTCATTTTGAGTATAAGGAAAGGGGAATTTATTACTTAAGTTTTTGGCAATATTATAATTATTGGCGTGTTTAACCAAACTTTGTAAGTCACTTAATTGAAAGGGGCGAAGTTTGAAGTTCATAGTTATTATATAGTTTTGTCATTCCGACTTTGGCTTGTCCCGATTTAACATCGGGGAGGAATCTAACGTGATGAATTTACCTAATAGATTCTTCGCTTCGCTCTGAATGACAAAGATTATTTCAAAGCATCCAAAACCTTAAACAATTTTTTACTAATGCCAGAGCCATTGTAATTATTAATATTGATAACTGCAATGTACTTGTTCCCCTTTACATCGGTAAAATATCCAGCATAAGCTGAAACATCATTAATGCTACCACTTTTTAATTTCATTCCGTTGTTATCTGGAAAAGAATTATAATAAGCAGCAAACCAATCTTCTTTTTGCACTTGAAATAATATAGAAGCCATTGCTAAAGTGGTAACCCTTGTTCCAGGAGAAAGCCCACTGCCATCTAAAATATTCAAAGCATTTTTGTCAATTCCCTTTGCCGACCAAAAATTAATAACCGATGATGCTCCGTTTCTTGTACTAGGTGTTTTGCCTAATTTCCAAGCGATAGTTCTTAATAATTGTTCGCCATAAAGGTTTACACTTTTTTTATTAAACCAATAAATGATTTCACTCAAAGTTGGTGAACTTACCGTTGCTATTTTTTGTGATACGTTTGGTAATGTTTTTCCTTCCAACCCTAACCTTCTAGCCGTTGTAGCTTCCTTAGAACTTGTAATATTTAACCTTAATAAGGTGTCCTGTAAACGATAAGCTGCATCAAAAGCTGGGTCTGGCATTGCCAAAGAAATTCCTGTTTTGCTAATTCCCATTCCCCAAGTGCCACGTAAATAAGCCAAATTGCCAAATGGAGGTAAATAAGCATAAGCATTATCGCCCGAGCCAGATGAACCTGTTTTTAGTTCATTAATAACTTTTAAATATGGCATTGTTGGAACAGTTTTTTGAATGCTAACATCAGCACCAATACTACCGCCTGGTTTTAAATGAATGTCAAATTGATTTTCTCTCCAAGCTAAAGCCGAACTTCCTGCTCCATAATAGTTCCCCATATCTTGCCAAATCCAACCTTCGGGCATTGTTTGGGTGCCCCATAAACTATCATCACCAATTATGGTACCTTCTATTTTTTTAATGCCAGCATTTTTAATGGCACTAACCCATTGATTTAAAACTGCATTTTCTTTGGTTTGCTCATAACGCCAAGAGCCTAAAGTTGGATCTCCAGCGCCGATGATAATTAAATCTCCTTGCAAGGTTCCATCAGGTGTAATTTTTCCACTGTAGGCTAAAGTAGTTTGATATTTAAAATCTTTACCCAAAACACTAAATGCTGTAGCCGATGTAATGGTTTTTAAAGTAGAAGCAGTCGCCAATCCGATATTTTCATTTTTAGCAAAAATCACTTTTCCGCTTTGCGCATCTAATACACAAAGAGATGTAATGGCATATTTTGCTTGTTCGTCGTTAACTAAGTTTTGGTAGGCTTGCTCTAATTTTGCAATGGGGAATTGGGCAAAAACGTTAAGTGATAACGCGATTAATAATATGGATAGTTTAATTGACTTCATTTTAAATCTTTATGGTAAAAGCTTAGTTATCTCATTAGCTAATCTAAAATTTATATATAATTTTTAGATTATAATCTCGTTTTTATATGTAATTTTTAGATTATGACAATATGTTACATAAAAAAAGTGATGCATAAATACATCACTTTTTTGATTTTTCAAATATTTATATACTGTTATACTAACTCTTTTCTTACCAAATACTCAGCAATTTGAACAGCATTTGTAGCTGCACCTTTGCGTAAGTTATCAGCAACAATCCACATGTTTAAAGTGTTTGGCATAGATTCATCTCTACGAATACGACCTACAAAAACTTCGTCTTTTTCGTGTGCATCTTTTGGCATTGGGTATTTTAAGTTTGCAATATCATCTACCACAATTATTCCAGCAGTTTGTTCTAATAATGAGGTTACTTCTGCTAAATCAAAATCGTTCTCAAACTCAATGTTTACCGATTCAGAGTGACCACCCATTACTGGAATACGAACTGTAGTGGCTGTTAAACGAATATTTTCGTCGCCCATAATTTTGCGGGTTTCGTTAATCATTTTCATTTCCTCTTTAGTGTATCCATTTTCTGTAAATACATCAATTTGTGGAATAACGTTTAAATCAATTTGATATGGATAAGCCATTTCGCCATCGTAAATGCCTTTACGCTCGTTCATCATTTGGTCAACTGCTTTTACACCTGTGCCAGTAACCGATTGATAGGTAGAAACTACTACACGTTTAATGCGATATTTATCGTGTAATGGTTTTAAAGCAACCACCATTTGTATAGTAGAGCAATTTGGGTTAGCGATAATTTTATTATCCAATGATAAAATGTGAGCATTTACCTCAGGCACAACCAAAGGGATAGCTGGGTCCATTCTCCAAGCAGAAGAATTATCAATTACAGTAGTTCCAGCTTCTTTAAATCGTGGTGCGTGTTCTAACGAAGTGCTTCCACCAGCAGAAAATAAGGCAATATCAGGGCGCATTCCAATCGCAGTATCCATGCTAACGATTGGAAACTGTTTACCCTTATACGTAATTAACTTACCAACGCTCTTTTCAGATGCAACTGGGATTAACTCAGTTAACGGGAAATTTCTTTCTTCCAATACTTTTAACATTACAGTGCCTACTAAACCTGTGGCACCTACTACTGCAACTTTCATTTTTTCTGTTTTTTTATTATATTTAGTTAATTCTTAATATCTACCAAATATGAGAAAAACTTTACTTTTTTTAATGCTTTTAAGCGTTAAACTTACATCAGCACAAGTTGTTGACGACTTTTCTGATGGGAATTTTACTTCAAATCCTGCTTGGGTTGGCAGTAATTCGTTGTTTAATGTTAACTCATCAAAGCAATTGCAAACCTCTTTAAGTTCTACTGGTCAAACAGTTAGCTTGGTTACATCAAATCTTTTAGCTTTAAATGTTAAGTGCGAATTTTTGGTGCAAATGAATTTTGACCCATCCACAAGTAACGAGGCAAAAATTTATTTAATTGCTGATAATCAGGATTTAAATGCACCTTTAAATGGATATTTTGTCCAAATAGGAGAGAGCGGAAGCACAGATAGTTATGATTTGTATAGGCAAAATGGAGCAACGGTTACTAAGATTATTGATGGTCCAGCTAAAACAAGAGTAGATGTAAATACACTTTTAGCTCGAATAAAAGTGACTAGAAATGATGTAGGAAAGTGGGAATTGTTTACCGATATAACTGGCGGAACAAACTATGCATTAGAGGGCAGCGTTACAGATTTAACATATACAAATTCAGATTGGTTTGGTGTGCGGTGCGAATATACAGCCACTCGTTCTACTGGTTTTATATTTGATGATTTTACAGTTTCAGAATTAACGCCAGATGTTACCCCTCCAACTTTGGTAAGCGCTAAAGTGCTCGACGAATTGAATGTCGAAGTAGTTTTCTCTGAACGATTGCAACCTTCATCAGCCTTGATGGCTAACAATTATGCTGTAGCTAACTTAAGTGCGCCAACAAGTGTAACGGCTACTTCCATTGCAAATGTTTACAAACTAACTTTTGCATCGGCTTTGCCATCGGGCGATTATAAGTTAACCGTTACGGGTGTAAGGGATTTAAAGGGAAACCAAATAGGAGCAAATAATACAGCAACATTCTTTTATGTGAAACCTTATACGCTTAAAAAAGGCGATGTTTTAATAAGTGAAGTTTTATCTAACCCAAGAACTGGAGGCGTAGATTTTGTAGAAATATACAACAACACCAATCAAACTTTAGATTTAAAGGAGTTGCAATTAGCTAATATTGATGCGACTGGAGTTCCAGCAAGTATCAAGAATGTAAGTAGCGCTTCAGTTTATATGCCAGCAAAAACTTATTGGGTATTAACAACAAATCCAACTGTTGTTAAGCAACATTATAATGCAAAATTCCCAAACCAATTTGTACAAATGAGCAGTTTCCCTTCCTATAATAACGATAAAGGCTCGGTAGTTTTACTTGGAACAATAGGTTTGTTAGAGCGATTCGATTACGATGAGGGTATGCACATTGCATTGTTGAAAGATGGCGATGGGGTTTCATTGGAGAGAACTTCCTTTTCAAAAGAGGCAAATGCTTTAGGAAACTTTAAATCCGCCGCAAAATCGTCTGGTTTTGCAACACCAACTTATAGAAATTCGCAAGAAGAAAATGCAGCTCTCACTAAAAATAAAATTAGTTTAGTTAGCAAAACATTTTCGCCAGATGGCGATGGATTTGAAGACTTGATGCAAATAGATTATAGTTTTGTTAATAATGGTAATTTGGCTAACGTTAATATTTACACGGATAAAGGAATATTAGTTAGAAAACTAGAGCTAAATACTACAATCGCAACTGCTGGAAGTTTTACTTGGGATGGTTTAAATGATGCTGGTCAGCAAAGTAAAATTGGTATTTATGTTATCAAGTTTGATACGTTTGCTTTAAGTGGAAAAACAGAAAGTTTTAAACAGACTTGTGTTTTAGCTGCTAAACTTTAGATTTTTTAAACAATATAAAAATTACTTTGTTGTTTTTAAAAAAAATCTTGTCTTATGAAATACGGAAAAATTATATCGAAAGTTTTAAACAGAAGAGAGAGCAACAACGGAATGGTTGCGGTTGCATTAATTGCAGGATTAGCTGCGGGAGCAGTAATTAGCATTTTATTTGCGCCAGAAAGTGGAGCTGATACTAGAAGAGCAATCGGCGATAAAGCTAAAGGTTTAGGTGAAGGCATTAAAAACTCTTATGGGTCTTTAAAAGAAAGAGTTTTTGGTGTTGATGAAGTTATAGAACCAGCTGTTGCTCCAGAGGTCCCTCACTTTGTGCATACTACGCAAAAAAGAAAAAAATCAGACATTAAGGAATTGATAAATGAATTCCATAATGGAGAACATCATAACGAACAGCCTATTTAAAAGCAATTTAAAATCCTAATTTTAAAGGATAAATTGCTGCTATGGTATTTGTATTGTCTAAAATTTTATTGTTTCTACTTAAGCCATTAGTTTGGGTTATTTTCTTATTTGTTCTCGCTATTTGCACAAAGAATTTTAAAAGACGTAAAAGACTTTTAATTACAGGTTTGGTTCTATTGGTACTTTTCTCCAACTCTTTTATTGTAGGGAAGTTTTTTAATCTGTATGAATCACCATATCCTCCAGACCAGAAAGTTGATGTTGGCATAGTTCTAGGAGGTTTCTCGAACATTAACGAAAGGAATAATAAAATCAAATTTGGCTGGGCAGGAGATAGACTTTTTCAAGCTATTTCTTTATATAAGTCTGGCGGAATTAACAAAATTTTGGTAACCAGTGGAAGCGCCAATTTAATCGATAAAACAGTTAAGGAAGGAGATTTAGTTTTTGACTACTTAAAGCAAATAGGTATTCCAGAAGCTGATATTTTGATTGAAAACCAAGGTAGAAATACAATAGAAAATGCTTCTTTGAGTTTTTTATTAATAAAAAAGATAAATACAGATGCTAAAGTTATGGTTATAACCAGTGCTTGGCACATACCAAGAGCCCGTATCGCCTTTTCGAAATACTTTAAGAAAGTAGCGTTTTATCCAACAAATTATATTGGAAAAACTAGTTATGATTTTTCTAATTATGTAATTCCCAGCGCTGAAGCCTTAAGCAACTGGGAATTACTTTTTAAAGAATGGATAGGTCTATTAGTTGATAGGTTTAGAGCTTAATTATAAAAGCTCATTATTCACATAATCAAAACTAGTTTTTATAGAACCTAATTCATTTGGTTTGTAATTAGTTTCATGCTCAACAAAATAATGTTTAACACCAGATTGTTTATTGCCTTTAAAAATACCTTTAAAATCAACAGCGCCTTGTCCAATTTCAGTATTAAATGAACTTTTGCTCTTATCCATGTCTTTAATATGCCACATGGTAAAACGACCAGAGTAAGCTTTAAATAAAGCCAATGGATCATTTCCAGATCTTACTGCCCAGTATAAATCCAATTCAAAATCAACTAATTTTTTGTCGGTTTCATTTAACATAATATGATATCCTGTCGTATCGCCTATTTTGGCAAATTCGAAATCATGGTTATGGTATGCAAGTTTTAGCCCAGAAGCTTTGCAAAGTTTACCAGCCTCATTTAATTTCTGTGCAATTTTTTTGTAGTCATCAGCTGTTTGTCTGATGTTAACACCTAACCATGGAACAGTAACATACTCACTACCTAAAATATTTGCTGCTTCTATGCATAATTTTAAACTATCGCTGGTTTTACCCGACATAAAATCATCTAAATCATAATGCCCACTTGGGGCTTTTATACCGTTATCCTTTAATAAAATACTAAACGCTTTCGCATCTAATCCCCAAAAACCACCTTTTTTAGAATATCCATAAGTTTCTACTTCTTTATAACCAATCGCAGCTACTTTAGAAATAATACCTTTTATATCGTTTTTAATAACATCTCTCAAACTATATAATTGTAATCCAATGGGATGTTTTTTTGGTAAAGTACAAGCAAAGGAAGGTGCAACTGCTATACCTGCGGCTAATAAACCGGTTTGTTTTAAAAATGTTCTTCTAGAATTCATCGTAAGGGATTAAATATTAATTATACTTCTGGTTCAGGTTTTGTTTTGTCGTTAAATAGCAATGCGAATATTAAAAATACAACAAAAGCAATGCCAGCAGGAATAATCCATACCATTTTCCAGTCTTGAGCTCCATTAACTTTGTACATTTCAGTAATTTGACCTGCTACCATAAATCCAATTAGCATTCCTATTCCATAGGTAGCTAAAGTAATTAGGCCTTGAGCTGCACTTTTAAATTTATCGCCTGCTTTTGAGTTGGTATAAATTTGACCAGAAACAAAAAAGAAATCATAACAAATTCCGTGTAGGGCTATTCCTGTAATCAGCATAAAGCTTAATTCCCCAGCATTGCCATATGCAAACAACACATAGCGAATTGCCCAAGCAAGCATACCAACTAATATCGTTTTCTTAAATCCAAACTTTTTAAAGAAGATAGGTAAAGCTAAAAGGAACAATACTTCTGAAACTTGTCCAATTGTCATTTTTCCAGTAGGATTATCCATTCCAACATTTGTAAGGAAATTATTGGCATTTTGATAGTAAAACGCCAACGGAATGCAGATTAATATTGATGAAATAAAGAAGATTAGGAAATTCTTGTCCTTCAATAGTTTTAAAGCATCCAATCCTAAAATATCAGAAATAGTAACCTTTTCGCCTTTACCCTTTGGAGGTGTTTTTGGTAACAGGAAGCTAAATAAACCAAGAACAATTGAAGCAATACTTGCCATTAAGAATGTGTTTCTTAGCAGGCCATCTTTTACACCTTCTTGAGAATCCCAATGGAAAGCGAAACTAATTAGTAATCCTGCTGCAATCCAACCTAATGTACCCCAAATTCTAATACTCGAGAACTCTTTTTCAGGATCTTTCATTTGATTAAATGATACTGAATTTACTAGCGCTAATGTTGGCATATATAAAATCATGTAACTTAAAACGTAAGGATAAAACACCGAAATATCAGCTGCATTATACATTTGATACATTAATATGGCGCCAAGAATATGTAAAACACCAAGAATTTTTTCAGCATTAAAATACCGATCTGCAATTAACCCAATAATGAATGGTGCAATGATTGCTCCCCATGATTGTGTAGAAAATACTGAGCCAGTTTCTGGACCTGAAGCGTTTAAATTTTTAGCTAAAAATGTACCTAGCGTTACGAACCATGCGCCCCAGATAAAAAATTCTAGGAACATCATGAGTGAGAGTTTAATGCGGATAGTTGAGTTCATTTTATATTTGGTTTTAAAGCCCCACCTAAATCCTCCCCAGAAGGGAGGACTTTAAGGCTTGTGGTTTATTTGAGTTTGTAGAAAATAGGTAAGGTTGAGCGTTCCACCCTAAACCTTTCTACTATCTACCTTTATTATAGTTCTTTAATGCTAATATTTTTGTACCAAACTTCATCGCCGTGATCTTGCAAAGCTATTTTGCCAGTTTTGTATGTGCCAAAACCTTCCCAGGTTTTAAATTTGCTACCAGCAATTAAAGCTTTCCAATTGTCATCCCACATCGTAGTTTCTACAATCGTAACTCCATTTAATTTGAAGGTTAATTTTCCATTGTCAGATAAAATCTCGGCTTTATTCCATTGTCCAACAGGTTTAACTGGCTCAGATGTACTTTTTAATATGTCGTACAAGTCACCAGCTCTGTGCTTAATGATTTTTCCATCCTTATGGCCATCATTGTCGATTACTTGCATCTCTGGTCCGGTAAGGTAAGTTTGGCCATATTTTTTATCCTCATGAACATAAAAAATAACACCACTATTTGCTCCTGGGGCAACTTTCCAGTCATATTTTAAATGGTAGTTTGAATATTCTTTATCAGTCACTAAATCGCCACCACCAGCTGCACCTTTTTTAGCAGGGTTCATATGTAATGCACCATCAGCTACTTCCCAAGCTGATCCAACACCAGTTTTATTATAACTATGCCAACCTGTTGTGGTTTTTCCGTCAAATAATTTTACAAATCCCTTCTTTTTCGTTTGGGCAGTAGAGCTACAGCCCATTGCAACTATTGCTATTACTGCAAATATGTATTGTTTCATGTTCTCTTTTAAATTTAATATTATGATCCTAAGGTCCAACCTTTACGGTACTCTCTTTTTACAAATTGGTTTACATCTTCAAAGTTGGTTACCTTCATTTGGTCGTTATCCCAAAGTAATTTAGAATATCTTCCAGGATAAGTGATTTTTCCGTTAGCGTCTTTACGTTGAATATCAGCTCCACGGATAGCCAAGTTAGCCATTAGTAAACACTCTGTTAGTGGGCCAGCAATTTCAAAAGGAGAACTTAACTCTTTTTTGCCAGGGCCAGCAATACAAGCCTCTACCCATTGTGCGTAATGTCCATTTGCTTCATCCTTAACACGAGCAAATTTCTCTTTTACCTTTATTTCTGCAGTTTTAGAAGTTGGCAATAAACGAGGGTTTAGTCCATAAGTACCAGCCATCATTTTGCCTTTTGTACCAATAAACAAAGTAGCATTACCACCATCTCCAAATGTTTCATTTGCCCCCAATTCTTCTGGTCTTGCTGGCTGCACACCACCATCCATCCAATGTACGGTTACATCGCCTTTTGTTTTTGCAGTTTTAGGGAATTTTAAAGTTACGTGGCTAGAAGGAGGGCAACTGTCTGGGAAATAACCTCGTTTAAATTCATCGACATAAACAGAGCCAACACTTGCTTGTACTTCGGTTGCATATTTTAAGCCCAATACGCTAAATGGCGCTTCTAACAAGTGGCAACCCATATCTCCAAGTGCGCCTGTTCCGTAATCCCACCACCCACGCCAGTTAAATGGAACTAATTTGTCTACAAATTCTTTGTAAGGAGCAGTTCCTAACCATAAATCCCAATCTAATTCCTTTGGAATGTCTGCTTTATTTGCCGACCATGGAATACCTTGTGGCCAAACTGGTCTATCGGTAAACGCATAAACGGTATGCACATCACCAATTAAACCTGCGTCATACCACTCTTTCATCTGGCGAGGGCCATTGTTAGATGCACCTTGATTTCCCATTTGGGTAACTACATTATATTTTTTGGCTGCTGCGGTTAATGCTCTTGCTTCGAAAATATCATGTGCTAAAGGCTTTTGAACATATACATGCTTGCCTAATTGCATGGCGGCCATGGCTTGTACAGCGTGGTTATGGTCTGGTGTTGAAACAGAAACAGCATCAAAATTTTTGCTTTCCTTTTCATACATTTCCCGCCAATCTTTATAAAATTTAGCTTTTGGGAAAGCTTTTACACTATCCGCTGCTCTACGCGTATCTACATCACAAAGAAATCCAATGTCTGCTTTGCCACTTTTATCAAACATGGCAACATCGCTTTTACCTTTACCGCCAACACCAACACTTGCAATAATCAATCTATCGCTTGGAGCTACGAATCCTGTTCCACCTAAAACATGGCGTGGTACAATCATAAATCCAGCTGATGCAACTGCAGTCGTTTTAATAAAATTACGTCTACTTTTACTCGCTTCCGTTTCTTTTTTTACATTATCCATTTGGTTAGATTTTAGGGTTGAATGTTATTTTTTTAGTGAAAGAATATATTTAACCATCGTTTTTGCTTCGTCTTCAGTTATTTTTGTATGAGGTGTCATTGGTACTGCTCCCCAAACACCTTTTCCGCCTTTTATGATCTTGCTTGCTAAAAGTGCAATATTTTCATCATTAGATGGGTACTTTGCAGCAATCTCTTGGTAAGCTGGACCAATCAATTTATTTTCTTTGTGGTGACAACCAACGCAGTCTGATTTTACGATTAATAATTCCCCTGGTTCCATAGCCGTTGAAGACGATGAAGCCGCAGGTGGTGGAGTACTTGCTGAACTTGAATCTGAAGAATCTGAAGAACCTCCACAGGCAGCTAAAAATAAAGTAAGTCCGCTTAAAAATAAAAGTGTTTTTTTCATTTGTTTGTGTGTATTATATGCCTAAAATAGTTTTGTTAAAATTTGAATCCCCTCCAGCTGATGCAAAATCATCAAATGCTTTTGTAGTTACAGGGATAATGTGATTTTTAATAAATTCGGCACCTTCTCTTGCGCCAGTTTCAGAATCTTTTATACAACATTCCCATTCCATTACAGCCCAACCTTTATAATCGTACTGCGTTAGTTTACTAAAAATGCGTTTAAAATCTACTTGTCCATCTCCAGGCGAACGGTATCTACCAGCACGGTTTGCCCAGCTTTGGTAACCGCCGAAAGTCCCTTGTTTTCCTGTCGGATTAAATTCTGCATCCTTAACATGGAAAGCTTTAATACGCTCATGATAAAAATCGATGTATTGAATATAATCTAATTGTTGTAACACAAAGTGAGATGGGTCATAAAGCAAACAAGCTCTTGGGTGATGATTTACCTTTTCTAAAAACATTTCGTAAGTTTCTCCATCAAATAAATCTTCTCCTGGATGAATCTCATAACAAACATCAACACCGCAGTTATCAAATTCATCTAAAATGGGAGTCCAACGTTTTGCTAATTCTGTAAATCCCTCATCAACCAATCCATCTGGTCTTTGCGGCCAAGGATGAAAAGTATGCCATAATAAAGAGCCACTAAAAGTAGCATGGGCTTTTAATCCTAAATTTTGAGAAGCTTTAGCCGCATATTTCATCTGTTGCACAGCCCATTCTGTTCTAGCTTTTGGATTGTTTTTTACCTCGTCAGCTGCAAAAGCATCAAATAAAGAATCATAAGCAGGATTTACCGCAACTAGTTGACCCTGCAAATGCGTAGAAAGTTCGGTAATTACCAAGCCATAAGATGCTACTTTTGCAGTTAATTCATCAGCATAAGTTTTACTTTCTGCTGCTAATTTTAGGTCTATAAATCTTTTATCTAAAGTTGGCATTTGTATGCCCTTAAAGCCTAAGCCTGCTGCCCATTTACAAATTCCATCTAATGAATTAAATGGGGCTTCATCTCCAATAAACTGGGCTAAAAATACTGCTGGTCCTTGTATTGTTGTCATTTGTTAAATTTTAAAATCGAACCATTTTTGATCTGACTTACTTGAAGCAACTACGTTTTCTATAAATGCCATTCCTCTTACACCATCATCAGCACCAGGAAAATCTAACATTTCTGGGCTTGGCTTTTCTCCACTTTGTAAGGCAGATATAGTTTGTGCGAAGTTTTTATAAATATTAGCGAAAGCTTCTAAATATCCCTCTGGGTGACCAGAAGGCGTTCTTGTATTATATTTAGCAATATCAGAATTGTAGCCATTGCCAGTTCTATAAACTTGCATAGGCTGGTCTAACCATTTTACGGTTAATGTATTCGGCTCCATTTGATGCCATTCTAAGCCACCCTTTTCCCCATAAACATAAATCTTAATTGCATTTTCCTCACCAGCTGCTATTTGCGATGCAAATAAAACGCCATTGGCTCCATTATTAAATCTCAATAGCACGTTACCATCATCATCTAATAATCTACCTTCAACTAGAATATTTAAATCCGCACAAATTTTAGTGATTTGCAAACCAGAAATATATTCAGCTAAATGAGCAGCGTGAGTGCCAACATCTGCCATGCAACCACTAATCCCACTTTTTGCTGGATCTGCTCGCCAAGCAGCTTGCTTATTATCACTTGGTGCAGGATTGCTTAACCAACCTTGAGGATATTCTACAACTACTTTTCTTATTTTTCCTAAATCGCCATTGGCAACCATTTGTTTAGCCTGTTTTACCATCGGGTAACCCGAATAAGTGTGCGTTAAACAAATCATTAATCCGGTTTCTTCTGCTTTTTGTTTTAGAGCTTTAGCTTCTGCTAAACTAAAAGTGATTGGCTTATCTATTAATACGTGGAAACCATTTTCTAAAGCCAACATTGCAGGTTCAAAGTGCAAATGATTTGGTGTTACAATGCTTACAAAATGCATTCTTTCAGAAGCTGGAAGTTTGCTTTCTGTTAAAATCATCTCAGTAAAACTGGTATAAACTCTATCCTCAGGAAGGAATAAATCTTTACCAGATGCGATTGAATTTTCAGCATTTGAACTAAATGCTCCACAGCAAAGTTCTATTAAACCATCTAGGTTAGCAGCCATGCGATGAACAGCGCCAATAAAAGCCTGCTTACCACCGCCAACCATACCCATTCTTATTTTTTCTTTCATAGTTTTTTGAGCTAAAAGAGTAAAGACCAAAGACTAAAGCTATTTAGTTTGCTTTAGTCTTTAAGCTTTTGCCTTTATGCCTTTCTATAAGTTTCCTTTTTTTAATTCGCTAACTGCAAAATCTGCTGCTCTAGCAGTTAATGCCATATAAGTTAATGATGGATTTTGACAAGCTGCAGAAGGCATGCATGAACCATCAGTTACAAATACATTTTTAACCTCATGCATTTGGTTCCATTTGTTTAACACTGATGTTTTAGGATCAAGTCCCATTCTAGCTGTTCCCATTTCGTGAATAGCCATGCCTGGTTCAGAACCGTTATCAAATGTTTTAACATCTTTTAAACCAGCAGCTTCTAACATTTCAGCAGCATCGTTCATCATGTCAACTCGCATTTTTGCTTCGTTTTCTCCAAATTCACAATCAATTGCCAATACTGGTTGACCCCACTTATCTTTTTTAGATTTATCGATATAAACGTGGTTTTTATGAAATGGTAAAGTTTCGCCGAACCCACCTAAACCCATTGTCCAGTTGCCAGGGGTACTCATTAGATCTTTGAAGTCGCCACCAAAAGCTAATTCAGCAATCTCATCGTGCCAATTGCCTCTGCTTGCCGAACCTTGGAAACCAAAACCACGTACATAATCCCTTTTATCATTACCAATATTTCTGTAACGAGGAATATAAATCCCGTTAGCTCTTTTACCGTAAGTATATTTATCTTCAAAACCTTCAGCTTTTCCATTTGCACCACAACGGAAATGATGATCCATCAAGTTATGACCAAGCTCGCCACTTCCATTTCCTAATCCATTTGGATGTTCTGCGGAAGTTGAGTTTAATAATAAGAAAGTTGAACCCAATGTTGAACCGTTTACGAATACAATTTTCGCGAAATATTCATGATGTTCCATTGTTTCAGAATCGATAATTCTTACTCCTTTTGCCTTTTGAGTTTCTTTGTCGTAGATAATTTCATTAACCAAAGAATATGGTCTTAAAGTTAAATTACCTGTTGCCACCGCGGCTGGCATTGTAGAAGATTGTGTGCTAAAATAAGCGCCAAAAGGACAACCTCTACTACATAAATTTCTATATTGGCAACTTCCTCTTCCGCCGTGTTCTACGGTTAAGTTAGCTACGCGACCCATCGTTATAATTCGAGACCTATTGTAATGCTCTTCAACACGTTTTTTAACAGTTTTTTCTACAATGTTCATTTGCATTGGTGGCAAATATTGGCCATCCATAAAATGAGGGAAGTTCTCTGCTGCGCCACTAATTCCTGCAAATTTCTCTACATAATCATACCAAGGGGAGATGTCCTTATATCGAATTGGCCAATCAGCACCATGTCCATCCTTTGCGTTTTCTTCAAAGTTCAAATCGCCTAAACGATAACTCTGACGACCCCACATTAACGATTTTCCACCAACGTGAAAACCGCGATACCAATCGAATCTTTTGATTTCAGTATAAGGACATTCTTCATCGTTAACCCAAAAACTTTCGTTAAATTCTGTATATGGGTAATCTCTTTTTTGTACAGGATGAGTTTTTTTCTGCTCTTCGGTTAATTTACCACGATGTTTAAATTCCCATGGTTTCATCATGGCTGTGGTATAATCCTTAATATGTTCAATATTTCTACCGCGTTCAAGCAGTAGAACTTTTAATCCTTTTTCAGTTAATTCTTTTGCTGCCCATCCACCACTAATTCCAGACCCTACAACAATAGCATCATAGGTGTTTTGTGCAGTTGCTTTTATATTTAAATTCATTATAAAATGAGATAAGATTTATGAGTAAACTTTTTGACCAGGTTTCATTTTAACGTCTCCATCATACCTGCCAGGAATAGCTATGTATTCGTAGGCTTGTGTAGCGCCAATTTCTGAGGTAAAGAAACCTAGCATTGTTAAATCTCTAGCTATCGCGAAAAATTGAGGAGCTGTTTTTGGTTTTTCTTTTACAGCCATTGGATTACCTGGTTTTTCTATTTCAGGTTTGATTTCTTTATTTTCATCTTTTACTGTTTTTTCACCAGCCTTATTTTCATCACTTTTATCTTTTTCGGCTTTCTGAGCAGCAATAGTTTCATCACGAACTTTCGTAATTAATTCTTGGCGCTCTTTAACTGAAATTTCTAAGAATGATTTGCCAAAGTCTTTGTTAGACCTTTCTTCAATGTCTTCAAGACCTTTTACAAATGCTTTTTGAGCATCTTCAGGATAACATTCTTTTACCATCATGGTAATAAAAGGGCCTACATTTGCAGCTTTAGCACCTGGAGATTTCGCTGTGGTAGGGATAATGATGTCGGCAATTTCTGTAACTAATTTCTCTTGGTCTGCAGTAAATAAATTATCACTGTTTTTACCTGGAGTATTACAGCTATCGAATAAAGTGGCAATTGTAGTGGCCGATAATGCTCCGCCAATCAAAAAAGCAACACTTTTTACGGCTTCTCTTCTGTCCATAAGATTTGGTTATGTTTTGGTAATCCAAAGGAACTCCTTTGGAGCAATTAAATTAGGTAAAATATCCTAACATAACGAAACTAAAAAAGTAATTTATACAAACCTTATTCAATTGAGTGTACAAATTACACTTTCTAGCCATTTTAAAGCTAAATAAAGCCTTTTGTAAAAATTAGTTTACATTAATAAAACGTTTTACCTATAAGCAGATTTATAGATTTTTTTACCTTTGCTGCTTACCCATATTGTATGAACGAAAAAATATTAGTTTTAGGTTCCAACGGACAAATTGGAACTGAGTTAGTAACCGCTTTGCGAAAAGCTTATGGTAATGATAACGTTGTAGCTTGTGATATCCGCAGACCTGATTACGAAACTAAAAATGCTGGTCCGTTTGAATTTGTTAATGTTCTTGATAAAGAAATTTTAAAAGACATTTTTCAAAAGTATAAACCCTCTCAAGTTTATTTATTGGCTGCTTTGTTATCTGCCACTGGTGAGCAAAACCCTAAATTGGCTTGGGATTTAAATATGAATGGTTTATTGAACGTTTTAGACTTAGCTTTGATTTATAAAACGGCTAAAGTCTATTGGCCAAGTTCAATAGCAGTTTTTGGCCCAAATTCTCCAAAAGACCATACACCACAATATTGTACAATGGATCCTAATACAGTTTATGGGATCAGTAAACTAGCAGGGGAACGCTGGTGTGAGTATTATCATCAGAAATACAATTTAGATGTAAGAAGTATCAGGTATCCTGGATTAATTAGTTGGAAGGCTGCCCCAGGGGGAGGAACAACAGATTATGCAATTCATATTTTCCATGAAGCATTAAAAAAGGGGAGCTACGCTTCGTTTTTATCGGCAACAACAGAGCTACCAATGATGTATATGGATGATGCCATTCGTGGTACAATAGAACTAATGGACGCTCCTGCAGCAAACATCAGTATTAGATCAAGCTATAATTTTGGAGGAGTTCATTTTACGCCAGAAGTTTTAGCAGCAGAAATTAGAAAACATATTCCTGAATTTAAATTAACTTACGCTGCAAATGATCCTCGTCAGGAGATCGCCGATAGCTGGCCAAGATCAATAGATGATAGTCAGGCACAAAAAGATTGGTTGTGGAAACCAGAATTTAACTTGTCTAAAATGACAGAAGACATGTTAAAGAACTTAAAAAAATAATAACGTAGAGGGCTTGAAGATAGAAAGACATAAAGTCTCATATCTCACATCTCAATACTCAATACTACAAAAAAATGGGAAGAGCATTCGAATTTAGAAAAGAAAGAAAGTTTAAACGTTGGGCTAAAATGGCCGTACAGTTTACGCGTATTGGAAAAGATATTGTAATGGCGGTAAAAGAGGCTGGTCCACATCCAGAAACTAACTCTCGTTTACGCAGTGCGATGCAAAATGCCAAAGCTGTAAATATGCCAAAAGATAGGGTAGAAGCTGCAATTAAGCGTGCATCTGATAAATCTATGGCAAACTACGAAGAGATAGTTTATGAAGGTTACGCTGCTCATGGTGTTGCTGTTTTAATTGAAACCGCTACTGATAATACAAATAGAACAGTTGCTAACGTGCGTAGTTATTTTAATAAAACTAATGGTACGTTAGGTAAAACAGGTTCGCTAGATTTTATATTTTCTCGTAAATCTATTTTTAGGTTCGCACCTGCGGAAAATTTGGATTTAGAAGAATTGGAATTTGAATTAATTGATGCTGGCTTAGAAGAATTATACGTTGAGGCTGATGAAGATGGAAACGATATAGCAGTAGCACAAGGCGCTTTTGAAGATTTTGGTCGTTTGCAAAAAGCATTAGAAGAAAAAGGAATTGAACTGAAAAGCTCAAAACTAGAGCGTATTGCACTTTCTCACCATCCTATAACAGAAGAACAAGCTGTTGATGTTTTAAAATTGATTGATAAGTTAGAGGAAGACGATGATGTACAGGCCGTATATCATAATATGGCTGAATAAATACTATATAATAATTATAAAGGCTTGGAGATTGTTTCTTCAAGCCTTTTTTGTTTCTATGTTTTGAAGAGCAATGGCAGCGAGTATCGGTTACATCAGTCCCGCCATCACTTCAAGTCCTCGGTCTTGTTCCTCAACCTTGCGGGCTTTACGTTTTGTCGGGTCTAGTTTACTTAGGTTAGCTTAAGTAAATTAAACCTGACAGGAACGAACACGAAGACGCTTCTTCAGCGGCAAGTAAAGTGAATGGCAGGACTTTCGGCTCCGATAGAAATAAGAACCTTGCTTTTCAAATTCTCATTGGTGATAAAGATTGTTTAATGATTTCTTCTCACAAAGACAGTAAGTGAAGGAGATGTGATAAACTATTTCTTATTACGAAATAACCAAGGCAATAATTCTGGTTCGGCAAAAGCACTATCCCAACTATTATGGTTTGCTTTTGGGTATATAGTGTATTTAGGCTCGTTACCCAATTTTCTTAATTCTCTATAAACGCTGTAAGAAAGCTGTGGATTAACAACATCATCTAATCCGCCATGGAAAATCCATAATGGAACATTTTGGTACTTTTTTACATTCGCAATATTATCTCCACCACAGATAGCAAAAGCCGCAGCAAAAGTTTTTGGTTTACGCCTCAAAATCTCAAAGGTTCCCATTCCGCCCATAGATAAGCCACCCACATAAATTCTGCTTTTATCTGCATAAGTTTGACTAAGTATTTGATCTGTTAACTTTAATAAAAGCCCCATAGATTTTGTGGGTTCACCATCTTTTTGAAAAGTGAAAAACCGTTTAGTATTAATTGTTTCTATCTCTACATTAGCCCAATAACTTTCTTCTGCACATTGCGGAAAGATAATAATTGAAGGAAAATTCTTTCTGAAATCATCAGATAAGAACATTTTAGAGCCGTGAGTTAATTGTTTTTCATTGTCATTCCCGCTTTCACCACGGCCATGCAAAAAGAACAATACAGGATAGTTCTTATTCGCATCAAAGTTTTCAGGATAAAGAATACGATACTTTAAGGTATCAGATTCTTGAATGAAATTCTCTTTCTTAAATTTTGATAAATCTTGAGCAAATGCCGAAGAAATTATCAAACAAAGAGTAAGAATTAGGGATGTTCTTTTCATTTTTTTAATGTTTTAGATTTAAGACGAGACGACCTTCAACCTTTCTATCTTTATGCTTCCGCCTTATTTAACTAATTTAAAATTAGCTTCCTTAACATCTCTTGAATTAGTGCCAATAAATATCTTAAAGTCTCCACGTTCAGCAATAAATTTAAGATTACTGTTATAAAATTTCAATGTTTCTTCACTTATGGTAAATGTGGCTGTTTTACTTTCGCCAGGTTGTAAAGCAATCTTTAAAAATCCTTTTAGTTCCTTTACTGGTCTAGTTATAGAACCCACCAAATCTCTAGTATACATTTGTACAACTTCTTCTCCTGCAAATTTTCCAGTATTGGTTAAAGTTACTGTGGCTGTAATTTGTTGTCCAGGTTTTAATGTATTAGAACTTAATTTTATATCGCTATAGCTAAATGTTGTATAACTCAAGCCAAAACCAAAAGGATATAATGGATCATTACTTACATCTAAATAATTAGAGCGAAATTTCTCGAACCATTTTCCTTCTGCTAATGGTCGACCAGTATTTTTATGTGAATAATAAAGAGGGATTTGCCCTACATTTTGTGGGAATGTTGTGCTTAATTTTCCAGAAGGATTTACATCTCCAAATAAAACATCGGCAATAGCATTTCCAGCTTCGCTACCAGGAAACCAAACATTTAGAATCGCTGGGATATTTTCTTGCTCCCATTTTAATGCTAATGGACGACCAGTAAATAAAACTAATACTATTGGTTTACCGGTTTTAGCTAATTCTTTCAGTAAGTTTTTTTGTGTCTCTGGAATTTCAATGTTAGAAACACTACTGCTTTCTCCACTAAACTCAGAACCTTCGCCCATTACAGCCACAATTACATCAGATTTTTTTGCGACATCTAAAGCTTCCTTAATCATATCAGCTTCTGAGCGTGAATCGTGTTTATAAGTGGGGTTATGAACATTTACATAACGATGTTCTAATGCAGAATCTGCTAGAAAGTTAGAACCTCTAGCCATTAATATTTTTGCATTTGTTCCCAAAGCATTTTTTAAACCTTGTAAAACAGTTACAGATTTATCTAGTAATGCTGCAACACTCCAAGTACCGTACATATTAGCTGTATTTTCTGCTAATGGACCGATTAAACCTATAGTTCCTGATTTTTTTAATGGTAATACATTGTTGTTGTTTTTTAGAAGCACAAAACTTTTGGCTGCTATATTCCTTGCAACAGCACGATTTTCTGGAGTGAAAACTTCTTTTTCTGCTCTAGTAACATCGCAAAATTTATAAGGATCTGTGAATAATCCTAATTTGTATTTTGCTTCTAGAATTAAGCGACAAGCATTATTGATTTGAGAGATGGTCACTTTTTTCTCGGCTAGTGATTTTTTAAGTGTTCCTAAAAAGCCATTTCCAACCATATCCATATCAATACCAGCATTTAAGGCTAAAGCAGAAACAGTTTGTAAATCTCCCATTCCGTGTTCAATCATTTCAGGAATACCAGTATAATCAGTTACAACAAAACCTTTAAAACCCCATTGGTTTCTTAAAACATCGGTCATTAACCATTTGCTACCCGTCGCGGGTATTCCTTCAACTTCATTAAAAGAAGCCATAATACTTGCGGAGCCTGCATCAACAGCAGCTTTATAAGGAGGCAAATACTCGTTATACATTCTTACACGGCTCATGTCAACTGTGTTATAATCTCTTCCAGCTTCTGCTGCGCCATAAAGCGCATAATGTTTAACACAGGCTAAAATTTCATTATTTGTCTGTAGTCTACCTTGATAACCCGTTACCATTGCCTTTGCAATTTGCGATCCTAAGTAAGGATCTTCCCCACTTCCTTCAGAAATTCGGCCCCAACGTGGGTCTCTAGAAATATCCACCATAGGTGAGAAAGTCCAATTAATCCCACTTGCACTAGCTTCAATGGCCGCAATTCTTGCAGATTTTTTTACTGCTTCCATATCCCAAGTACAGCTCATTCCCAAAGGGATAGGGAACACAGTGTTATAACCATGAATTACATCCATTCCAAAAAGCAAAGGAATTTTTAAACGGCTATTTTCTACTGCAATTTTCTGAACGTCTCTAATTCTATCTACACCTTTTATGTTAAATAGCCCTCCAACTTGACCAGCTTTGATGTTTTTGCTAATGTCTGAACTATTTGCCTGACCAGTTGTAATATCTCCCGAACTAGGAAGATTCAATTGGCCAATCTTTTCATCAACTGTCATTTTAGACATTAGATTGCTAATGAAATTATCCATTTTTTGCGTTGCAGGGTTAACAGTTTTTTTCTGTTGAGCAAAGCTTGACGAATAGGAGAGTGCTAGTAAAATAATTAGGAGTTTGATTTGCTTCATTTTGTATGTGTTTATTCTAATCTACTTTTTTAATTTCTGTTTTTGCTGATACACCATTTTCGTTTATGGCCTCAATGGTAAAGTAATAAGCTTTTTTACTATCCATTGCTTTAAACCAATATTCGTTAAAGTCATGAATCATTATACAGCTGTAAAGTTTATCTGGTGCAGTACCATAATATAAGTTATAGGCAAAAGCGTTATCAACTGGCTGCCATTTTATATAAGCGCTACGTTTATCTTTCTCTGTGCGTAAAACGATAAGATTTTTTACAGCATCAGGTTTCTCACCATTACCTTTTCCGAAAACCCTCAAGCCACTAATAGCAAATTTTCCACTTGGCATATGAACGTTTACCATTTTTATGAAACGCGTCTTAATTGGCTTTTCCAGTTCGATATAGTCATGTGGTACATCTGTCTTGTTTTTGCTTTTATCAATTAATAAGCGCCATTTTTTACCATCAATGGATGAATAGAGCTGATATTGATGATAAATGGTA
The DNA here is from genome assembly GCF_032678705.1 of Pedobacter frigiditerrae. Lineage (NCBI taxonomy): Bacteria > Pseudomonadati > Bacteroidota > Sphingobacteriia > Sphingobacteriales > Sphingobacteriaceae > Pedobacter > Pedobacter frigiditerrae. The sequence goes on along the minus strand of NZ_JAVTSS010000002.1, from coordinate 51,965 downwards.
GTTTGTTTGCCTAAAAAAATGGCATCTTGATCAGCATAATTGATTTGAATTGCATTAACAGTTGCTAGACTTCCTAAATCGGTTTGTATCCATTCTCCTTTGTCAGCTGTTTTGGCGCTCCAATAGGTTTTAATACTCTCATCTACAATATTATTGGCGTTGAAACTGCCTAATGTAGACGAAACTGTGACTGGTTTTTTATAATTAATTAACATCCATCCAGGGCCTATCGGGCCATCCTTTTTTCTTTCAGATGGCAAATAAAGAGGATAATCTCCGAAAGCGGTATTGGTCCACATTACATCGTCGTTATCAAAGCCAGTTGGCCAAATGCCCATCCTTCTTTCCCAAGTGTTTTTTACACAAATTATACTTGTGGAGATGTGCCAATAATTTTGACTGTTATCTTGAAATGTAGACCCATGGCCAGCGCCACGAGAAAATCCTCCTGGCTTATAACTTAAAGGGTCAGATTGCGGGGTAGCTACTATTCCGTCAAACAATGGTTTGTTCCCTACCACCACGCCATCAGCATAGCCACTAAACTCAGTGCCAGGTGCGCCATATTGAAAATAATACTTGCCATTGTGTTTGGTCATCCAAGCGCCTTCAATAAACGGATCTAGAAAAGTATTATCCATGTATTCGCCAAAACGTTGCCAACCATAGCGCCAATCTTGCAGTAAATACATGGGCGTTCGAGTTCCGATAGGTTTAAATGTTTTTCTATCTAATTCTACACCATAAACAGGATAGTTATTACTACTGCCATTATACATATAAAACTTACCATCATCATCCGTAAAAAAAGCGGGATCCCAGCCTCCAATTTCAAGTGAATCTACTAAGGGAAACCATTTATTGCCTTTTGGATCTGTGCTTCCCCATAAAGTAAAATTTTTGGTATAAGTGCTGCCCATTACCACCATGGTATCGCCAATTATACCTACTGCAGGGGCGCATAATTCATCGAGGGTTTTATTCCATGGACGAAGAAATTTACGTTCTTCAAATTTCCAATTCAGCATATCTGAGCTATGCCAGTATCCCCATTGGTTGGTACTAAATAGATAAAAGTCTCCTTTATAATTTACAATTACTGGGTCAGCAGTTGCTCTATGTTTACCCCATTCTGTAAACGATGGAAATGGCGTATAACCATAATCTACATTAATTGGATTGCAGTATGTCTTTTGCTGAGCAATAGTAATAAGACTGCTTAAAACGAGCAGTAATGCAATGCTAATACGTTTACAGATATTGAAATACATCTTAGTTTATTTTTGGACTTTCGAAACCTAGCTTTTTTAACCCAGTTTTAATTTCTGGGGCACTCATAAACAAATCCCATATTAAACCTGTTCGTCCGTTTTCTATCATCACCACAATCGGTCCTTGATCGATACCTATATAGCGCTTTGGAAACCAGTTATCTGTTTCACTGTAAGCATCATAAAACCCAAACTCCCCCCACACTTTGTCGGCCATATTTTCATATAAATTTCTGATCACTTGCATACTTTCTTTAGGTGTATAGGGGTAAGAAGAAAGTGCTGCTGTCGGACTAATTACTCCAAAATCTTCGTCAGGCATATGAGCAGCATAACCTTTTACGGAGTAGCTAGCTGTTAAACCCCATGAATTTGCACCATATCCCTTATATTTTTTGGGATTAGCAATAGCATAGTCGTAATTAATTAAAGAATGATTTTTATTTTCTTCCCAGTAATTGGCATACTTATCTTTTAATCCTTTAGGGTTTAAAGCTAGGTAAGAATAATGGGCCCAAAAAAGTGGTCCAACGCTTTGGCCAACAACATTGTGTTTTAATTTAATAGGATGACCATACATAGAAAAACTAGTATTCATTGCGCCACTTTTAGCCCAACCTTCATGGTAAACCTCTGCAGGAACACCATAGGTAGGAGAACAGGCAGCCAAAACATAAGTAATTAAACATTCGTTATAACCCGTAATGGCGAAATTCATTTTCCAGCCAGAAACAGGCGACCAATGCCAGTATAAAACATTTTTGTTATTTTGCCTGTAAAAATTCCAATCAATTCCTTTCCAAAGTTCATCAGCTTTTTTAGCTAATTCTTTTTCTTCTGCACTACCATTTGCATAATATTGTCGTACACAAATCAAAGCTTGGGCAAGAAAAGAAGTTTCAACCAAATCTCCTGCATCATCATTTTTTCCAAAGGGTTTTGGTTTACCACTTGGTAACATCCAATGTGGCCAAGCCCCATGAAATCTGTCCGCTTTTGCTAAAAAATCTAAACCCTTTTTTAAGTGCTCAAGTCCTTGTTTTTTGGTAATAAATTCACGTTCGATAGCCACAATAGTTCCCATTATGCCAAAACCACTTGCTCCAGTTGCAATAATATCCTTATCATTTTGAGGGTAAACATTATCGCTATGATAGCGCTCTCTAGATAGTCCTGAAACAGGTTCGGCACCTTCATAAAAATACTTGTAGGTTTGTTTTTGAACCAAGTTGAGTAATTCGTCATCAGTTAATTTTTTTTGCGAAGCCACAACGGCTTTGCGTTGTGAACTGCAGCTACTCAAAATAATGAAAAGTGAAAGTATAGATATAAATTTCATTAGTGTGGTATTATAAGTTTGGGCTAGAAAATCCTAAATTCTTCATTCCTGTTTTTATTTCAGGAGCGCTCATAAATAAGTTCCAAAGTAACTTACTGCGATGATTTTCTATCATGATAATAATTGGTCCCTGGTCAATTGCTAAAGTTGAGGTAGCAAACCAAGGTTCACTTAATTTAAATGCGTCAACAAAACCGTAATTCGACCATAATTTATCTCCTAATTTGTAATAGAAAAATTTAAGAGCAGCCATAGACTCTGTTGGTGTATAAGGAAATGACGATAAAGCTGCAGTTGGAGCTATTACACCTAAATCATTTGTTGGAGAACTAGCAGCATATCCACTAGGAATATCACTTGCAGTTAATCCCCAGCATTCAGGCCCGTAGCCAACTTGTTTAGCTGGATTAGCTACACAATAATTATAGTTAATTTGAGTGTGAGCTTTAGTTTGTGTCTCATAGTTGGCATAAGCATCTACTAAACCTATAGGATTTACACCTAAAAATGTATAATGTTCTAAAAATAAAGGGCCACCATTTGCAACTCCTAGAGGCAGTTGAACGCCATAATATGAATTTCCATTCTTCATCGCGCCACTTCTTGACCAACCTATATCGTAAACAGATTTTGGAATAGCATAAGTAGGAGATGATGCTGCCATAATGTAAGTGTTTAAAGCTTCATTCCAGCCCTGCAATGGTAAATTCATATCCCAGTTAAAGTTTGGACTCCAATGCCAATACAACACATTTCCATTGTCTTTTCTAAACCAAGACCATTCAACTCCATTGTAAATTGAAGTGATATCTGTTCTAAGTGCCGTTTCAGCGGCATCAGCTCCAGTAAAATATTGGCGAGCAGTAATTAAACCTTGCATTAAGTAAGATGTTTCTACTAAGTCTGCACCATTATCTTTTGTACTAAAAGGTACAGTGGCACCTGTTACACCGTTTAGCCAATGCGGATAAGCGCCATGATACCTAGTTACATTGTTTTTAAGAAAGCTAACAATTTTTTGCATCCTAGCTAAGCCTTCTGCTCGTGTAATAAAGTTTCTGCTTATGCCAGTTACGATAGCCATGGCGCCAAAACCAGAACCACCAGTAGTTACAATATCTCCAGATGTATTTCTTTCTCTTGCTAAACCACTTATCGGATGCCCAAAATCCCAGAAATATTTAAAGGTTTGTCGTTGTACGAGCGTTAAAAGTTCATCATCTGTTATGCGTAAAAATTTGTCTGAGTTGTCTATGGACGTAGTTAAATTTACAGTAATGCCAGATTGAAGTTTATCACCGGTTTTCGACAACAAACCTGTATTCGCAGTTAAAATATATTTTGTAATAGGTTGTAAAGTTGATGTTGTAATTACAACTGTATTATCGTTATTCTCTAAGGTTGAAGTAAATGCTACTGAATTTCCAGTTGCATCGGTTAAAATGATGTTTCCACTGATTGAAGTAGGGTTGATAGGAGATGAAAAAGTGATTTTGATAACAGGGTTATTGTTTAAGCCAAAATAGGTAAACCCATTAAAAACGCCGTTTACTTTTAAATCTGAAAATGAATAGGTTGATGGAGGGGGGGTAGTGTCAATAGGCTTAACATTATCACTCTTTTTGCAAGCAATTAAACTATGTACAATGATTAATAAAAAGATAGGGATTTTTTTCATTCTTTTTTAGTTGAAAAGGGTTGCCAAGAGGCAACCCTTTTTAATGTGCCAATTTAGAACTAGCAATCTTATTTACCTCTACCTTCTAGTTTAGCTAAAGAGCTAATTTCGGTAATTGTTAAAGCTTTGTTATAGATTCTAACTTCGTCTAACTGACCAGTAAGATAACTTGCCCAAGATTGTGAACCAGTTGCACTTGTTAAACTTGGGTTTGTTTGGAAATGGACTGTTCCAAAAACCATTTTACCTGCATTCTGGAAAGTTAATGGGCCATTGCCCGCAATAACTTGTGTAGCAATGATAGAGCCATTTACATACACCTTGTAAGTAGACGTTGTTTGGTCATAAGTAACTGCTATTTGATTCCATTTATCCCAAGGATTTGCCATGGCATAGTTTCCCAACCAATTATCTACACCGTTATTATTAACATGAACTTTTAAATTGCCAGATGCCGAAGTTCCGCCATTTTCAAAAAAAAGTGTCATATTTCCCCAAAATTGAGTGGAATTAGAAATATCAACTAAGCCGACAATCCCATTAGCGTTTAGGGGCATATTTTCCCAACATGTAATGGTAAAACTTTTAAGATTTTGTACCGCTGTTGGAGTATTTGATATCACATAGCCATTTAAAGCACCTTGTAAAGCTTGGCCTTTTATACCAGCAGTAAAAGCAGTTCCAGTGGCTACTCCATTGGTATTGCTCATTTTTTCAGTTAAAGTCCCATCAAAGCTCCAATAAGCAATTAAGTTACTTGGTGCAATTTGATCAGCACTTGTATAACCGCCAATATTTAATGGTGGAGCATAGCTTGCTGGATCAAATTCTTTTTGGCAAGATGATAGCCCTAAGGTTATTGTTGCCATCAATAATATATATATTCTTTTCATTTTGATTAAAATTAGACCTTAATAATTAGGGTTTTGAGTTAATTTACCAGCACTTTTATCAATCTCGGTTAATGGAATTGGCCATACTTCGTTTTTACCAGCTTTCCAACCTTTTGCACCGAACACTGTTGTACCACGTCCTTGGCGAATTACATCAAAGTAGCGATCATATTCCATTGCTAATTCAACTTGTCTTTCTTTCCAAATCGCTTGGCGAATAGCATCCTTATCGGTTGATGTTACATCTGGCAGTACGCCTACAACACCTCCGCGAGCACGAGCACGTACTTTATTTAATGATGTTTTTGCTAGGGTAGCATTGCCTTGTTCATTTGCAGCTTCAGCATTCATTAGCAATACATCAGCGAAACGAATTACACGAACATTTTGTTGAGCTCCTTCATTGAATCCAGAAATAATCGAATTAAATGGAACATAACTCTTCTGGTTATACATAGGATTATCCCCAGTTGCAGGTATAGCATCACCTTGTGGTGTGGTTTCGCCTCTAAAAATTATTGTCGCATCTCTACGTACATCACCAGCTTCATACGCAGCGGCCAAAGTAGCAGTTGGAACATTAAAACCCCAACCTCCTTTAGTGCCTCTTACGCCTTGAACTTGACTATATTGTGATGTAGCTGAACCAGCAATAGTTTGATTTATTTCACATTGAATTTCAAATATCGATTCGATATTATTTTCATTGTTTTCCCTGAAATTTTGCTCGTAATTAGGAAAAAGATTATATCCCATACCCATAACGGTATTAGTTAATGATAAAACTAAATCCCATTTACCTAAATACATGGCCACTTTTGCGTGTAAAGCGAGCGCTGCTCCTTTTGTTGCCCTACCTAAATCAACTGCAGGGTATGTTTGTGGTAAAACTAAAGCTGCATCATCCAGATCTTTTTCAATTGCTGCATAAACTTGAGCTTTAGGAGTTCTAGGGATGTTAAATTCACTAGCATCTTTAGGCACGTTTAAGCGTAATGGCACATCGCCAAATGCTCTTACTAATCTAAAATAAGAGTAAGCCCTAACAAATTTTGCCTCAGCTAAATAACGTGTTTTTAAAGTAGCATCCATGCTAATTGCAGGGATATTATCCAAAACTTGGTTACATAAATTGATGTTTTGATACTGAGCTTCCCAAAAACCCTGAAGCTGCCCTTCTGTTGAAGTAACAGTAAAATTATCAAAGCCATTTAAGTAACTAGCATCATTAGCAGAACTTCCTTTTTCCGCATCATCACCACCTATACTTTCTACTGCAATTGCTGGGAAGGCTGTGTTTCCCCATGTACGTAAATTTGCATAGATAGAGTTAACTGCTTTTGTAGCATCTTCTTGAGTTTTCCAGAACGTAATGGCAGGTTGTTGTGCCTGTGGGTCTACTTTTAAAAAATCATTTTTACAAGCAGGTATTACTAAAAGACCAGTGCATAAAGCAATTAATCCAATCTTTTGTATATAATTATTTTTATAATTCATTTTCATTGCTTTATCTAATTAAAAGGTAACTTGAAGTCCGAATCTGTAAGTTGCAGATAATGGATAAACAGTAGCATCAATACCTGCATTTGTTGGTGATCCACCAATCTCTGGCGTAAAGCCTTTATAACCAAAGAAGTTAATTGCATTTTGAGCATCAACAAAAACTCTAACTCTTTTTACTGTTAGTTTGTTTGTGAAGCTTGAAGGTAGTGCATAGCCTAACTGAACATTTCTTAAACGAATATAAGAGCCATCTTCAACGTAAAAAGAGTTAGGAGCTGAATTTGCTGTTGATCCAACATTTGCCGATGGATAGATAGTTGAAGTGCCAGCACCATGCCATCTATTATCGTAAAAGTCTTTGCTGTAGTTTTCATTACCAAAACGATAAGCAATGTTTGCATTGTAAACATCTACATCTGCTACACCTTGTATATCAAAAGAAAAATCGAAATTTTTATAATTCAATGTTGTGCTCACACCATAACTGTATTTAGGATTTGGATTTCCTAAAACAACTCTATCTTTTCCATCAATTATGTTATCTCCATTTTGATCTATGTATCTAAAATCACCTGGTTTGGCTCCAGTTTGTGCCGATGCGGCAACTTCTGCAGGAGTTTGGAAAATACCTGCAACTTTGTATCCAAAGAACGAACCGATTGGATCACCTTGGACAGTACGTGTTGCCAAAGCTCCATTTGCAATACCAGCACCACCTGCGTAAATAGGGTTCTGACCTGTAACAACCGATGAAACCTCGTTATTGTTAATGCCAACATTAGCGCTCACTGAGTAGCTAAATCCATTTTGGGCTTTGTCAGCATAGGTGGCTAGGAACTCAAATCCACGATTTCTAAAATCAGCTTGATTGCCAATAACTGTTCCTGATGCTGTACCTATAGAAGATAAGATTGGAATAGCGAAAATCGCTTGTTCAGTTTTTTTATTGTAAAAACCTGTTTCAATGGTTAAACGGTTGTCTAAAAGCCTAGCTTCTAAACCAATGTCGGTACCAACGGTACGTTCCCAGTTAAGGAAAGAAGGAACAATTGAAGTTACGTTTGCACCAGTATAGCCAACACCATTAAAAAATGCAACTAAACCTCCACCTTGTGATATGGTTAAAGTGGTTGGATTTACTGGTACACCAGCGTTACCAACTTTACCCCAAGATCCTTTTAATTTTAAATAGTTAAATACTTTTTGATCCTTCATGAAGTCCTCATTACTGATTACCCATCCAGCACCAACGGCAGGGAAATTACCCCAAAGGTCACCTCCACCAAAGAATTGTGATGCCCCATCTCTACGAATAGTTGCATTTAGTAAATAGCGGTCTTTGAAAGAGTAGTTCACACGTCCAAAATAAGAAGCGGATGTAGATAATGCTCCACCATCAGATACAGTGCGTGTTGCAGCAGTTCCAAGAGCAAGATACAAATCACCTTCGCTAGAGTAAGGGACATTAACAGCAGACGAATTTATAAAGTACGATTTTCTTCTTTGAGCAGTAGTACCCGCTAAAACAGTGATGTTATGATCACCAAAAGTATTTTTATAAGTAAGCGTATTTTCTAAAATCCAATTTCTGTTTTCAGATTTATTAATACTCAATGTGCTTTGAGTGGTTTGTTGGCCTTGTGTAGCTTTATACAACGGGGTATAGTTTCTCACTTCATTTTGACCAAATTCTCCTCCAGCACTAGTTCTAAACGTAAAGTTTTTTGCTATTGTTAATTCTGCAAAAACATTACCTGTATATCTGTAATTTTTAGATTTTTGATTGAAATAATCTAAAGTTACTTGAGGATTAAAATTGTTTCCACCTCCTAGGCTAAAATCATTTGCATCGCCATAGGTTCCATCAGCATAGTAAACAGGAACCACTGGGCCAGCGGCATATAGTTGACGGAATATACCTCCATTGATATCTTTTGAATTAATAACAGTTCCAGAAACTGTATAGCCAATTTTTAATGGTTTTAATACTTGAAAATCGTTTGAGAATTTCGCAGTATAGCGTTTCCAGTTTTGAGTTTTAACTATACCATCCTCATCTGTATAGCCAAGTGAAAAATTATAAGAGCTTTTTTCTGTACCTCCATTTACCGAAACCTGATGATTAGTTTGTAAAGCATTTCTAAAGGCTTGATTATACCAGTTAGTACCCACACCAAAACTTGCTGGGTCGGCAAAAAGAGCAGCAGCACCATTTGATGCAGATAATTCATTAATTATTGTAGCATATTCAGTAGCATTAGCCATTTCTACTTGGTTGGTTACTTTTTTATAACCTACCGAACCATTATAGCTAATTACAGGGTCGCCGTTTTTACCTTTTTTAGTTGTTATTAAAACAACTCCGTTAGCAGCACGGATACCATAAATAGACTGAGATGAAGCATCTTTTAATATACTTAACGACTCAATGTCACTTGGATTTAAGAAACTTACTTCGTCAAACCATACCCCGTCAACTACATATAGTACACCTGTGTTACCGTAAATTGTTCCAGTACCACGAATGGTTATTGTAGGTGAAGAACCAGGGGCACCATTATTTACAATGTTAACTCCTGCAACTCTACCTTGCAAAGCACTAATTGCATTAGTAGATGCCTGTTTTGAGATGTCTTCTCCTTTTACAGTTGCTACAGAACCAGTAACGTCTATCTTTCTTTGCGTTCCATATCCTACAACAACTACTTGTTGTAAATCATTAGCTGTGGCAGAAAAATTTACGTTAATTGTTGTTTTGCCATTGATGGCGATTTCTTGTGTAGCATAACCTAAATAAGTAAATACAAGGGTGCCGCTTGAAGGTGCACTGATGGAATAGTTTCCGTTTCCATCTGTTTGCGTTCCATTCGTTGTTCCTTTTATCATGATACTTGCAGATGGAACAGGTAATCCTGTTTCGTCTTTTACCACACCTTTAACTGTAATATTTTGGGCATAGGCAGTGTTTAATAAAAGCAAACTTAGAACGATTAAAACAGAAAATTTTGTAAAGAGTTTTTTCATACTGTTGTTCATATTTGTTTAATTGATTAATCTAATTTTGGGTTTTAGAATTTAACCTGCAAACAAAATCGCCTATACATTAATACATCATAGTGTATATGTGTAGTTTCTCATACCACTAAACAAAATTGATTTTTAGCCTAAAAACAACGTTTTTGAAACGCTAACAAGAATATTACAGCTACTACAAGCTGTTTATTAAATAGTTTTAATGATGTGATAAAAAACGAAGCATGAGAGGTAATGATGTAGTGCTTTGATTGATTATTTACCTTGGAAATTAAATTACGCAAACGTTACCATAACGTTTATTACTGGTTAATTTAAAGCTCTAGCAAAAATTCAGTTAAGTTTTTATCATGAGGAACTTCTAATTTTTTACGTAGTCGATAACGACGAATTTCTACACCCCTAAGTGAAATATTAAGTAGTGAAGCCATCTCTTTACTACTCATATTCATGTGCAGATAAGCACACAACTTCAAGTCGTTAGGAACAAGGTCTGGATGGTTAGCTTTTAGCTTTTTAAAGAAGCTCTCATGAGCCTCATTAAAGCTGCTTTCGAATAAATTCCAATCACGCTCATCATTCATTCCGTCATCTATTACTTTCTGAATTTTGCGCAACTGGTCTTCTGAAAGCTTTTTGCCATTTTCATCTTTGAGCTTGGTCATCTCTTCACTTAACTTTTGCAATAGTTCATTTTTATAAACTAAGCTCATGGCAGAGTTGGCAAGCTCTCTATTTTTACTGGCAAGTTCTGCCTGCAGTTTTTCTGTTTGTAATTTGATGATTTGCTTCTCGGTATTTTCAGCCTCTTTTTTCAGGTATGCTTCTTTTTCTTGCTGAAGTTTTTCCTTAATTAATTGTTGGTCGCGATTTAACTTTGCTTCATATATTTTTTTACCAGCAATAAGTGCGATAACAATTGCTATTAGATAAAAAACAACAGCCCAGTTGCTTGCATACCAAGGCGGCGCAACGCTAAATTTAAATTCAGTGATTTCACTGACTATCGATTCGCTAATTTTAGCTCGCACTTTAAATTTGTAACTTCCTCTACTAAGGTTTGTGAAATCCTTTTGGCTAGCATAACTCCAGTCAGACCACTGTTTAGAATATCCCTCTAAATAATATTGAAACTTGATTTTAGATTGTCGGTAATAGGGTAGTGAGAAGGATATCCGAATATTATTCCTGCTAAATGGAATTTCTATGCCCTCATCGTTATTCCCATTTTCTGTGATGGTTGAATATTTGTCTGTAATGTCTTCAATCTTTCTAATTAATACAGAAGGCAGTTTTAGATTTTGAGCAGTTTTTTCTGTATTTGTAGTATTATAGATTACAAAGCCATCATCAACACTAATTAAATAAATCTTGTTGCTGATTTGGCTAATATTTTCATAGTATTGAACCATTCGCCCATCTAAGATACTAAACCTGCTAGAGTCGATTTCGATTTTTCCAGGTTCTGCTAAGTCAACCAAACTCATTTTGCCATGGTTTATAAACCAATATTTTTTAAGGCCAGCAGGAATAATTTTATTTGATGCAGCAAAACCTCCTAATTTACTGTTCAGCGATTCATAATTCGTAAAACGATTGCTAATTTCATCATATACCAAAAAACCAACATTAGACGAAAAGACAATTTTATTCTCTATGTTAAAAATATTGATATTGAAGTTATTTGGCAGGCCATTTTTTTCATCAAAATATTTAATGTTTGTAGCTGTTTTTAAATCTGTACTTAAAGTTAGTTTATACAAACCTTTATAAGCTTGACCAACCCAGATATCACCTTTGGTATCTTGTTCTACATATCTAGAGGGTTCGCTAAAACCATCAATTTTATGACTAAACTGCCAATTACCATTTTTGCCTTTCGAGAAAATAGCTAAACCTGTATAGGTGCCCTGTATTAGAAAGTTAGGGTTAGAATTTAATTTTTTAATCGTCCAACCTCCACTTATGGTCGTAAGTTTTTCAATCTTCTCATCTGTTACGCCATAGGTTCCGTTGTTATGACCACATAATAATTGACCATCAATTAATTTAAGTTCCCAAACCTGACCTTGCGAGTTTGGAATTAGTTTAAAATCGAATGAATTAAATAATTTGCCATCTTCAGGTAACCAAGGACTACAAAATAGACCTTGATTTGTGCCTAAGTAAATTTTGTTTTTTACAATCAAACTCGAATAAACCGTGCCGAACTGGCCAGTTTTATCAAAATAAAAATATAAGGGAGAGTTCAATTCAACCCTATCAATTCCATTATCTAGACCCGCCCAAAGATTTTGCTCGTTATCGGCATATAAACTTAAAATGGTATTGTTTTGTAAGCCGCTTGATTTATTAATACGTTGCACAACATTTCCATTCTCATCTATAATGATGATGCCGTTCAAAATTGTTCCGTAAGCATAATACTTACCCAAAATTTTGGCCCCATTATTTAATTGATAAGTTTTAAGGAAGTTATTAGCCGCACTTGCTAAAGGTGTAAATGTTGTGCCATTATAAGTAAACAGCCCATTTTTACCAGTGCCAATAATAAAGCTATTGTCCTTGTATGGTAGAATTGACAGGATGCCCGTACTTCCTAATATCTCGCTTCCTGGTAGTGGTTTCAGTGAGTTTCCTTGAAGTTCGAAAAGTCCCTTACCTAATATTTCTGCAAATAGCCTTTTTCCAGCCTGATGCAAAAACAAGAATGTTGATGACGGTTTTAATACGCTAATTTTTTGATTTTCGTAAATATAGATGGTTGAGAACGATTGAAAAACAACCTTTTTGCCAACCACGTATATCTTCCAAATCTCATCGTTAAATTTAAATTTTTTAGGAATAAATTTTATTAGGGACGTGTAGGTTAGGTGTTTGTCTTTATATTTCCAAAAACCAAACTCACCGAAGCTACCTGTATAAATTAAGCCATCCGCAGCTGCGGCAACAGCACGAACAATCTGGCCATTTGGCATTTTAGATTGTTGCCAATATTTTCCATCAAAAGTTAATAATCCTTCGGCATTGCCGAAGTACATGATGCCATTTTTATCCTTTGCAATTGACCAATTTTGATTACCAGATAAATAAGAAGATTTAGGATAATTTTGAACGTATGGAACACCTATACTTTGTATATCGTTAGCAAATATCCCAGTGGGGATAAACCATAATATAAGATATACAGTAAAGTATTTAAACAAATTATTGGTCATTACAGAAGAACTGTTAGTCAAATATTTTTACAAAATAATTAATTAATAGGGATAATGAGCAATAATTTCTATTTCATCACAAAAGGAAAAATCTATTATTAACTTACGAACTACCTTAACAAATTATTTGCTTGTCACGGGTTGAGGAACTTTCACATAATAACCTGTGCCATCATAAGTTCGCTTACGTGGGTGTGTGGTACATGCAACAGAGCAGCAACCTTGTAAATTATCTCCACATTCATCACACTGTGTAATGTGCTCATTACACTCTGGATTTGCACAGTTAATCATTTTTGGCGTTGTTTTGCCACAGTTATAACAGACAGAAACGATGGTAGGGTTTACAGAGTTTACATCAACGGCGATTCGGTTATCGAACACGTAACATTTGCCTTCAAAATCTTTTCCGCCTGCTTCCTTGCCATATTTTATAATACCGCCATGTAATTGGTAAACATCAGTAAAACCGTGATGTAGTAGCAAAGCTGATGCTTTTTCGCACTTAATGCCGCCAGTGCAATAAGTCATTACTTTTTTGTCTTTGTATTTGGCTAGGGCCTCAATCTGGTCAGGGAAATCGCGGAAGTTTTCGATATCTAAAGTTACAGCGTTTTTAAACTTGCCTAGATTGTGCTCATAATTAGACCTCACGTCTAAAACAATCACATCATCTCTATCTAACATCTCGCTAAATTCTGTAGGCTCCAAATATTTCCCAGTTTTTTCATTCGGATTGATGATACTCGTATCTCTTAATCCAGAATGTACAATCTCCGCTTTATAGCGACAATGCATTTTAATGAAAGAAGGTTCGGCAACCTCATCAATTTTAAAATCAGTTTTGGCAAAACGTTCATCAGCTTTGATATGAGCCATATAAGCTTCACAAGCTTCTTTTGTGCCAGAAACTGTTCCGTTTAAACCTTCTTCAGCTACGATGATACGGCCAACTAATCCTAAGGATTTACAAAAAGTTAAGTGGTCTGCAGCAAATTGTTCTGCATCTGCTATTGGAGAATAGCAATAATAAAGTAAGGTGTTGTATGTCATAATTCATTGATACTGTTGCAAACAGCGTTTAATGCGCTACAAAGATAGGAAAAAGAGCTGAAAGCGTAAAGACTAAAGCTTTCGTCTTTATGCTTTCAGTTTAAAAACCAAATGCAATTCTAAAACCTTGATCTACCTTATAGTTTCCATTGTATGAATAACCATAACTTACACCAAATCCAAATCTTTCAACTCCGAAATAAAACTCTTTATAGTTCTTCTTTCCTGGCTCAGTTAAATAATTAAAACCTACAATTTCTTCCAATTTAAGTTTTCGCAATAGCGGAATTTTATTAACGATAAAGCCAGCAAAGTTATGCTCAAAGTGAGCCTCAATATATTGTTTACTAGTGCTATACTGATAGAAATCTAAATATCTAAACTTTCTTAAGTTTGAAGGGAAGATAGTTGAATTATTTCCTCTGAAGTGCTTACTATCTGGATAAAAGACAGCATTATTATTCAAGAATTTCCCCGCTCCAACTACTATTGATGAATAGCCAACTAAACCCATTCTCACATGTTCTTGGTAAATCTCAAAACTTAATAAATCATAATCAACATCACTATTCAGGATGCCTTTAAAGCCTTTTCTATACCCTAAATTAAAACGTGGAAACTTAGATTCCTCATAAATTTTAGCGTCTGGTCTTGTAGTGTATTTCTGCCCAATGGTATAATTTAAACTTGCTGATATACTAAAAGATTGATAAGTTGGAAATAAAGGTGTTTCTGTTGTCGGGGTAAAAGGGTTGTTCGAAGTATATTCTTCGTCCTTAACATTTCTTATTTTGTAATCACTAGTATTTTGCAAAGTCCTGTTCTGTGCATAATCAATGGAAATAGCGGCTTGCAAACCATCAGCTAATTCTCTAGTCGTGTTTATGTTTGCAAATTCTTTTCTATAGAATTTAGATAAATTTCTTTCAAATAATAATGAATTTATTGTGTTTGAAAGCAGGGTCATAGAACCATATCTATTCAAATCGGCGATGTCAGACCCAAAACTACCACTAATACTGGCACGTTTTAGTGGGTCGTAATAATAAGTTCCGCTTATGTTTCCTGTAAAAATATGATTTGAAAAACCATATCTCACCTCTGGTCTAATAGAATAAAATTTTCTATCCTCAAGCCTTTGTGTATAAGTTACGCCATACTTTGCGGCAAATCCTTCAACTGTGTTAAAGAATACAGATCTGATAATTGGATCGAAAGAAATGGTTCTTTTTTCGTATCTTTTATTATATCTATATCCAGACAGAAATAACTTTACTAAGCCAAATTCATTACTTTCTCTTTCTGTGGAGTCTAAATAATGCTTAGTTGTTTTGCGCAGGGCGATACTATCTTTCCTTTTATAATCGAATCTTTCTTCGTCCGTTAAAGGGATCGGCCTATTGTTCATCCAATACAATGAATCTTTCTTATTTACCGACTTGGTAATTTTTAAAATCTCTGAAGTAAAATAACTTTTTGGGAAATCTGGGAAAGTAAAATTGCTAAAGATTCCAATGAAATAACCTTCAAATTTAAACCCTAATGCTTTTCCATTAAATTCAAATTTTGTAGTTGCTGGCATATAAACCTTTTCTAACTTAACAAACTGTTGTCCAATGTTTAATGTGTCAACAAAGTTGATTCCCGCATCTTCAGTTAAATAAAGATTTGTGCCCATAATTCTCCAGCTATCATCAGCAATGTAAATGATCCCTCTAAAAACTGGGTCGTTTTTACGACGTGGGATAACCTCAATTTTATTAATAGTCACACCACTTTCTTCAGTTGTGCCTAAAAGCTTGTACTTATAATAAAACATTGCATTGTCTGATATGGGAGAAACGAAACTTCTTGAGCTTAAGCCTGAACCTTCAAGCAAAAGATTCTCATAAAAGTTAATCAACATATCAGATGCTTTGTTAAAACTAAAGCCATTGTTGTTTCCTGAAATTTTAGAAGAAACCATTTCTTCCTTAATTTTATCAGGACGCTGGAAACTAAATATCGATTGGGATTCTGATAGATAAATAATACCCTTTCTATTGGTGTCTAAATCTAAAGTCTTTTGAACATCTCTGCCAAAGAACTTTTTTGGTGCACCTACTAGTTTTTGTAATCCTTTTATATATACATCAGCCTTATAAGATTCTACTTCGTTTAGGTATTTTTTTCTATTCTTTACGGCTTGTCTTATAATTTCAAAAGCAGGATCTTCGGCATTTGCCTTAATTACTACATCTTTTAAAGTATAGCTTTCTGGAGCTAAAGTTTGGTTAACAGTCATATCCTGTGTAATTGTTATGACTTTTTCCAGCGCTTTAAAACCAATTGCTTTGTAAACTAAGGTGTAGTTGCCTTTATCCAAGGTTAATTTATAAATGCCATCAACGTTACAAGATGCCCCTTTTGTAGTGTTTTTTATAAACACCGATGCAAAGGGAATAACTTCTCCTACGTTATCAGTAATTTTTCCAGTAATTTGAAATTGGGCGAACGATACGTTTATAACTGTTAAAACAACAATTATTGAGAGGTATATTTTCTTCATAAGTTTATCAAAGGCGTAAATATCGTTCTAAGTTATAGTACTTAACACAATTAATGTGTTAAAGTTTGTTAACTACTAATATATTTGTAGCTTATTTAACAAGCACACAGCTGCGTCAAAATCATATCTATATGTACAAAACCCTTCAACCTGTTCTACAGAAAGAACTTCAAGAAATAGAAAATGCTGGTTTATTTAAGCGTGAAAGAATTATTACCACACCACAAGGAGCAGATATTAAAGTAAGCTCTGGAGCAGAAGTAATCAATTTTTGCGCAAATAACTATTTAGGCCTATCATCTCACCCAAAAGTAATTGAAGCCGCTAAAAAAGCAATAGACGATTATGGTTATGGTATGTCATCTGTTCGTTTCATCTGTGGCACACAAAATATCCATAAAGAATTGGAAGCAAAAATTTCTGAATTTTTAGGTACTGAAGATACTATTCTATATGCTGCTGCCTTTGATGCAAATGGTGGGGTTTTTGAACCATTGTTTGGTGCTGAAGATGCAATTATATCTGATGAATTAAATCATGCTTCAATTATTGATGGTGTTAGACTTTGTAAAGCACAACGTTTCCGTTATAAAAATGCTGATATGGCAGATTTAGAGGCGCAATTAATTGCTGCTAAGGATTGTCGCCACAGGATTATTGTAACTGATGGTGCATTTTCTATGGATGGTTCAGTTGCGCCATTAGATCAAATAGCAGATTTGGCTGATAAATATGAAGCTTTAATTATGATTGATGAATCTCATTGTACTGGCTTTATTGGGAAAACTGGACGTGGTACACATGAGCATTTTAACGTAATAGACAGGATAGACATTATTACTGGTACATTAGGTAAAGCTTTAGGTGGCGCATCTGGCGGATTTACTTCAGGTAAAAAAGAAATCATCGATATGTTGCGTCAACGTTCTCGTCCATATTTATTCTCCAATACTTTGGCTCCGGCAATTGCAGGTGCATCTGTTGCAGTTTTAGATATGTTAAGCGAAACAACTAGCTTACGCGATAAACTAGAAAACAACACAAAATACTTCCGTGAAAAGATGACAGATGCTGGTTTTGACATTAAACCTGGTTTTCACCCGATTGTGCCTGTAATGTTGTATGATGCTAAAATTGCGCAAACTTTTGCAGCTAAAATGCTTGATGAAGGAATTTATGTTGTTGGATTTTTCTATCCTGTAGTTGGACAAGGAAAAGCAAGAATTAGGGTTCAGCTTTCTGCGGCTCATGAGCAACATCATTTAGATAAAGCAATTACTGCCTTTACCAAAGTAGGTAAGGAATTAGGTGTAATTTAGTAGGCGTTACAATAAATATAGTCGCAGAAAAGTCTCAGCTTTAGATTTTGGTTTATTCTTTTCTGCGACTACTGTTTTTGCTGCACGGTAAAAACATCATTTTTAATTAAAAATTCACTCTCGGTTTCTTGCTGCTTAGTTCATTTTCTTGTAATAAATGCGTTTCAAGATAATATTTGAACCGACAGCATATAAAACTATTCTATAAATTGCTGTATATTTGGCAGATGTTACAAGACCAGATCACACAGTATACCGCAGAGATCAATGCATTTGACACTACAAGTGCAGATGAGCTGGAACAATTTCGTATCCGCTTTTTGGGAACTAAAGGTATAATCAAAGATATTTTTGACGAATTTAAAGCAGTTTCTCCAGAAGAGAAGAGAACGCTTGGTAAAGTATTAAACGAATTTAAGCAATTAGCAGAAGCTAAATATCAAGCTTTAAATGAAGTTACTGCTAACTCCAAACTGAAAACTGAAAACTCACAACTGGATATGACTTTACCAGGCGAAGGTTTTGAGGTTGGTGCTCGTCATCCTTTAGCTTTAGTTAGAAGAGAAATCATCGAAATATTTAATAAACTTGGTTTTAGTGTTGCTGAAGGTCCTGAAATTGAAGACGATTGGCATAACTTTTCTGCTTTGAACTTTCCTGAAGAACATCCTGCAAGAGATATGCAAGACACTTTCTTCATTAAAAAAGGCGGCGAAAAAGGAGATATCGCCTTGCGTACACATACTTCTTCTGTACAAGTACGTATGATGGAAGCTGGTCAGCCGCCATTTAGGGCACTAATGCCTGGTCGTGTTTACCGTAACGAAGCAATTTCTGCTAGAGCACATTGTTTTTTCCACCAAGTAGAAGGTTTGTATGTAGATGAAAATGTTTCATTTGCAGATTTAAAGCAAACCTTATTTTACTTTGTTCAAGAATTGTATGGAGAAGGAACAAAAGTTCGTTTCCGTCCGTCATATTTCCCTTTTACAGAACCAAGTGCCGAGATGGATATTTCTTGTACCATTTGCAAAGGCGATGGTTGCCAAATGTGTAAACACAGTGGATGGGTAGAGATTTTAGGCTGCGGAATGGTAGATCCTAACGTTTTAGAAAACTGTGGTATAGATAGTAAAAAATACAGTGGTTTTGCTTTCGGAATGGGAATTGAACGTATTGCCAATTTAAAATATGTAATTAAAGATTTGCGTCTTTTCTCTGAAAATGATGTACGTTTCTTAAAGCAATACAAATCAGCAATTATCTAATGAAAAAGTATATCGGATTAGTTATGGTTATTTTGCTTTTCACCTCTTGTGCGAAGGAAGAAACTTTAATTCCCGATTTGCCTGTAAACTTCAGTGCACCGCTAACCGACCCAAGATTAAGTAGGTTAAGTACAGCAGGAGGAGCGGTAACTTTAACAGGTTATGGTGTTGCGGGTATCATAATTTATCGCAGGGCTGATAACGCTTATGTAGCTTATGATCGTTGCAGTACGGTTAATCCAGAACAAAAAAATGCTGTTGTGGTAGATGACCCAAGTTTAACTGCAACTGATCCGGTTTCTGGCGCTAAATATTCTTTATACGATGGTAGTCCAGTTAAGGCTCCAGCAAAAACTTCTCTAAAACAATACGGTGTTACCATTGCTGGTAATACATTACAGGTAACTAATTAATGGAGCCAGAAAAAATAAAAGAAAGCATTGTAAGAGCGGCGAAAGAGCTTTTTAGGAAATATGGTTACCATAAAACCAGTGTAAATGAAATTGCCAAAAAAGCTCGAATAGCAAAGGCAACCATTTACAAATATTTTGATAGCAAGGAACAAGTTTTAGATGCTATTTTAATGGATTACCTAGATGTAAATCTTCATGAGATCATCAGCAATAAAGTAACCTTTGCTAATGAAGAAGAACATTTAAAGGCTTTGGTGATGAAAACATGCCGTTTATCTTACACGGTTTGTAATGAATTTATCGGATGGGATTTCGTACGCGAAAATGCTAACTCTCAAGAATTCTTAAAACATCTTTCCGATCAGCTTGAAGCACTTTTATTATCTGCATACCTAGAACTAGATCACTTTAAAAAGAACCCAGCTCGCCGTGGTGGATTGGCATTTTTATTAAAAGCTAGTAAGAGTATCGTATTCTCATTTGCCTTTACGTCTGTAAGTGATGCTGATGTACGCAAGAACTTCGTCACCTTTCAAAAAGAGTTATTGCCTTACTTGGTAAAGGCGGCTTTGTAGGGATTCTTAAATTTTCCGTCACCCTGAATTTATTTAAGGGTCTGTGAGAAAGGCACTTATTATTTCTAGCTTTTACCTATCTTGTTTGCCTATGAAAAAGGCAGTTTTTGTAATTCTAATTCACATTGTATTTGTTGGTAAAATCTATAGTCAACAATCAGATTCAACTTTAATTATTGGTAAACCTGCTTTTTATTTAATTCCAGATACTAATGTAAGAGTAGAACTTACTAATTCCTTAAAAGGATTTCTAAAAGCTAGAAGCGATGCCGCGAACCCTAATCCATTTATAGATTCTGTTTATCTGAAAGAAAGTGTTGAGCCTTTCTATTGGTTACTGACTGCCGATGGAAAAAAGCCAAATGGCAAGAACTTTTTTATTCCAACATTATTGACCGTAATGCCTATTGGTGGCCAACGTTATATTATGAAATTGGCTTATATGGCTGTAAGCAACGGCGAATCAAATATTCCAGAATTAAAAATAATAACTTCATTTGAAGCGAGGAAGATAGGTAGCAAGTATCTATTTTACAATACAATTAATTATAATACAAGGTTATATAATGTAAAGGAAGTCGGAAACATCAAATATGTATACCCTAATAAATTGGATGAAGAAAAGGCGAAGAAAATGAATGATTTTAATGCATCCTTTGCTAAAAAATTTAATGTTGCCCCTTTAAAAGTTACTTATTATAAATGTGAAGACCCAGAACAATTATTTAAGATGTTGGGTTTTGACTACATTGAGAATATGTATTATTCTTTGGCGGGAGGGTTGGCTTACCCATGGACAAATACCTTGCTCGCAGGGAATAACTCAGAGCTGTATGAACATGAATTAGTCCATTTTTATACTTCAATATTATTTGAACATAAAACGAGGGTCGTTGATGAAGGATATGCGACTTACATTGGTGGTTCAGGTGGAATTAATATAGATAGTCTTGCAGTATTTGCTAAAAAATATATTAACGCAAATGTGACTTCAGACATTTGTGATGTAGCTACTGATTTTAAGGTTAGAGTAGATGGTGGTGTACCAATAACATATATACTAAGTGGTTTAGTTTGTAAGGACGTTGAAGAAAGGTTAGGGATAGATGGCATTAAGAAACTATTTAATCCAGAACCTCAAGAAGATTATTTTGCAACATTAAAAAGAATTAATGGAATTGGTAAAGAAGAATTCCCAAAATATATAAAAACATTGTTGGCTAAGTATTAACAAAGTTTGCCTGCAAATCGTCCTCGTTTGTAACGAGGATGTTCGAGCATAGCGATTTTATCGCTGATTAATCAATACGTTTTGGATTGGGCATATCTTTAACAAACTATTCAACCCCAAATAATTGCACCGTCCCAATTTTTCTAAACCCGATATTCGTGAATGCCGTTTTTCACGGCAGAAACATTAGCGGGACTTTCCTTTTAAAAGTGCTTCTATCCCTGCTTTTAAAAACCTTAATATTATTGGCTCTCGTGATTGCATATTGTTTGTAAAGAATCCTAACTTTAAATATTGTCTATCTTAATTATAACAACTAATGGAGGCTAAAGAAATCTTAAAAAATCACGTAAGCAAAATAACGCAGCTAACTGATGAACAGTTTGATTATTTTTTCTCGCATTTTAAAAAACAAAGTTTTAAAAAAGGACAAGCCATCATTAGCGATGGAGATCAGGTAGACTGTGAATACTTTGTGATTTCAGGTTGCTTAAAATCTTTCTTTATCAACGATGACCTGAAAATGTACATTCTTCAGTTTGCCATGACTACATGGTGGGCATCAGATTTTAATGCACTCTATAATCATACAAAAGCTACCATCAATTTAGATTGTATCACTGATGCAGAAGTGCTTTGCTTGTCTAATGACGATAGAGAAAAACTATGCAATGAACTTCATGCAGTAGAACATTTTTTTAGATGGAGAACAAACAGAGGTTATGTGGCTACACAAAAAAGGCTATTGTCACTAATGAACAATAATGTAAAATATAGATATGAGGAACTCCTAAAAATGTATCCAGAACTCTATAATATTGTGCCGAAGAACCTTATAGCAGCGTATTTAGGTGTTTCAAGAGAAACCCTTAGTCGATTATATACTGCCGAAAAGTGACTTACATCACATAAATTATTAGCCATTTCAAATGTGATGTAGGTCACGTTAGCACACGAAAAATCCTACCGTACTTTGTGTTGTAATTAAACATAAAGAAAATGAAAAATCAAAAATTTGAAGTGCTAAATGCACAAAGCAAAATTCACTGGGTAGGTAAAAAAGTAACAGGGGCACATGACGGTACCATCGATATTAAAGAAGGGGAACTTACTTTAAATGATGGTGAACTAATTGGTGGAAAATTCATAATTGATACTACATCCATCATCATCCTCGATGTAACCGACCCTACAACTAATGCACAATTTGCAGGTCACCTTGCATCCGATGATTTCTTCTCAAGCCAAAAATTTCCAGAAGCAACGCTCGAAATCAACTCTGTTTCGGGTAAACATATCGAAGGTAACTTAACTATCAAAGGCATCACGCATCCTGTTGGTTTTGATGCAGAAATTAACACCAATGGAGATTTACTAACAGCAACAGGTAAATTAATCATTGACCGTACTAAATATGAAATGAGATTTCGCTCAGGTAATTTCTTTAAAGATTTAGGCGATACTTTAATCTACAATGATTTTGAACTAACCGTAAGTTTAACCGCTAAAGAGGTAAGTGAAACCATTATAGCCTAAAAATTATAGCCATGCCATATATAAAAATAGAAGTAACTCGCGAAGGAGTTACAAGAGCGCAAAAACAAGCTTTAATTAAAGGCGTAACAGATTTAATGACAACTGTTTTAAATAAAGACCCACAATTAACTTCTGTTGTAATTCAAGAAATTGACCTTGATGATTGGGGACAAGGTGGAGAACAGGTATCTGTATTGAGGGAAAAAGGTATCACAGCAGATAAAAAATAAAGCGATGATAAAGCAAACGATAATTGTTACAGGTGCCTCATCTGGCATAGGTAAAGAAATAGCTCGCCACTTTTTAGTAAAAGGGGATAATGTAGTCATCAATTCCGCAACCGCTGAGAAATTGAAAGATGTTTATCAAGAATTAGGAGGAGGAGAAAACTTAGCAATGGTTGCGGGTGATGTAAGCAAGAAAAAAACGGGGGAAGAGCTTTTGGCTACTGCAATTGAAAAATTTGGCTCAGTAGATGTATTAGTGAATAATGCAGGAATTTTTGAGACAAAGGCATTTTTGGAAGTAGATGAAGCTTATCTAGACAAATTTTTAGGGACAAACTTGAAAGGTTCATTTTTTACTACGCAAGCTATAATTCCACAAATGATTAAACAACAAGGTGGAGTAATCATAAATATCGGGACGCCATTGGTAAATCATGCTTTAGGTGGTGCGAATATTACGGCGCAAATGGCTTCTAAAGGAGCTGTGCATTCTCTTACCCTACAATTAGCAGCAGAATTTGGTAAGAACAATATAAGGGTTAATACGATTGCTCCTGGTACAATCCGTACACCTATGCATGGCGATAGTGTTGATGAAAGTGCAGGGCTACACCTCCTGAACCGAGTAGGTGAAGTGCAGGATGTTGCAGAAATGGTTTACACTGTGGCCAAAAGTAATTTTATCAGTGGCGCTACCATCAATATAGATGGAGGTATGGGGGCCGGACATCACTTAAATTAATATGAGAACGCTTTTATTAACTGCTATTCTATTTTGGGCAACGCTGTTATCAAAAGCACAAAATCTAAAGAAAATGGAAAATAATCAGCAAGATTTATTAGCAATAACAGAAGTGCTAGAAAAATATTACATCAAAGGAATTTACGAAGGTGATGTAAACAAATTAAAACAGGTTTTATTTCCTGGTACTTTATTATTTGGCGATGTAAAGGGGGAACCTTATGCAAAAACACTCGATCAGTATCTTTATGGAGTGCAACAACGTCAAAGTCCAAAAGATTCGGGCAAATTATTCAAAGGAACAATTATATCAATTGACATAGTTAATTCTATTGCAATGGCGAGGGTTCAGGTTAAAATGTATGATTTTAATTATACTGACTTGCTATCTTTTCATAAATTGGATAATCGTTGGTTCATTGTAAATAAGATGTTTACAGATATTGTCAACTAAATTTTAAAATTATGTGGTATCAAACAAAAGCATCAGAAATATTAGGTGTACAATATCCTATTTTACAAGGTCCATTTGGTGGTAATCTCTCTTCTGTTGAGCTCGTGTCAATTGTGTCTAATGCAGGTGGGCTAGGGGGCTACGGTGCATATACATTAAGTCCTGAAGAGATTATTAAGGTTAACCAGGAGATAAAAGCATCAACAAATAAGCCTTATAATATCAATTTGTGGGTCTCAGATACAGATGCTGTAGATGGTAGAGTGTCAGACGAACAATTTAAGAAAGCAGAAAGATTATTTAAGCCTTATTTTGATGAATTAGGAATTGCGCTGCCAGAAAAACCAGCGCCTTTTAAAACCCGATTTGAAAACCAAGTGGAAGTAGTTCTCCATCAAAAACCTCCTGTATTCAGCTTTATGTTTGGTGTTCCATCGGCAGATATTCTTGAGCAATGTCATAGATTAGGTATAATTACAATTGGAGCTGCAACTACACTGGATGAGGCCATTGCATTAGAATCAGCAGGTGTTGATTTGATCATTGCTTCAGGATTCGAAGCAGGAGGGCATCGGCCATCTTTTCTCAGGTCTGCTGAATCGTCTACTACTGGAACATTTGTATTACTACAATTGATTAAAGAAAGGGTAAAAACTCCAATTATAGCAGCTGGGGGTATTGCAAATGGTAAAGGTGTAGCTGCTGTAATGATGCTTGGTGCAGATGCCGCTCAGATCGGTACTGCATTTTTGGCTACAAATGAATCAAATGCCACTGATAAACATAAAGAAATGTTGTTCTCAGATGCTGCGAAGTATACGACGCTATCAAGAGCTTTTACAGGAAGGCTAGGTAGAGGGATAACCAGTAGAATTGCTAAGGACCTAATTCATCAAGAGAAAGATTTTTTACCCTTTCCATTACAAACACAATACATGTCGCATTTAAGAAAAGCTGCTATTGAACAAGAAAAATGGGATATGATTTTATTCTGGGGCGGACAAATTGCCCCCTTACTAAAATATAAAAAAGCTAGCGACTTAATGAAATCTATACTTGAAGAAACAAGCAATTATTTTGAGGAATTGAAGGCGTAATATTAATAGCCACTAAATCTTCTTAGCCTGTCTTATCAAAAATTCGCCAAAGGATTTTTAAGGCTAGATGAATCTTGCAATATCTTGCTGACAAGATTGTAAATGCATAAAATAATAATTGGATTTTCGTGTCAATTGTTTTCTTTGCAACTGAATTTTTTACCGTTTTTTCGGAAAGATTTTATCAATTAAACGATATGATTTAAACTAACTATAAGTTTGAACAGATAAATGTTTATTGGTTTTTCTAAAAATTTAGATCCTCAATTTGCTTTGCCTTCATTCGTATCTGTTTCGTAAAAGAGAGATAAAAGATTAAGGTTTTCGACGGACTTTAGTCGGACTTAGTTCGGACCTATGACAATTGAACCCGAAGAAAGTGCGTCTAACGTCCGAATAAAACACTAACTAGTATATAAGGCGATATTTTCCTTTTATTATCCTCTATATAATTAAGGAGATTTAATTTTTAATTGTTGTTACATCTATTTAGGCTTAGCAACTTAATAATTGCACAATCTCAATTTTTCTAAACCCGATTTAACGAAAATCCTTCTTTTGTTTTTCCAAATAGTCATCCGATGAATATGGGCTAGAGTACAATATTCATCGGATGACTTCAATAGATGCCAAAAAAGATTGAAGTGATAGCAGGACTTTCCTCTAAAAAGAGCTTTAAACCTGCTTTTCAAATTTTTCGATTAAACATAATAGAAAATTAACATATACCGCTTTGGTTTTTGGTATATAAAAGCCTATATTTGCATAATAAACATCATAATTATAGCTATGAGTCAAGAGATATTAGAAGTTTCTGTAATGGTTGATGAACAATTTGATATGAAGTTTAATTGGCTAGAAGGCGCTTTTGGATTAATCCTTAAAGTTTTTGGCAAATAAATTTAGGAGTTGATCGTTTTTTACTAATCGAGTTCCTCAACTCGAAAGGTACTTTTTGCTTCATTTTTTGATTCTAAAAATTTTAACCTAGGAGTCTCAGTACTCACTTCTCCATACTCACATCTCTTTTTACTATCTTTGCAGCAATGAGTAGAAACAGAAAAAATGCTGAGCCAATCCGTATTACAGGATTAAGCATTATTGATATTGCAGAAGAAGGAAAAGGTGTTGGCAAAGCCGATGAATTAGTGATTTTTGTTGACAAAGCCGTTCCTGGCGATGTGGTAGATATACGTGTAGTAAAAAAGAAAAAGAACTTTGCAGAGGCCATTGTAGAAAATATCCAAACACCATCTGAGCTTCGTCAAGATCCATTTTGTAGTCATTTTGGTACTTGTGGTGGTTGTAAATGGCAGCACATGGAGTATGATGCCCAACTAAAATTCAAACAAAAAAATGTAGAGGCCGCCTTACAGCGTTTGGCAAAAATTGATACTTCTACAATGGAACCAATTTTAGGTTCTGCAGCAAATAGATATTATAGAAATAAATTAGAATATACTTTTTCAAATAAACGTTGGTTAAATGCAACTGATATGGAATTTGAAGCTGAAGGAAGAGAAATGAATGCCTTAGGTTTTCACGTTCCCTTACGTTTCGATAAAATATTGGATATTGAACACTGTTATTTACAAGCAGAGCCAAGCAATAGCTTACGTTTAAGAGTACGTGAGTATGCTCTAAAAAACGACATTAGTTTTTACGATTTACGTAATCATGAAGGTGCATTAAGAAACTTGATCATCAGAACATCTTCAACTGGAGAGGTAATGGTGGTGGTGGTTTTTGCCTATGCAGAGCAGGAGCAAATTAATGGTTTAATGGAACATTTAAAAGTTTCATTCCCAGAAATTACAGCTTTACTTTATATAGAAAATCAGAAGAAAAACGATACAATTTTTGATCAAGAAGTAATTACTTACGCAGGTAGAGACCATATTTTTGAACAAATGCCTGTAGATAATGGCGTAGTGAAATTTAAAATTGGAGCTAAATCATTCTATCAAACTAATTCGGATCAGGCTTATGAATTGTATAAAATAACTAAAGAGTTTGCCGGTTTTAAAGGTGATGAATTGGTGTATGATTTATATACCGGAGCAGGAACAATTGCTAATTTTGTAGCTGGTAACGTAAAACAAGTAGTAGGTATAGAATATGTGCCAACAGCTATAGAAGATGCAAAGTTTAATTCTGAATTAAACGGAATTAATAACACCATTTTTTACGCTGGTGATATGAAAGATATTTTAACGGGTCATTTTATTGCAGAACATGGCAAGCCAGATGTAGTAATTACAGACCCGCCACGGGCTGGAATGCATACTGATGTGGTAGAACGTTTATTGGAAATGGAAGCTGAAAAAATTGTTTATGTAAGTTGTAATGCAGCCACACAAGCAAGGGATTTAGCTTTGTTAAAAGAAAAATACGATGTAGTGCGTATCAAACCTGTAGATATGTTCCCACACACGCAACATGTAGAAAACGTAGTTTTATTAGAACTAAGGTCATGAACAAAATTTGGATTTATTTCTTAGCGTTCGCTGTATTAGCTGCCTGCAAAGGCAAAGTTAAAACAGAAGAAAAAGTTGATGTAAAGATTGATTCTCCTCAAGTGAAAATCGATATAGATACGACAGAGCAAGAAATAGATACCGTATTATTAGCGACAAAAGACACTGCATTTGTGGTTAAGGATAAATTGATTAAAGATGACATGGGCGATAAACGTGAGGAGTATGTCATCAACGTTTTCTTTAGTAATGCCAAGTTTCCAAAATTGACTTACAACAGTGCTATTGGAGCAGATTTAGCCTTGGTTGGGGATTTAAATGGCGATGGTTTGCCAGAATTACTTTTAAGACCAGATTGGTTTAGCAGCTGTTGGGCAAGCATAAATCTATTTTCCCTAAAAGGAAATACTTGGAAATTGATAAAAAAAGGAAGTATGTATTTCTGTTCTGACGAATACCCATTACCAAAAAGAGTAGTTAAAACTGAAACAGGTTATGGTCTATTAACCGATAGCTTAGCAGATGATAAATTTATTACGATAAAAAGAGAGATTAAGTTTTAAGAATATGGAGAGTGAAGAGTTATTGGGCAATTTAAGCTCAGATGAAAATGGTGCACCAAAAAAGGAGAAGAAAAGTCCGTTGGTTAGTTTAGAGAAAGATTTAACATTCTATGCTGATTCGATTAAAGAAGTAGCGGTTGAAATAATGATGGAAGGAATTTCTTTAAATCCGATTTTCATTGCTCACCAACACGAAGTTAGCATTGGTGAAATTATATTAAATAGAGCCGATTTAAATACAGATTGGACTATTCAGGCCTCAACTTTAGAAGAATTTATTCAAAAAGGAATTATTCATCCTGATAAGAAAGAACAATTTTTAAAAACTTACAAAAAGCCAGAAAATTACATGTGTGTTTTTGTGATTGTGCCAGAAGGAGCAAACTTTGTTTATTATCCTTATCCGAAAGCAAAGTAAGCTCATAGTCCATGGTCTATGGACCATCAGCCATTATCCAAGAAAATGAAAGCCAGTATTGCATCCACAACACTGGCTCTCCGAAACTTAAAACTAAACTAAAAGAAGTCTAGTTAATACGACTAATATCACCACTTCTTGAAGAAGTAGTTTTCTTTAATGCCGCATTACCTTTGTAATTAACATCACTGCCGCCACTAGCGCCAGCTTCTAATCCTTTATTTACATATATATTCGCATCGCTACCACCACTTACATTAACCTTTGCATAATTAACAACATATCCAAGAGCATCAATGTCACTGCCACCACTAGCCGAGGCATTCATGTTTTCTCCACTTCCTTTTAATTCGGCATCACTACCGCCACTAATACTTAAATTAAGATCTTTTACTGTTAATGTCAGTTTTAAATCAGAACCACCACTAGCCCTTAAGTTTAACAAGTCGGTTTTTAAAGTGTTTTGAGTAAAAACATCGCTACCACCACTTGCTGTTAAAGCTTTTAACGATTTATAATTTACATATACTTTGATACTCTGGTTTTTAAATAATCTACTCCAATTCACACCATCTTTATATTTAATCTTCACATCTGTGCCAGTCTGTTCTACAATAACATCTTTAATCAGGTCGTCATCACCTTTAATAGTTAATGTTTCTGTAGTTCCTTGTGTTAAATACAAATCGATTCCGCTGCTAACTGTAATGCCGTTGAAGTTTTTTACACTAACATTTTTGCTGTTTTGTGCATTTGCAATGCCATTGCCAGCTATAATTATCGATAAAGTAAGGGCACTAGATTTAAGTACATTAATAAAATTCATATATTTTTTGCTTTAGGTTGTAGTTATTAGACACATAAACACCACAAAACGTTGCAAAAAATTGAAAATATTTTTTTGTGTTTGTTTTTGAGGCTTAAAATCGTTCTTTTGCATAGCGATAATTGCCCTAGACTATGCCAGAAAATCAAGTACTTATTTTAGATAAAAAGCAAATTGAACAGAAAATCAACAGAATAGCATATCAAATTCTGGAAGATAATCTGACTGAAAAAGAGATTGTTTTAGCAGGTATTTGGGACCGTGGTTATAAACTAGCCATAAGATTAAAAACAGTTTTAGAATCTATAGCAACTTTTAAGGTTACTTTACTTCGTGTAGACTTGGAAAAGCAAAACAGTAAACTGGTTGCTAAAACAGATTTAGGCGAAAGTGAATGGAAAAATAAAGTTATCATTCTGGTAGATGATGTTTTAAATAGTGGAAAAACCTTGGCTTATGGCTTAGGCGTTTTCTTAAACACACCACATAAAAAAATAAGAACTGTTGTTTTGGTGGATAGAAGCCATAAGATTTTCCCAATTGCAACAGATTTTGTGGGTTTAGAATTAGCAACAATTTTAAAAGAACATGTAGATGTGGTAATGGATGTAGAAGGAGAAGAGGACAGAGTCTACTTGAGTTAGCATAGTTTTGTATTCTTTGTAGCCCCCTCTCCTTTGGAGAGGGTCGGGGAGAGGCTTACCTTTCCCGTTTCCTTTTGCTCATATAGTCTTCA
The DNA here is from genome assembly GCF_032678705.1 of Pedobacter frigiditerrae. NCBI lineage: Bacteria > Pseudomonadati > Bacteroidota > Sphingobacteriia > Sphingobacteriales > Sphingobacteriaceae > Pedobacter > Pedobacter frigiditerrae. Next base: position 21,547 of record NZ_JAVTSS010000002.1, on the reverse strand, counting down.
ATAGCTGCTTTGGTGGTAAGCCAATTTCTGCCTTCTTTATAGGCGTCAATTTTACCTGTTCTGGCTAATAAGCTCACATACTCTTGACCGTATTTTGCGCCTGGTTCCTCTACTATAGAAGAAATAGGTTCGTAATTATAATAATTACCAGGTAAAACATTTAAATAAATATTTAAAGAACGCTCTAAAGCTTGCAACATTAATAAGCAGAGTTTGTGGTAGCTTCCCTTGTTTGCTTGGTTCAAAGCCTCATAGTATTTTTTCCTGTCGTTTTTTAAAATAATGGCAGGTGGAAAACCTTTACGCATCAAAAGTAAATTCATGGCAAGCCTAACAGTACGCCCATTGCCGTCAAAAAAAGGATGTATCCAAGCTAATTTATGATGGAAAATTGTGGTTAGTATCAAGTTATCTAAACCTAAAGGATTTTCATTTACAAAATCTATTAATTCATCAAAAAGGATAGAAGCTTTGCTCGCATTTGGCGGAGTAAAATTTGCTCCCATGATACGAACACCGCCGTTTCTTAAGCGACCAGCAAAATCGTCTTCAATGCTGCGTAATACAAAACCATGTAGATTTAAAATATCAATACTGCGTAAAGTATAATTTTCATTTACTAAGGTATATAAATACTCAATGGCCTTTTCATGGTTATGTACCTCAAAATGCTCCCTTAAAGATTTACCCCTAATGGTAATTCCTTCTTGTAGAATTAATTGGGTTTCTCGTAAGGTAATGGTGTTTCCTTCAATGCTGTTAGAATTATAAGTCCATTCTAAGGTTAAATCTTCCTTAATTTTTACCAATGCGCTGCTAGGCAAAGGTCTAGCTGCATCAAGCTTTGCCTTTTTTTCATACAACCTGTCTATTTGAGGTTGTAGCTCTTGTAAATCTTCCAGATTAAATTCCCACACACACAAATGTACTAATATCGTTTAAGGATAAAGAATATTTATCCGATATTAAAAATTTTTTTACAAAACATTGCATCTCAATAGCTTCAATTGTTAAAATCTCAATATCATTTTATGTATTTTTGTGATTGTATTTTTAGCAAACTGAAATGGCATACGATTTAAACGTCACAATTGATAAATCTTCGGGCTTTTGCTTTGGTGTTGTATATGCCATAGATATGGCAGAAGATATACTCGACAACGAAGAATACCTTTATTGTTTAGGTGATATTGTGCACAACGATGAAGAGGTAGAACGTTTAAAAGCTAAGGGTCTTCGAATTATAGACCATGAGCAATTACATCAGCTAAAAGATGAAAAAGTATTAATTAGAGCACATGGTGAAGCACCTTCTACGTACGAATTAGCTTTAAAGAATAATTTAACGATGATTGATGCTTCTTGCCCAGTTGTTTTAAAACTACAAAATAGAATAAAAAACTCTCATGACGATGAGGAGCAAATTCTGATTTTCGGAAAGCATGGTCATGCAGAGGTTATTGGATTGCAAGGGCAAACAAATGGTAAAGCAATTGTTTTTCAAGATTTAGCAGAGCTTGATGAAATGGAATTGCCAAACAAAATAACCTTGTATAGCCAAACCACAAAAAGCACAGATAAATTCTATCAAATTAAGGACGAGTTGTTGAAAAGAGGATTTGACTTAAAAGCTAATGATACCATTTGCAGACAGGTTTCTAATCGTTATGAGGAGTTAGAAAATTTTGTAGCCGATTATGATAAAATCATCTTTGTTTCAGGTAAAAAATCATCAAACGGAAAAGTGCTTTATGATGTATGTAAAAAGTATAATCCTAATTCTTATTTTATCTCAAATGTAGAAGAGTTAGACAAATCTTGGTTTGCTAAAAATGATAAAGTTGGCATTTGTGGCGCAACATCTACTCCAATGTGGTTAATGGAAAAAGTGAAATCTGCATTAGAAAATCTTTCGTAAATAGCTGAAAAATCCATCCCTTAATGAAGATTAAATTTATTTTAGTTCTCCTTTCTATATTTTCTACTTTTTCAGTTCTAGCTCAAAACGCAATTATTAAGGGTAAAATAACCGATGACTTTACCAACAAACCTGTTGTTGGAGCTACAATTTCCATCCAGGGCAAAACCAATAATGCACTTACAGATAGTTTAGGGAATTATAGTTTGTCGGGTTTATTACCAGGTGTTTATAATTTGCAAATCAATTTTATTGGCTTTAAATCTAAAACTGTTTATGATATCACTGTTAGTAATGCAAAATCAACTATTTTGGACATTAGTTTGGAAACTGAGGTTAGTCAACTTAATGAAGTTGTAGTTCAAAGAGCAAAATTTATTAAGCCAATAGAAAGTCCTCTTTCTCTTAGAACAATTGGCTCTACAGAAATAAAACGAAATCCTGGAGGCAATAGGGATATTTCGAAAGTTATCCAATCCTTGCCAGGTGTTTCTGCTCCAGTAAGTTTTAGAAATGATATCATAATTCGTGGTGGTGCACCAAATGAAAATAGATTTTATATAGATGGTGTAGAAATTCCAAATATCAATCACTTCACTACGCAAGGGTCCTCTGGAGGTCCAGTTGGATTAATAAATGTTGATTTTATAAAAGAAGTTGATTTTTATTCTGGCGCTTTTCCTGCTGCAAGAGGAAATGCATTAAGCTCTGTTTTTGAATTTAAGCAGAGAGATGGTAATCCTGATAAAATGGGTGCGTCTTTAACTATCGGTTCAAGTGATTTTGCTACAGTAGTTGAAGGACCGATTAGCAAAAAGACAACTTATATGGCTTCGTATCGGCTGTCGTATTTACAAGGGCTTTTCAAGTTATTGGGTTTGCCATTTTTGCCTTCTTACCAAGATTTTCAGTTTAAGATTAAGACGAAATTCAATACTAAAAATGAGTTAACCATCCTAGGTTTAGGTGCTTTAGATAAAGCTGTACTCAACTTCAATACTGAAAAAACAGAAAATAATTTATATACCATTGCCAATTTTCCTGAGAACAAACAAAACAACTATACCATTGGAGCTGTATATAAAAACTATAGAGAGAAAGGGTTTTCTACTATTGTTTTGAGTAGAAATTATCTGAAAAATGAGGCCTACAAATTCCAAGACAATGACGAAAACAAAATTCAAACCTTAAATTATCAATCTACAGAAACTGAAAATAAATTAAGAGTTGAAAATTCATCTCGTGAAGGGAAATACAAGATAAATTTTGGTGCAGGCATAGAAACTGCTGATTATACCACAAATAGCTTACAAGTTTTACCTGGTGGAACTGAAGGTTATGTTTCTGCCATCGATTTTATTAAGTATGGCGCTTTTGGACAAGTTAGTGCACCATATCTAGCAGATAAACTAAATCTTTCTTTTGGATTAAGGTTAGATGGTAACAGTTTTAGTTCCAAAGGAGAAAACCCTTTTAAGACGCTGTCTCCAAGGTTTTCAGCATCTTATAATTTTAATGAGAAAGTTAGCTTTAATTTTAATACTGGTATTTACTATCAGTTACCTGCCTACACTGTTTTAGGTTTTAGAAACAACACAGGTGGCCCGTTGCTTAATCAAAATGTAAATTACATCCGCTCTGCACAAGTTGTTGCTGGTTTAGAATATAATACCTTAAAAAACACCAAGTTTACTGTCGAAGGATTCTTTAAAAACTACAGCCGCTATCCTATGGTAAAAGTTTTTGGTGATGTAATTCCGTTGGCAAATTTGGGTGCTGATTTTGGTGTTGTAGGAAATAAACCAGTTGTTGGCGAAACTGATGGAAGAAGTTATGGCTTAGAGTTTTTTGCGCAACAAAGATTAAATAAGGGGTTTTATGGAATTTTTGCTTTAACGCTCTTCTGTAGTGAGTTTAAGGATAAATTGGGAGAATATGTGCAGTCAAGTTGGAATAATCGCTATATCTTAAGCATGACAGCAGGGAAGATTATCCCTAGAAACTGGGAGATTGGCGCTAAATTTCGCTTAGGTGGTGGCAGTCCTTATACACCTTATGATATTGCTTATTCTTCATTAAAAAGTAATTATTCTATATTTCCTCAAGGTGTACAGGATTATGATAGGCTGAATGACAATAGATTAAAAGGGTTTTATCAATTAGATGTTAGAGTAGATAAAAAGTATCCTTTTAAGAAATTTAACCTTAACGTATATTTGGATATTCAAAATTTGACTTACAATAAATACGAAACACAATCGCAGTTAGTATTAGATAGAGATGCAAATGGAAATGCACAAGATGCAACAGGAGATGTAACTCGATTTAAAACTAAATTGCTAACAAATACTAGCGGTAATATATTGCCAACAATTGGTGTAATATTCGAATTATAATTATGGGAAAGAAGGGAGTTTTATTAGTTAATTTAGGTACACCAGATAGTCCAGAAGTGCCGTCAGTTCGTAAATATTTAGACCAGTTTTTGATGGATGAAAGGGTTATCGATATCCCAAAATTCAACAGAACTTTATTGGTAAAAGGAATTATTGTTCCTTTTAGAAGTCCTAAAACGTCAAAATTATATAAAGAAATTTGGAACGAAAACGGTTCGCCACTTCTCCATTACAGTAAAATTCAAGCTAAATTGTTGCAAGAAAAATTAGGTGATGAGTATCATGTAGAATTAGCTATGCGGTACCAAAGCCCATCCATAGAAAGTGCATTGGCCAATTTAAAAGCTGGTTTAGTAGAAAGCATTAAGGTTATTCCAATGTTTCCTCAATATGCATCAGCAAGTTCTGGTTCTGTTATGCAGTTGGTTATGGAGTTGGTAAGTAAATGGCAAACTGTTCCGCCAATATCTTTCATCAATTCTTTCCATGATAACAAACAAATGATTGAAGTTTTTGCGGAAAATGCAAGGAAGCATCAACCAGAAAATTATGACCATGTGTTGTTTAGTTTTCATGGGTTACCCGAAAGACAATTACTTAAATGCGATCATACAGGAAGTTATTGTTTGAAAAATTCAGATTGCTGCGAAACCTTAAATGATACTAATAAATTCTGCTATTCTGCACAGGGTCACGACACAGCGAGATTATTGGCGGCGGAACTAGGTATCTCAAAAGAAAATTATACGGTTTGTTTTCAATCTCGTTTAGGTAAAGAACCTTGGGTTCAACCTTATACAACCGATGTTTTAAAGAAATTGGCAGCCGAAGGAAAAAAACGCTTGTTAGTTTTTAGTCCAGCATTTGTGGCAGACTGCCTAGAAACTCTATATGAAATTACAGTAGAGTATCATGAAGAGTTTAAAGAATTAGGAGGCGAACATGTTCAATTGGTAGAAAGCTTAAATGATCATCCTAAATTTATTGAGGCGCTAGCGGAAATGGTTAAGTCTTAATTTCTGTTTAAGGTTTCAATAATCATTTCTGTTGCTCCTTTTTTCTCTTTAACATAGTTTTTCGCATCGGCGGATGCCCTTTCGTTTGCTTTAAAATCTTCAAAAGCAGCAATTAATTCATCAGCAGAAGAAATACTTTTTGCAGCTCCAATTGCTATTAAATCTTTTGCTTCTTGAAACTTATCATATTTGGGGCCAAAAATTACTGGTAACCCAAATGCTGCGGCTTCTAAAGTGTTATGAATACCAACTCCAAATCCACCACCGATATAGGCCAATTTGCCGTATTGATATAGAGAAGAAAGCATTCCGATATTATCGATAATTAAGATTTGGGATGAAGTTGCTGAAACCTTCGAACTAAAAACTGAAAACCTGGTTGCTTTTGGAAATAGACCTTCAATTTCTCGAATATGATTTTCTCCAATTTCATGTGGCGCAATTATAAACTTCCAATCTGGATACTTCTCAGTTAATAAAACCAAAAGTTTTTCATCTTCTGGCCAAGTACTACCAGCTATGAAAACCCTAGAGTTACCACAGAAAGTTTCAATTAACTCTAATTTTTTTGGTTGTTGAGCATTTTCATAAACTCTATCAAAGCGTGTATCTCCTGCTAAACTTACCTCATTTATTCCGATGCTTTTCAATAAAGAAACGCTTTCTTCATTTTGCACAAAAAAGTGAGTAACATATTTTAAGATATTTCGATAAAAGCCACCATAGCTTTTGAAGAAAGTTTGATCAGATCTAAAAATTCCAGAAATTAAAAAAAGTGGAATCTGGTTTTTGTGTAACTCCTTAAAATAATGAAACCAAAATTCGTATTTGGTAAATATGGCTGATTTTGGATTTACTAATTCTATAAATCTTTTTGCATTTGAAGAGGTATCTAATGGTAAATAAAAAACATCCGCCAAAGCGTAATTCTTTCTAATTTCATAACCAGAAGGGGAAAAAAAGGTGACTACTATTTTTTGGGAAGGATTTTCGGATTTTAATTTTTCTAAAACAGGTCTACCTTGCTCAAATTCTCCTAAAGATGCAAAGTGAAACCAAATTGGCCTGTCTTTAACATTCACTTTTTGGGCTATGTTTTCAAATACGTTTTTCCGTCCGTTTACAAAAAGCTTTGCTTTTTCGTTAAAAAGTGATGCAAGCTTTAATAATAAGCCATACATTACTATTCCAATATTATAAATCCAAAGCATTTTGCGTCTTATTTCTTATCTTCGTCGCAAGATAAATCAATAAATTTAAAACCTTCGAATATTATATGAAGAATGCAGGTATTTGAGTTTAAAAGGTGATTAATCGACGATATAATAATCTCAATTTTAATTAGAAAATAATGGCAAAAATATTAGTTACTGGTGGAGCAGGATATATTGGGTCTCATACGGTTGTTGAGCTTTTTAATGCTGGATACGAAGTAGTTGTGGTAGACGATTTTTCAAATTCAGACCCTAAGATGTTGGATCAAATTGAAAAAATTTCAGGAAAAAGACCTGAATTTGCAGAATTAGACTTATGTAATGAGCAAGCAGTTAATTCATTTGTTAGCCAACACAAAGATATTGATGGGGTAATTCACTTTGCCGCATTTAAGGCTGTAGGCGAATCAGTACAACAACCTTTAAAATACTATCGTAATAATTTTTACTCACTAATTAATATTATAACTGCCTTTAATAGCAAAATTAAATTAGTTTTTTCTTCATCTTGCACGGTATATGGCCAGCCAGATAGTTTACCTGTGACAGAATTTGCCGCTGTAAAAAAGGCGGAATCACCTTATGGTAACACAAAACAAATTGCAGAAGAAATTTTGCAAGAAACTTGTGCGGTAACGCCAGACTTAAAAGTTATCGCATTACGATACTTTAATCCAGTTGGTGCACATAAATCTGCCTTAATTGGCGAATTACCTATTGGTGTTCCTCAAAATTTAATTCCTTTTATAACCCAGTCTGCAATTGGAAAAAGAGGTGCAATAACCGTTTTCGGTAGTGATTATAATACGCCTGATGGTTCTGCAATTAGAGATTATGTTCATGTTGTAGATTTGGCAAAAGCTCACGTTGCTGCAATTAAAAAATTAGAAACACAGAGTGTTGATAATTACGAAGTTTACAATATTGGAACGGGAAAAGGAAGTTCTGTATTAGAAATCATTAATGCGTTTGAGAAATCGACTGGTGAGAAATTGAATTATGTGATTGGAGCTAGAAGAGAGGGAGATGTTGAACAAACTTATGGTGATGTTGAGAAATCTAATAAAGAATTAAACTGGAAAGCTGAATTAGGTATTGAAGAAATGATGAGTTCGGCTTGGAATTGGGAAAAATATTTAAGGGATAATCCTTTTTAGATGAAGCTAAGTGAGCACAAAGATTTAAAAGTTGAGATTTTAGCTTTACCTCCAAAAGAGAAAGATAAACTCTTACTTCGCTTGGTGGCAAAGGATAAGGTGCTTACAGAACATCTGCATTTTTTATTATTGGAAGATGAGAGTAATCTAAGAGATAGGGTAATCAACATTAAAGAACTTATTTCGCAAAACCTGCAAAACTTTAAGTCTGCAAAAAGTGTGAATCCTAAAGATGTTTTAGCTAATTTACGTAAATTGGCTAAGGCAGTTAATCATAATTTTAGAGTAACCAAGGCCGGTTTTGAAGATGTAGAATTGAGATTATTCTTATATAACAATACAATAACCGAGTTTAAATCAGGTCTTTTTTCATCTTATAAAAACTACGAGGAGCTTTTTGCAAAGTTTTTTATAAAATCTACTTTAATAACCTTGCGCAAGTTTGGAAAGTTGCACGAAGATTTGCAATTTGATTTGAAGAATGAAATGGACAATTTACTAAAGAAAATATATACTGGAAATATGGCAAGGATAGCTAAAGAGTTAGGTTTGCCGCAGGAACTTTAAAAAATGAAGAAGATTTTAATTACAGGTGGTGCAGGCTTTATAGGCTCGCACGTTGTGCGAAGGTTTGTAAATAACTACCCCCAATATGAAATAGTTAATTTAGATGCATTAACTTATGCGGGCAACTTAGCTAATCTTACTGATGTAGAGAATAAATCCAATTACAGATTTATAAAAGCCGATATTACCGATGCAGCAGAAATTAACAATCTTTTTAAAGCTGAGAATTTCGATGCTGTAATTCATTTGGCAGCAGAATCTCATGTAGATCGCTCCATTGTAGATCCAACTGCATTTGTAATGACTAATGTGATAGGTACTGTTAATCTTTTAAATGCTGCCAGAGAGTTTTGGAAAGGTAATTATGCAACGAAACGTTTTTACCATGTTTCTACAGATGAAGTTTACGGAGCATTAGGCGAAACTGGAATGTTTACAGAATCTACAGCTTATGATCCTCATAGCCCATATTCTGCATCAAAGGCTAGTTCTGATCACTTTGTGCGTGCCTATCATGATACTTACGGATTAGATGTTGTTATTTCTAATTGTTCTAATAATTATGGGTCACATCATTTTCCTGAAAAATTAATCCCATTGGCCATAAATAACATAAAGAATAATAAACCTGTTCCTGTTTATGGAAAAGGTGAAAATGTTAGAGATTGGCTTTGGGTAGAAGATCACGCAAGAGCGATTGATGTAATTTTTCATCAAGCTAAAACAGGACAAACCTATAATATTGGCGGTCATAATGAATGGAAAAACCTAGATTTAATTCATTTGTTATGTACTATTATGGATCAAAAATTGGGAAGAGCTCAAGGAGAATCTGCTAAATTAATCACATTTGTAACTGACAGAGCAGGCCACGACTTGAGATATGCAATTGATTCAACAAAACTTCAAAACGAATTAGATTGGGTGCCAAGCTTACAGTTTGAGGAAGGTTTGGCAAAAACGGTAGATTGGTATTTAAATAACGAGGATTGGTTAAATAATGTAACTTCAGGAAATTATCAGGCATACTATGATAATCAATATAAAGGGAGGTAATTTTGTTCAATTGGTTTAAAAAGAAAAAAGAACCAGAATTTGATTTTTCAGTGATTGGAACAGATATGCACTCGCATATTTTACCAGGTATTGATGATGGAGCAAAAAACATCGATGACTCCATATTGCTAGCCAAGCGTTTTAAAGCCTTAGGTTTTAGAAAATTAATTGCCACGCCACATATCATGGCCGATTATTTCCGTAATACGCCTTCAACAATTAATAGAGCGTTGGATGTATTACGAGAAGGCTTATTGCAAAATAACATTGATTTAGAAGTTCATGCAGCAGCAGAATATTATCTAGATGAAACCTTTGAGAGTAAAATAGAAAAAAAGGAAGTGTTAACTTTTGGGGAGAATTACCTTCTTTTTGAATTATCTTATATCAATGCTCCTCATAATTTGTTTGAAATTATTGCCAAAATTCAAGATGCTGGTTATCAGCCTGTCTTGGCCCATCCAGAAAGATATCCCTATTATTATAACTCTATAGAAAGTCACCAACAAATTAGGGAGACTGGCTGCTTGTTGCAGTTAAATACCATTTCCTTAACAGGATATTATGGTAAACACAGCAAATCAACAGCAGAAGAACTGTTAGACAATTACTGTGTGAATTTTCTAGGGACCGATATGCATCATCTTCGCCATGCAGATGCTTTAAAAGAATCCTTAAATTCAGAAAGACTCCAAAATTTATTGGCCCAGCCTCAAATAAATAATTTGTTGTTGTAGAATTTTGCTGTAAACTGCCAATTGAAAACTGAGTTATTCGTATCTCAATGCTTCAACAGGGTCTAATTTTGATGCTTTCTTAGCAGGATAATAACCAGAAAGTATGCCTATTCCAACGCACAATGCAAAGCCTATCATAATAAATATCCATGGCATTAAAAAAGCACCTCCCATAGATAATGAAATTAAATTTCCAATTCCAACACCTAACAGGATGCCAAAAAATCCTCCAAGTAAGCAAATCACAATAGCTTCAATTAAAAACTGTTTTCTAATTACAGATGGATTTGCTCCAATAGCTTTTCTAATTCCAATTTCACGTGTTCGCTCAGTAACTGATACCAACATTATGTTCATCAACGCTATGGATGCTCCTAAAAGAGTTATGGCGCCAATAGCAATTCCACCAATCACTACATATTTTAAGTTTTCATCTAAAGTTTCTGCGACAGAATCACTTTTGGTAATCTCAAAGTTATTTGGTTGACCAATTTTAACCTTTCTTATATTTCTAAACTCTGAAGTAGCTTCACCAATTACATTATCCATTAATTCTTTACTTGGCACATTAACTGTTATGGTGTACGATGGGTTTGAATTGGAATTAATCAGCTTTGCTTTATATAAAGGGACATACACTGCTCTATCGGTATTCGGGCCCATTCCTGAACCTTTTTCAGCAAGCACACCAATAACTTTAAACTTATTGTTGCCTACATTAATTACTTTGTCTAATGGAGTTTCCTTTTTGAAAACTGTTTTGGCAATCTCACTTCCAATGATACAGATGTTGTTACCTAAAGTGGCTTCAGAATTTGTGAAATTTCTTCCCAAAGAAAGATTCAAACCTTGAGAGCCTAAACCATTTTCATCAATACCTTGTACATTAATATTAGGATTTGTTTTTTCTTGCTGATACTTAACTGTTGAACCTCCACTGGCAAATACACTTACAGAAACATTTGCAGGTGCATTTAATCGTTCTTTAAATTTCATTGCATCTTCATAACGAATTGATTTAAATGGTTTTGGCCTTTTGCCATTTCCAATTCTAATACCACTTCCTCTATTTCTAATATTAAATGAATTAGCTCCCATGCTAGAAAAAGCTTCTGTCATGCTTGTTTTTATGGCATCGATAGTAGTTAAAATACCAACTAAGGCAGACAAGCCAATCGCGATAATTAACGCAGTAAGAATGGTGCGAAGGCGATTACTTTTGATAGATTGTAGTGCAAGTCTTACGTTTTCGGTATAAGTCATTTGATGTAAATAAATACGAATTAGGAGTAAAAATAAAAAGTCCCGCTGTTAAGACAACGAGACCTGTTAAAATGTTACAAATATAATGTGCTTAAACTGAGAAGCTAGTTCCACAACCGCAAGAGCTAGCTGCATTCGGGTTGCTAAAAGTAAATCCCCTTGAGTTTAAACCATCTTGCCAATCAACCTGCATTCCTAATAAATACATTTGATGTGCTTTATGCATAAATATCTTAATTCCATCAACTATAAATTCTTGGTCGCCATCTTTCTTTTGGTCAAAACCTAAAACATAGCTCATTCCAGAGCACCCACCACCTTCAACTCCAACCCTTAATCCAAAATCATCAGCTATTTCTTGTTGGTCTTTAAGTTTCAAAAGTTCCTTAACCGCAGTTTCTGTAAATGATACAGGTGCAAAAGTAGTTTCTACTGTGTTACTCATATTTTTATAATTAGTACCTACAAATATAAATATTAATGTACATTTTTGTTCGTTGCACTTATTAATATTACGGTATTCAAACAAAATAGAATGAACCTCACCTACTTTTTTACTCAAGTTGCCATTATTGCATTTGGCGGAATAATAACTGTTGTTGCAGCCTATTTTTTATTAAAGAATGATATTCAGAATTATTTCAGATTTAAAACTTTAGAAGCGAATAAGGATAGTCGTGGCTCACTTTTTCCCCTTCGTCTGCAAGCATATGAGCGGTTAATTATTTTTACAGAACGAATTAACCCCGCAAATCTTTTAGTAAGGTTACATCAACAAGGCATTGGCGTTAAAGAATTACAGGCGATTATATTAAATGATATCAAATCAGAATATCAACACAACATCACTCAACAGCTTTATGTTGATTCGGTAAGCTGGAATGTAGTTCGTAAATTAAAGGATGATACCATTGCAATGATTAATAATGTGGTGCAAGGGCTGCCAGAAACGGCAACTGGTATAGACATTAGTAAAAAGGTTTTGCAGCACATGAGTGGGATAGAAGAAAATCCGTACGATTTAACAATAGACCATCTTAAAAAGGATATACATAAATTGTTTTAATAGGTTAATTGTTTAATCGTTTAAACTGGTTAATTGAACAGTTAAACAATTAACCTCATCTACAGTTAACCGAAAAGTATGAGCAAGAAATTTACCACAACATCAGGAATTGAAATAAAGGATATTTATACTTCTGCCAAACCCATAACAGAAACTCCAGGCGAATTTCCATTTACCAGGGGGATACAAAAAGACATGTATCGTGGACGATTATGGACTATGAGGCAATATGCTGGTTTTTCAACCGCCGAAGAATCCAATAAACGTTATCATTATTTGTTGGCGCAAGGTACAATGGGTTTGTCTGTTGCATTCGATTTGCCAACACAAATAGGTTACGATTCCAACCACGAAATGGCAGATGGAGAGGTCGGAAAAGTTGGGGTAGCGATAGATTCATTAAAAGATATCGAAATTCTTTTCGATGGAATAGAGCTAAAGAAAATAACAACATCTATGACAATCAATGCCACGGCTTCTATTTTATTAGCGATGTATATCGCATTAGCTAAGAAACAGGGGGCAGATTTAAAGGAAATATCTGGCACCATTCAAAACGATATATTAAAGGAGTACGCTGCTCGTGGAACATATATTTATCCACCGAAAGCATCAATGCGTATCATTACAGATATTTTCGAGTATTGTAGTAAAGAAGTGCCAAAATGGAATACCATTTCTATTTCCGGTTATCACATTCGCGAAGCAGGTTCTACAGCTGTGCAAGAATTAGCTTTTACTTTAGCAAATGGAAAAGCTTATTTAAATGCTGCATTAGAGAAAGGATTAGATATTAATGTTTTTGCAAAGCGATTATCATTCTTTTTCAATTGCCATAATAATTTCTTTGAAGAAATTGCCAAGTTTAGGGCAGCTAGAAGGATGTGGGCAAACATTACAAAATCTCTTGGCGCAATAGACGAAAAAGCAATGATGCTGAGGTTTCATACACAAACAGGAGGCTCAACACTTACAGCTCAACAGCCATTAAATAATGTAATTAGAGTTACTAATCAAGCAATGGCTGCGGTTTTGGGCGGAACACAATCTTTGCATACGAATGGTTACGATGAGGCTTTGTCTTTGCCAACTGAGGCTGCGGCAAAAATCGCATTGCGTACACAACAGGTTATAGCTTTTGAAAGTGGGGTAACTGATACAGTAGATCCATTGGCAGGTTCTTATTTTGTAGAGACACTGACAGATGAGATTGAAACTGCAGCACTTATATATATCGATAAGATAGATGCAATGGGTGGTTCTGTAAATGCAATCGAAAATGGATACATCCAACAGGAAATTGCAAACTCGGCTTACCAATATCAAAAAGAGGTAGAGAGTGCAGAGCGAATCATCGTTGGCGTTAATAAATTTACTCAAGAAACAGAAGCTATTACTGATACCCTAACCATAGATGAAAGCATCAGGATTATCCAAACAGAAAAAATAAATAAGCTCAAAGCAGAAAGGAATAATGAAAAGGTTTCTTTAGCGTTAAATAACTTAACAGAAGCTGCCAAATCCAATGGCAATTTAATGCCTTTTATCCTTGTTGCAGTAGAAGAATACGCTACATTGGGCGAAATAGCAGATTGTTTAAGAAACGTGTTTGGGGAATATTAATTTGTGGTTAAAAAATAGTTATCAACACAAAAAATTTAGGTTAAGTAGTTTATGATACTGCTTCTGAACTACTTACAAATTAATTAAAAAAAATGTTCTTTTTGTTGATAATTTTTTGAATATTCGATGTTCCAAAAGGGCACCTCCGTAATGTCCTTATTAGAACTGAAAACCAACAAATTAACGAATAACAATGGAAAAAACTTGTACCGAAGTATGGAAGAACTGTCTCCAAATAATTAAGGATAACATTCCGAACCAAAGTTTCAAAACCTGGTTCGAACCGATATCAGCACTTAAATTAGAAGGAAAGGTTTTAACCATCCAGGTGCCTAGTTTATTTTTTTACGAATGGCTTGAAGAACACTATGTGGGCTTGCTTCGTAAAACAGTAAAAAAGCAATTGGGAGATGAAGGAAGATTAGAGTATAATATCGTAGTCGACAAGTCGTCGAACACAGGCTCTCCTTACACAACAAATATGCCCTCAAACGGAAATGGGGCAGAAGCAAAAATGCAATCAATGCCAATTCCTGTATCAATAAATAAGGATATCAAAAATCCTTTTATTATACCTGGATTGAAAAAGTTAACTGTAGATCCACAGTTAAATCCAAATTACACTTTCGAAAACTATGTTGAGGGAGATTGTAATAGATTAGCTCGTTCTGCAGGATATGCCGTAGCGGCAAAACCAGGCGGCACTTCATTTAATCCATTAATGATTTATGGTGGTGTGGGCTTAGGTAAAACGCATTTGGCACAAGCTATTGGTAACGAGATTAAACGTAGCATGCCTGATAAATTGGTTATCTACGTTTCTTGTGAAAAATTCTGCCAACAGTTTGTAGATTCATTAAAGAATAATACCATTAACGATTTTGTAAACTTTTATCAAGCAATGGATGTAATCATTATGGATGATGTACACAACTTTGCAGGTAAAGAAAAAACTCAAGATATTTTCTTCCATATCTTTAATCACTTACATCAATCAGGTAAGCAGGTTATCTTAACGTCAGATAAGGCACCTAAGGATTTAGCGGGATTAGAGGAAAGATTATTAAGCCGTTTCAAATGGGGATTATCTGCAGATTTGCAAGTGCCAGATTTGGAAGTTCGTATCGCTATTCTTAGAAAGAAAATGTATGCTGATGGCATTGAATTGCCAAGCGATGTGGTAGAATACGTAGCGCACAATATTGATAACAATGTACGTGAACTAGAAGGAGCAATGGTTTCTTTACTAGCACAGTCTACGTTGAATAAAAAAGATATCGATTTGGCCTTGGCTAAACAGATGTTAAAGAACTTCATCAAAAATACTTCTAAAGAAATTTCAATGGAATACATCCAGAAATTGGTGTGCGAATACTTTGAAGTTCCTGTTGATATGGTTAAATCACAAACTCGTAAACGCGAAATTGTACAGGCTCGTCAAATTTCAATGTATTTGTCTAAAAGCCATACCAAATCTTCATTAAAAACAATTGGTGCTTTTTTTGGAGGTAGAGACCACTCTACGGTAATCTACGCTTGCCAAACAGTTGAAGATTTAATTGAGACAGATAAAAAATTCAAAGCTTATGTTAACGATATTCAGAAAAAACTGAAAATGAGTTAGTACCTAATCGGCATTGCGAGGAGGAACGACGTGGCAATCTATTTTGCTGTGTTTTTAAAAATTGAGTTTAACAAAAAATGCCCTGAATTTTCAGGGCATTTTTTGTTAAACATTAATTAATTTACACATGCATCAATCCATAATACAAAGCGGCAACATGTAAAGCTTGGTCTATTTTATTATCCTTTAAAAGTTGCTTCACTTCTTCAATTGTATATTCCTCAACATTTAAAATCTCGTGTTCATCTAAATGTTGTTCGTGAGTTTTAACGCCACCTTTTAACAGATAAGTAAAAGTCTTGTTGGTTGATGTTGCAGGATTAGGATATAGCGTAGCAATTAATTCACAGCTTTCAAAACTATAGCCAGTTTCTTCTTGTAATTCTCGTATTATTCCAGCTTCTGGTTCTTCGCCGTCATCAATAACTCCACCTGGTACTTCTAAAGAGATTATATCTGCCGCAAAGCGATATTGTCTTACTAGAATTATTTTGCCTTCTATTGTTAGTGCAACAGCATTCGCCCAATTTGGATATTCAAGTACGTAATAATCGTCCTTAATACTTCCATTTTGTAATTTGCAAGTATCAACTCTTAAAGTAGCCCACTTTTCTTTTACTAAATATTTAGAAGCAATTTTTTGCCACTTTAAAATTTCCATTTATTTATAAATATTGTTGAATTATTTTTTGACGATGCATGTTTACCAAATGCACAATTTTATGCTTGTTTGATAAGTGCTCGTAAATTTGATTCAATTTCGGTGCGATAATTTGATTTTGTTCTATGCTAGTGCTTAATTGATAATACAAAAATTCACTTAAAGAATCTAGTTTTTCAGCAGGGAGGTCAGATTCATTTAGCCATTTTTCAAAGGAAGAATTATCCTTGTTATATAATATAGAATTAGAAAGTGAAAAGCTATTCAACATTGTTTCATTAAACAGTAATTCTGCTTCGTCTAACTTAAGCTCAAGTTTTAACCCCATTATTCTGGCTAAAACCTGAGCAAGCTTTTCTATTTCTGCTGTAATTAGGTCTCTTCTGTACATATGATATACTTGTATGTCAATGTAAAATCGTAATTCTTAAATAGTAAATTAAACTTACCAACTACCACTGCTACCGCCACCACCAAAACTTCCACCTCCAAATCCGCCAAATCCTCCTCCACCACTGCTTCCGCCTCCAAAACCACCACCAAAACCACTTCCGCCAGAATTACGACCACTGCCTCCTAATAATGCTCCAAACAATAGGGCTTCTGCAACACCACGTCCGCCAATAACTTGACTTCCGCCACCGCCACCACCTTTTCTAATAACAACTGCGATGATAATAATGATGATGAGCACAATAAATCCTGCGCTGCCTCTGCCACCCCGTGATTTAGATTTTGGATTATCATTTTTGTATTCGCCCTTAATTACCGAAATAATCGAATTAGTTCCAGCATCAATCCCTGCATAATAGTCACCGGTTTTAAAAAATGGCTTGATATCATTTTCTATAATTCTTTTGGTGTATACGTCAGGTAAAGCACCTTCTAATCCGTATCCAGTTTGGATAGACATCTTTCTATCACCAATGGCAATTAATAAGATAACACCATTGTTTTTTCCTTTACCGCCAATTCCCCATTTGCGACCAAGTTCAAGGGCATATTCATTAATATCATAATCCCCAACTGTCTTAACCAGTACTACAGATATCTGATTAGAAGTCGAATCGTCCAATGCAACTAGTTTTTGCTCTAATTGTTGTATTTGACCGGCACTTAAAGTGTTGGTATAATCGTTAACCAGTGTATTTGGTTTTGTAGGAAACTCTTGGGCAGAAGCAAGAAAATAACCAAAAGTAAATAAAAG
Organism: Pedobacter frigiditerrae; assembly: GCF_032678705.1. Lineage (NCBI taxonomy): Bacteria > Pseudomonadati > Bacteroidota > Sphingobacteriia > Sphingobacteriales > Sphingobacteriaceae > Pedobacter > Pedobacter frigiditerrae. Next base: position 4,042 of record NZ_JAVTSS010000002.1, on the reverse strand, counting down.
TAAGAGTGCTAATTTTTTCATTTTATTTGGTTTCATCTTGGTCCATATAAATAATGTCATTCGGCAGCTCATTTACATCACCACTTTGATAAGGAAAAAATAAGGCAAGTTTCTCACCAGCAAGTGCTACTCCTGCAATAATTCCTTCAGCAATATTGCCACTTAAAAAATGAGCTTTCATTGCAACTTGTGTTGTTTCCCAAAAATCATCTGGTACAACTGTATCAATTCCTCTATCGCCAATAATAGCAAATTTGTGGTCGGCATAAGCTAAATAGATAAGTACGCCATTGTGTTGCGCTGTTTTATCCATGCCTAACTCGGCAAAATATTCGGTTGCTCTTTCGAAAGCACTGCCATGGCAGTTTTTTTCTACAGCTATTCTAATTTCTCCTGAAGTTGCTTTTTCAGCATCTGCAATGGCATTGGCTATTAATTCTTGTTCTTCTGTTGTGAAAAAAGGCATATAAATGTTTTTATAAAATTAAAGGGTAACATGTGTTCTGTTATTAAAACACACATTACCCTAATTATGTTATTTTACAACTAAAATGCTACAGTTGGTGCTTTTTCTGCGCCTACTTCAGCAACAAATCCTGACTTCTCTTTGAAGCCAAACATTTTTGCCCATATATTGCTTGGGAACGACCTAATGCTAGTGTTGTATCCTTTAACAGCATCATTGAAATCTTTACGAGATGTTGCGATTCTATTTTCGGTACCTTCTAAGGCAACAGAAAGATCGCTAAATTGTTGAGTAGCCTTAAGTTCTGGATAGTTTTCTGTTAAAACCATCAAACGACTTAAAGCTTGTCCTACTTGACCTTGAGCTTGTTGATATTTGGCAATATTTTCAGGTGTTAATTGACTTGGGTCTACTTTTATCTGACTAGCTTTAGCACGAGCTTCAACAACGGCGGTTAATGTACCCTGCTCAAATTTTGCAGCACCTTTTACGGTACTCACTAAGTTAGGTATTAAATCAGATCTACGTTGATACTGTGTTTCTACTTGGCTCCATTTGTTCTGGACCTCAACATCGGATGCAACTAAACCATTGTAGCTATTACACCCACCAATTAGTGCTATTAAAATTACAACTCCAATTATTCCAAAGATTACCGGTTTTTTCATTTCTATTTTTGTTTTTTAGGTTTCTATTTCAATTTAGATATCAATATTCATACCTTGTTACTAAAGAAGACAAAATACTGACAAGTTGCCATAAATGCTACACTAATATACTAAATAAAGCCTAATTGCAAATCTTGTCAAAAACTGTCAACTGTAATTTGAAAACTGTATTTTTGTACTATTCGAGATAAAAACTCGACATGAACTATGCAAAAAGAAATCGAAATCACCATTGCTCCAGAGCATATTGCTAATGAGCAAATCATTCTTCAAAACCTTTCTAGAGCTTTAAAGGTTGATATTTCTACAATCAAGCATCACGAAGTTTTAAAACGTTCAATAGATGCTCGTTCACGAAAAGTCATTTATCGCTTACAGGTAAGGGCATATATTGATGATTCTCCAATTAAGGAAGAATCTATAATTACTTACCAAAAAGTAACGGATACTAAAACAGTAATTATAGTTGGCGCTGGCCCTGCAGGGTTGTTTGCCGCTTTACAATGCATCGAAAATGGATTAAAACCAATCGTAATAGAAAGAGGTAAAGATGTTAAACAGCGTCGAAGAGATTTAGCAGCTATCAATAAACAAGGATTGGTAAATACCGAATCTAATTACTGTTATGGCGAAGGTGGTGCAGGCACTTATTCTGATGGTAAGTTATATACTCGTTCCAACAAACGTGGAGATATCAATAAGGTATTGCAAATTTTTGTACAACATGGTGCTGATGAAGATATTTTAATTGACGCTCGTCCACATATTGGTACAAATAGACTCCCTCATATTATTACTGCAATTAGAGAAACAATTCAAAATGCAGGTGGTGAGGTGCTTTTTGATTCCAAATTAACAGATTTCATCATTGATGATGTAAAGATTAAAGGCGTAATCATTAACCAAGAACAAGAGCTCTTGTCAAATTCAGTTATCTTAGCAACAGGTCACTCGGCAAGAGATATTTACGAATTACTTCATCAAAAGAATATCTTAATTGAAGCTAAACCTTTTGCATTAGGCGTAAGGATAGAGCATCCTCAGCAAATTATTGATAGTGCTCAATATCATTGCGATATAAGAAGTGAATTTTTGCCTCCTGCATATTATAGTATGGTAGAGCAGGTAAAAACCAGAGGCGTGTTTTCTTTTTGTATGTGTCCAGGGGGGATAATTGCTCCCTGCGCTACCGGACAAGACGAAATTGTGGTAAATGGTTGGTCTCCTTCTAAACGAAATAATCCTTTTGCTAATTCTGGCACCGTAGTTCAGGTTACTTTAGATGATGTACAAGGTTATGATCCCTTGAGGATGTTAAACTTTCAATCTGAGATAGAACAGCTAGCTTTTGAAGCCGGCGGTGGCAATCTTGTAGCTCCCGCACAGCGGATGATAGACTTTGTAGAAAACAGATTGTCCATCGATTTGCCCAAAAATTCTTACTTACCGGGTACAAAAAGTGTGATGTTAGATAATATTCTGCCAGAATTTGTAGCCTCAAGCTTAAAAGCAGCATTACCATTGTTTGGCAAAAAGATGAAAGGTTATTATACAAATGAAGCCATTTTGGTCGGTGTAGAAAGTAGAACTTCTTCCCCTGTTCGTATTCCTAGAAATAAAGAAACCTACCAACATCCACAAATTAATGGTTTATATCCTTGTGCAGAAGGCGCAGGTTACGCAGGTGGAATTGTCTCTGCTGCCATAGATGGTGTCAATTGTGCAAATGCCATTTTAAACAATTAATAATTTTAAACGTTATAACTATAAATTATCCTATTTATGATAAATTTAGTGGACGAACTCCAAAAAGCATATAATGGCGATGCTTGGCACGGTGGCAATGCATTGAGTTTGCTTGAAACAGCTAATGCAGATAAAGTTTTCACGCATCCCATACCGAATGCACACTCCATTGCAGAGCTTGTTTTGCATTTAACATCTTGGACAGAAGAAGTGCTGGACAGAATAAATGGAGGAACTGCAAAAGAACCCATAAGGGGAGATTGGCCAATTCCTACAAAAATGTCAGAAACCGAATGGAATGAAATATTGAATCAATTTAAGTCTGCCAATCAAAAGCTAATAGAAACTTTAGGTGATTTAAATTTTTCTCACTGGTCAAATGAGGTAAAAGATGAACGAAATCCTTCATTAGGTTCTGGAGTAAATAATGCCCAACTCATTAACGGATTAATTCAACATCACGCTTATCATTCAGGTCAAATTGCTTTATTGTTAAAATTTTAGAATCATATTATGAAAAAGACTTTAATTATAGGAGCAACTCCAAACGCAGATAGATATGCTTATAGGGCGGCTCATATGTTAACCGCTAAAGGACACCCAATTGTTAACATAGGAGTTAAACAAGGGGAGGTAGCGGGCGTTAAAATCGAAAAACCTGAAACTCCTTATAACGATATAGATACAATAACCTTATATATAGGTCCTGATATACAAAAGAATTATTTCGATTATATATTAGAAACTAAACCTAAAAGAGTAATTTTTAACCCAGGCACAGAAAATCCTGATTTCGAAAAAATGCTCGACTTACATGATATAGAACCTGTTGAAGCTTGTACATTGGTGTTATTAAGTATAGGTCAGTATTAGAAAAGCAAATTACTGCATCTTTTTACGGAAAGTCCCGCCAATCACTACAATCTTTTTGTGCAACTTCTGTTAATTCGTTCGATGAATAACATCTACAATGCAAATATTCATCGGATTAATAAATTGGCACTGTAAAAAGTATTTACGTTAATGTCGGGTTTAGGTGGCAAAACCAGTGCTAATAACAACCTTTTCCCTTCCATCGCCATATCCGAAATTGCTAATCATAAATTTTTCCTATTGTTATTCATATAGTTAGGTATTTAATTGCAAATAAAAGCTGTGTGAT